>NZ_CALXYQ010000030.1 GCF_944393015.1 uncultured Brachyspira sp.
TATATTAAATATTGCATGCCGTATAGATTTTGAATATATGTGGTTTGGAATAGAGGCTAACGAAAAAGTAACATTTAGAGATATTACTTTCCACAAGCTAGATGAAAACGGAAACTATGATGATGAAGAATGCGTAAATCCTTTAGAAATTAATAAAAGATTTACTTCATCAATATACGGAACAGTAAAATCTTATTTTATAAAGTAAAGACTTTTATAAACTGCATATATCTTTATTATAAAAATATATGCAGGTTCTATAATTTTTTTAATTAGTACTATTTTATTCAACATAAAAATAGTAGTTTTCTAGAAGACTTTATAAAATGCAGTCTTTCGTGAAGTGTATCTGAGCTTATTGAGCATATAAGGTTCTTTGACGAAGTCCGCCTTGCTAGGCAGGTGTCGGCACACATAAAAAATATATAAAAACTATAAATAAGCATACAGGAGACACCATAGAAGTTATAATAAAAGAAAGAGAATAATCATTATTTAGTCAATTTTTTAATAAACACTTAAATTGACAAATAAATATAGTCTGTTAAAATAGCTTAAAATAATACAAAAAATAATTTAAATGGAACATTGTAAATATGGCTGAAAACTATAAAGTAATTGCAAGAAAATACCGTCCTCAAACTTTTGAAGAAGTTATAGGGCAGGAACATATCACTAAAACAATATCAAAAAGTATAGCTCAAAACAAAGTAGCACATGCATATCTTTTTTCAGGTGCTCATGGTGTAGGTAAAACCTCTCTTGCTAGAATTATAGCTAAAGCCTTAAACTGTGTTAATGGCCCTACTGATAAGCCTTGCGGAGTTTGTCCTTCTTGTACTCAAATAGAAAACGGCACTCCTCTTGATGTTATAGAAATTGACGGTGCTAGCAACAGAGGTATAGAGAATATAAGAACTATTATTGAAAATGTAAGAATATCTCCTGTTGCTGGAAAATATAAAGTATATATCATAGACGAGGTGCATCAGATAACTAATGAGGCTTTTAATGCTTTGCTTAAAACATTAGAAGAACCTCCTGCTCATGTGGTTTTTATACTTGCTACTACTGAAGCTGAAAGGGTACTTCCTACTATAAGAAGCCGCTGTCAGCAATATACTTTTAAATCTCTTGGTATAGAAGACTTAGAGAAAATATTAAAAGGCATACTTGATAAAGAAAATATTAAATATGATGAAGAGGCAATTTTCTTAATAGCTAAACAAGCCAGAGGTTCTGTACGCGACAGTGAAACTATACTTGAAAAGATGATTGCATACACTACAGATAAAAAGTATATAACAAGTGCAGATGTTAATGCTGTTGTGGGCGGAAATAATTTTTCTTTTGTCAAAGAGTTTTTTGATATCATGATTTCAGGAGATAAAAAAACTTATTTTGAATTTGTGAAGAAATTATTTGAGGAGTCTGTAGAGCCTAGAACATTCATAAACAGTATAATCGAGTATATACGTGTTGTGCTTATGATAAAAAGCGGTATAGATGATATAAAGTTATTAGAGATAACAGAGAATGAGAGAGATGATTTAAAAGTTTTTGCTAATCATTACAGCGATGATGAAATAGAGAGAATACTTGATTATATATTATCAACTGAAGAGCGTATAAGAAGTGCTTCAAATACTAGAACTATATTTGAAATGCGTATGCTTTTGCTTCTTAATACTGATAATTTGATTCGTCCTGTAGATATAATATCTACAAATATGCAGGCAGTATCTTCTTCTATTAATGAAGATTATGGATTTGAAAGCTTAAGCAATAACAATAATGCATCTAATAATAATGCTTCGGCAGTGAATCAGTCTAAACCTCAATACGATGTTCCTTTAAATCCAAATGATAAGAGAAGAATATTCTATAATAAAATACTTTCATTTATAGAGTCAGAAAGCCCTACTATATACTCTTTATTATCTCAAGGAAACCCCATAGAAAGTAAAGGTGCTGTTTTAATAGTGGCATTACCTGATCATATATATGATATGACACAGACAGATAAACGTATAAATGATTTGGTAGCAAAAGCTATACCTCATTTCACTAAAAATAAAGATGTGGCTATACAATTTCAGAAGGCAGTTGAAGGAAACATGATAGATAAATTAAAAAGCAAATTGCAGGCTACAGAGGTAGATGAAAGTTCTTTATAATTTTTTTATAGAATTATAGTTTTTGTATATCTAAATAATTATATGAACAATATACAATAAATACAATACTACAGTTTAATATTTAAAAAATTGTATTGAATATAGTGTAATACGATAATTTTAATCTACATTAGGTTATATCCTATTTTAATAAGTATTTTTCAAATATAAAGTTCTAGCAATTGCGTTTTCGCAAAGAGTTCCTTTGGCAGGCTAAGGGCTATATTTTAGATTAAATTAATAAATTATCTTATATGTAATATGATTTTAGTATTATTTAGTACTAATTCTATACTTGCACTTTTTGGTTCTTTGACGAAGTCCGCAGAGCGTATGCGGCTGGAAAAAGAACAATAAAAAATTTGAGAAAGTTAAAAATTTTCACTATATATTGTATAATAACAAGTAATCAGCCGCATACTTTACAGTACTTCCTTCGGTCGCGTATAGTTGGCTATCCATAATAATTTGCAATACCGTGCGGAAAGTCTCCGCGAAGCTTACCTAATGGGTATAGACTAATAGTTGACAAACTTAAATTTTTTCAGTATAGTATAAAACTTATAAAATTCAAAAGGCTATTAATAAATATGAAAAAGCAACAAAATGAAGAAGCTGTTAGGCTTGTAAAGGTTATATTAGAATCCGGTTTTGCAAGCAGGAGAAACTGCGAGAAGGCTATAATGTCAGGAAGAGTGAGGGTAAATAATCAGGTTATACTCGATCCTGCTTATAGGGTTAAAGAAGATGATTCTGTTTCTATTGACAGAGAATTAATAAAAAGACAGACAAAAAGGTATATGGCATTATATAAACCTATTGGTGTTGTAAGCACTACAAAATATTTACCTGGAAGGCGAATCATCA
This sequence comes from uncultured Brachyspira sp., assembly GCF_944393015.1. Taxonomy (GTDB): domain Bacteria; phylum Spirochaetota; class Brachyspiria; order Brachyspirales; family Brachyspiraceae; genus Brachyspira. Next base: position 3,045 of record NZ_CALXYQ010000030.1, read on the forward strand.
CAGAATTTTTTAAGGGCATTAAAGAAAGGCTTTTTTATGCTGGAAGGCTTGACTCCGAATCAAGAGGCATAATGATAATAACAAATGACGGAGAGTTTGCTAATATCATTACTCATCCTTCTTATGAGATTTTAAAGGTTTATGATGTTACTGTTAATGGCAAGATAGATTCTGAAGCTCTCTTAAATGCAAGCAAAGGTATCACAATTAAAAATGTTTCATATTCGCTTTTTAAATTTAAAATATTATCAAAGGGTAGAATACAAAGTAAAATACGATTAACTATCAACGAAGGAAAAAACAGAGAGATAAGAAAAATCTTTGATTATCTTGGTTACAAAGTTATAGATTTGGAGAGAATATCTGTAGGATGTGTCAGCAAATACGATGAAGTTTCCGGAACTTTAGAGGCTGGTCATATAAGAGATTTAACTAAAAAAGAGATAGATTTCTTCTTCAAGCAAAAAGATAAAAAATTGAAAGATATTGAAAGTATATTTGAAAATATTCCTGATGATATAGAAGATGAAAATTATGAAGATAGTATTTCAAACGATAAAGAAGAAAATAAAAAAGTTCATGATAAATCCAAATGGGCCAAAGCTAAGCCTAAGAAAAAAAGATTGGTTACTAAAAAGTCCTCTACATTTAAAGGAAAAATGCAGAAGAAAAATAATAAGTCTGAATTTTCTGAAAATAAAAAAGATAAAAAAGTCACAGGCAAAAAAAATAATAAATCAATTAATAAAAAAAGTACTAGGAAATCAGATTTTAAATCTAATAAACGCTAGAGCGGGTATGCTTTTTCTAAGTTAGCTCTTAAGACAAATAAAATTTTTAATGCAGATATAGTTTTTAAATCTAAAGGGCGTGGTATGTAATTAAGTTTTAAAATTTAATTACATTTGCCCACCCTTTAGGCTTTTTAATTTATTCTGTCATTTTTGAATTATTTTTCTTTTTAGTTTTTATCAGTTATTTTTGCTGCCCACCCAAGATTTTTTTAAATTTGTTGTTTACTCACCGCACGCAGAGCTAAGCTATAAGTATATGCTTATTAATAATAACATGTTGATTATATAAAAAAATCGATTCACCGTGCGTGAAGCAGATTAAAAATCTAATTAAATTTTTGGGGGGGTATGCTTTTTCTAAATAGGCTTTTAATATAAATAAAATTTTTAATGCAGATATCGCTTTTAAATCTAAAGGGCGGGATTTAAAAGATTGACAATATCTTTAATTTTTTTAAATTATTTATCTCTTTAGGTATGCTTTTTAATTTGTTTGAATCAATAATTAGTTCTTCTAAATTTTCTAAATTCTTTATTTTCTTATCTATCTTTTTTATTTTATTGACTGATATATCAAGAAATTCAATATTATGCAATTTGAATATGCCTTCAGGAAGAGAAGATATGTTGCAGCTGCTTATGTCTAGTTCTTTTAAGTTTATGAGCTTTTCTATATCATTATCAATTTCATCAATATAGTTATTAGATATATTCAAATATTCAAGCATTTTTAAATCAAATATTTCTTTTGGAAGGATTTTTATATTATTAGCAGATATATCAAGCACTTTTAATTTTTTTAAGTTTTTTATTTGTTTTGGAATTTTTTCTATATAGTTTAAAGATAAATAAAGTTTTTCTATATTTGTAAGTTTAAAAATTTCTATAGGCACTTTCTCAATATCCAAGTTGCTCAAATTCAATTCTTTTGATGAACTTATTTGTTTTTTAGTCATACTTAGAATATTGTATGCATCGTTTTTTCTAGCCCATTTAATCAATTTCTCAAAATCATTATCTGTCATTGTCATATCCTCATAACAATATACTAATATATAATGATGACAAAAAATGACGTTAATGTGTATTTTTATATAAATTTTTACATATTTTTATATATTATCAGAATATAGGAATTCTTTGAAATAATCAGGATAATCTATTTCAAAATCTAATGTTTCTTTGGTAATTGGATGGACAAACTCTATTTTTTTAGCTACTAACATAAGGCCTGAATATTTATTGAAACTTTTAGAATATATTTTATCACCTGCTACAGGAAAACCTTTATATGATGAGTGAACTCTTATTTGATGAGTTCTGCCTGTTTTAAGATTAATTTCTATGAGTGTATGGGCTTTGAACCTTTTTAAAACTTTTATATGAGTGAGTGCTTCTTTACCATCATCTCTTACAGTCATTTTTTTTCTGTATACATGATGCCTTCCTATCGGCAGATTTATTTCCATATAATTATCTTTTAGTACGCCTATAACAATTGCATGATAAATCTTTTTTATAGTTCTATTTTTAAATTGCTCTTGAATGCTAGATACTATATTCGCATTTTTTCCAATAATCATAAGTCCTGATGTATCTTTGTCTAATCTGTGTATAATTCCTGCTCTCTCTTTATTTCCAACAAAATCAAAATCTTTTATTTTGTATAGAAGAGCATTAACTAAAGTACCGCTCATTTCAGAAGGGGAACAATGCACACTCATACCGGCAGGCTTATTTATTACTAGTAAATATTTATCTTCGTAAAGTATATCTAAATCAATGTTTTCAGGTAATGGGTTTGCTGTATCTGTTTTTTCTTTTAAGATATTATCTAAATTAATTATTATATTATCATTTAATTTGAGAGAGTATGATAATTTTTTTTCAGCATCATTTACGATTATAGAAGTTAAATAATTTTTTACTTGGCTTCTAGTGATATTTAATTTTTCGCTTATAAATGTATCTAATCTTTTACCTATATCATCTTCTGTTATAATGAATGATTTTTTATTATTAGAATTGCTTAAATCAATTTCATCATCTTCTATTTCTTCTGCATCAATACTATTATTTTCTAATTCTCTTTCTTCTATACTCATAATTAATTATTTTCAGTGTTGTTCTTATCAGATTCTATATTTTTCTTTTTATCAAAATCTTCTTTAAAAAAGAATACTCCTATAGCTATAATACATATCCCTATTGTGATAGAAGCATCAGCGATATTATAATTATAAGGAAATCTTATAGTTTCATTGAATCCCATACTTATAAAATCAGTAACATAACCTCTCATAATTCTATCAACCAAATTTCCCATAGCTCCTCCAAGAACCATAGTAAAGCCTATCATAGATAATCTTTGTTTTTTTACATTGATAGAAAGCATTATAAAGAAAATTACAATCATAGCTATGAATACTATAACTTTTAATAATTCTGGTATTATATGCTGAATGGTTTCAGGTACATTATTTAGAAAACCGAAAGATACACCGTAATTTCTTGTATATATGAATATTAATATATCTCCTATTACTCTTTTAATAATAGTTTCCTGCAAGTATTTATCTATAAAATATTTAGATACTGTATCTGCTATAAAAATTAATAATGCTATTAAAAAATATATTTTCTTTTGTTTAATTTCTTTTATTATTTTATTCAATTTTATCATATTTTATTTCATCTCTTAAATTAATTTTTATTTATTATAATATGTTTTGTATTTGAAGTTTTATGAAAAATAATAATAATTTATATTCGTAAAAATTACAAGCTGTTTTGATATTATAATGATATGTAATTTTAGATATTTGTATTTACTTTTTTTTATAATTTATGTTATAATTTTAAAAATTATAAATTTATAGGAATTAAAATTATATGGACTTAAAAGATAAAGCCCAAAAAATAATAGATGCTAAAGTTCTTGTTATAGGTGATTTGATGCTTGACAGATTTACCTATGGAGATGTTATAAGAATATCTCCTGAAGCTCCTGTGCCTGTACTTCATGTAAATCATGAAGAAAATTATTTAGGCGGTGCCGGAAACGTTGCAAGAAATATATCAGCTTTACTTGGAAATAATAATAATGACAATATATTCATGATAGGGGTTATAGGAAAAGATAAATCGGCAGATATAATAATGGATAGTATGAATTATTCTAATATATCTGTTGAAGGAATCGTGGTAGATGATACAAGATACACTATAGCAAAAACAAGAATAGTAGCAGGCACTCAGCAGATAGTAAGAATAGATGAAGAAAATACCAGTCCTTTTTCTTCTAATATTGTAAAGAATATAGAAAAAGCATTTATTAATAATGTAGATAATTATAATGTTGTTATAATAAGCGATTATGCTAAAGGTGTAATTACAAAGCAGCTATCAAAAAAGATAATAGATATATGCAATAAAAAAAATAAGCCTGTATTAGTTGATCCTGCTATAAAGCATTTTTCCTTTTATAAAAAGGCTACTCTTATGACTCCTAATTTGAAAGAGGCTGTAGAAGGTGCAGAAAGCAAATCTCCTTTTTATGAATTTGATGAAAAGGCTATAAAGATTTTAGGAGATAATATCATAAAAAAATTAAGTTTATCAAAGTTAATGATAACTTTGGGTGCTAATGGAATGGCTTTATTTGATAAAGATATAAAACTTAAAGATAAAAATGTTCCTTATATAATACCTACAAAGGCGAAAAGTGTATTTGATGTTTCAGGTGCCGGCGATACTGTTATATCCGTACTTGCTATGTGTTTGTCAGTTGGTTTATCATTTAAAGATTCTTCTGAAATTGCTAATGCTGCTGCTGGTGTTGTTGTGGGTAAGAGAGGAACTTCTACTTTGACTTTGAAAGAATTAATTGAAGCATTATAATTTTTTGTATTAAGATTGTAGAGATTATGAAGAAGAAAATATTTATATTATTATTTATACTTTTATTTTTAATTTCATGTTTGCCTAAGCCTTTAATAGTTCCTGCTAAGGTTGTTACTGAGCTTTCTCTTGGTAAAGATATAGGAATTTACAGCAATGAATTTGTTGATTTAGATAGCCCTAAGATATATAAAGTTGATAATGAATATTATTTCGGTGAATTTTATAGGGTAAAGAATGATACAGTTTATGCATTAGATTTATATAATTCGAGAATGGTAATAGCTTCAGGAAGTAATGTAAGATATTTTCCATTAGAATATAAAAATCTTGAAACTTCTGAAATCTCTCTTATAGATTCAAATTCTAATATATATATAACCGGATACAATTTAAGATATGTAGGTGATGTAGTTGTTAGTAATGTGATGATGTCTTTGCCTTCTGAAAGTCCTTCTACTGAAGGAGATGATGCTCCTCAAATAGAAACGTATACAGTTAAAGTAACAAATACTAATTATACAAAAGTAGGTTTAGTTTCTTTAAATAAAATATCTCCAGATGGAAATACACTTTATAGTATAGATACAATTATAGATAATGAATATGAATCATTAGTGAAATTATTAACTCTAACTAATCATAAATTTGCTATCTTAAAAAGAGATAAAGACAGAATACCTATTCTTGATATATATGATATGGACAGCGGTAAAATGGAAAACAGATATTCTCTTAAAGAAGTAGAGTATATTGACACTGGTAAAATGTCATATAGAGAAATAGTTGATTGCGTTTATGTTCCTGAAAAAGAAGTGCTCGCTATACTTACAATGAATATAGTTGAGGGTAAGCATCAGGAAGATATTATATATACTTCAAAATTGGATAATTTTAAATTAAAAGAATCTTATAAAATACCATGCCGTGATAATTCTTTGGCGGTAGGCATGTCAAGTACGGGTAGGGTTACATATACAGGAATGGATAATGGAATGTATTTCTTTATAAAAACTAATCCTTTCCTATCTCAAAACCATTCTAAAGAATATTTAGGTACGGACGGATTTACTAAATTAAGAGGAATACATATGTTTGATGATTCAGTGTATGGCTTTATGGTAGAAAACGGAGTCATTAAATTTCATAACTATTAAACAGTTTTTTGAAATGCTATTCTTTTACCGCCGTTTAATTTTAAAATGATAGTTCCGCATTGCTTGAAGCCTTCTTTTTTAAGGAAGTTAAGCATAGGTATGTTATCTTTATAAGTGTCTATTCTAATATTGCTGCATACGCCTAAACAATAATTAAGGCAAAAAGAAGCAACACCTTTTCTTCCTCCAAGTACAGCTATTCTATGTATAGTGCCGTATTCTTTATCATTAAGCCAATTACCGTCATATATTTTATCATAATTTTCATCTTCTCCTACAGCAAAAGAAAAAGTACCGATTATCTCTCCATTATCATCTAAGCATACATAACTGCTGTCATTTTTTATATCCAATTCAACATCACTTTTTCCCGGATATCCGTCAACCCATTGATTGGGATTATTATTTTCAGCCATGAACTTTCTAGCATAATCAAATATTTCTAAAATTTTATCAATGTCATTAACTGTAGTTTTTCTTATCTGCATTTATTAAATACTCCGATTATTTATTATTATTTTCTTTTAAATATTCAAAAATAGTTTCTATATCTTTTTTATTAAGATTGATTTTTGAAAATAAATCTGCTCTGTTTGCAAAAGTTTTTATAATGCTTCTTTTTCTTCTGTATTCATCAATATTTTTATGATTTCCAGAAAGAAGTATTTCAGGCACTTTCATATCATCTATTTCAGGCGGTCTTGTATACTGTTCATATTCTAAAAGTCCATTGCTGTTTTCTTCAAATGTATCGCTTATAACAGACTCTTCATTATTCATAACACCTTTATATCTCGCAATAGTATCTAACAATAAAAGGGCAGGTATCTCTCCTCCGCTTAATACATAATCGCCTATACTCAAAGCCTCATCTGCATATTTCTCTTCAACTCTGTAATCTATTCCCTCATAATGTCCTAGTATCATTGTTATATGTTCTTTATTTGCAAGCTCTTTTATTTTTTGCTGAGTGAGAGTTTTTCCTGAAGGCGAGAAAATAATTGTATATCCTCTTTTATGACTTTCAAAATATTTTTTAAAAATATTATAAGTCATAATCATTCCGGGCCCTCCGCCATAAGGATAATCATCGCATTTTTTATAATTGCCTTCTCCGTAGATTCTCATATCTTCAATATTTAAATCTATTTTTTTTTCATTGAGAGCCATTGATATAACACCGAAAGAAGTGGTGCTTTCATAAAATTTTGGAAAAAGTGTAAGAATATCTATTATCATTTTAGCATTATACTTTATACAAACTATATATCAAGTGCTTTAAATATAATAAAAATTTTAGAAGCAGTTATAATAACAGTAAAAATAAAAAAGAAAATTAGCGTAAAAATATAATAGATTGAGAGTATTTTTAAATTTATATAATCAGTTATAAAACTTATAAATAGCTAATTAAATAGTTTTAAAATATTTAATTGATAAATAATTTGAATTATTATAGTTTTTCTATAAGATTATTATATTCTTCTACATCAAGATTTATTTCATTTAATATTTTTCTTATAAGAGGTCTTGATATTACTTTACTTGAGTGGAAAGGGATAACTGTACATCTTCAGTCTTCATGTTTATAAAATGCATGACTTCATTTCTGTCTTTGTTTAACAAATCCTAATAAAAGCAGTAATTTTTCTATGGTTTTTGCATCTTTTAAAATTAGCTTACTCATACTAGCTCTATTTCTTCAACTTTTATAAACTCTGGAATGGCATTCTTTTCTTCGCTGTCCATCTCTTCAAGGCATAAATCCAGAACCTCTTTTAATTTTATATGAAGCTCTTCCAAAGTATCAGCCTGAGTATGTGCTCCTACTATTGATGGAATATATCCCACATAAACATTGGTTTCTTTATCGTATTCTATATATGCAAAAAATTTTTTATTCATTAATAAACCTCAAAACATTTTATATTTTAATTATAACATAAATTAAGCCCCCCTTTTGCAAATTTCCTAAAAGCCTGAACAGTCAGCCTAAATATAATATTTACTTATAATAATTAGATATATAATTTTTAGTAGCTATAGTTATAAATTCACTTCTATTTGAAGATAAATTATCTATCATTTTTATCAAACTTTCATCTAATGTAACATCTATTCTTTTTTTCTTATCTCTTGAAACTTTCACTTCTATTAACATTCTGGTTATAGGTTCGTCTTCTGTTTCTTTTATAATTTTTTCTAAGCTAGATGCTTTTGGAATTTTCTCTCCGTCTTCTATCATACCATCAATATGCATTTGAAGTGCTATTTTAGAATTATTTATTGTTTCTTCTAAAGTTTTGCCTGCACTAACGCATCCGTCAAAATCATAAAATGTAGAATTATAACCAGATTTTACTTTATATATATTTGCTACAAATGTTTCTATATTTTTTTTCATAATAAAATATCTTATAAAACAAACTACTTTTTTAAAATTTTTATTTTGGCTTGTTTTTCTATGCTTTTTATAACAGCTATAGATAAATCAACATTACTATGATAAGGTACTGTAACTCTTCCCTTTTTAGTATTATGTTTAAATTGTTTATGGCTTCCTTTTTGAGCTATTTCAAACCATCCGTCTTTTTTGAGAAGTGTTATGATTTCTGATGCTTTCAAGTATATTCTCCTTGTTAATTGAAAAATAAATACTTTTCATTTTTAACACCTCTTACTTTATACACATAAGTATACACATTAAATATTATTTGTCAACCTTATAATTATGCACCTTTAGAAAACTTTCTAAATGCCTGAACAGTATGCAGTAAATCATAAAGCATTTAAAGACAATAAATAAAAATTAATGACTATAATTGCATAATCATCAAAAAACTATATAATAAAAAAATCTTATAAATAGGATTTTATATGTCTAAATATGATTTTAACATTATTATAGAGCAAGATGAAGACGGAATGTATATAGCAACAGTGCCTGCATTAAAAAGCTGCTATACTCAGGCAAAATCAATAGATGAGCTATACATAAGAATAAAAGAAGTTATAGAGCTTTGTCTTGAAGTTGAAGAAGAACATAACTATTTGAAAGATAATTATAAATATAATAAACTTATAAAGGCTGACAAGGTAGAAGTTAGCATATGAGCAAATTGTCTATATGTGATTCAAAAACTATGATAAAAATTCTTATGTTATTAGGTTTCAAAGAATTAAGGCAAAAAGGAAGTCATAAATTTTTTATTAATGATATTGGTCTTACTACTGTTATACCTGTTCATAATGAAGATTTAACAAGAGGTTTAATCAGAAAAATTTTAAAAGACATAAATATCACTATAGATGAATACGAAAAATTAAAAAAATCAATTTGATTATATCAAGCCCATTTTGCAAATTTCCTAAAAGCCTGAACAGTCTGCACAGAGCCGTACCAAAATAAAATCTTGCCTAAAAAATAAACTAAAACGCCGAATATTTTTAAAAATAAATTCAGTTTAGATGCGGAATATTTTATAATAAGACTGTAATCAGTAGGTATAAAATATTTTATTAACTCTGGAAATAGATTTCTATAATAGATGCGTATTATATTAGAATCAGTCAAATCAGGAATATAAAAAACAGTAAAACAAATAATTGTTATTAATATAGTCATAAATAAAGCCTTAATCCAATTCTGCCCATTATCGCTGTATAAAGAACTTAAATATATTGAGGCTATATCTCCAACAATCTTATATAATTCTTTTATTTTTTTATTAAATGGATATTCCTTGTTTTGTATAATGTCTTTTGCTGATTTCATTAAATCATCTTTATGACATTCAATTTCTTTAGCCTTATACTTTAAAGCATCAATAGCATTATTTCTAGCATAAGCCTCATTTTTAAGAAACAAAGCACTTTCACGGTTAGCGAATTTATGTACTTTGAAATTAACAGGATTGATTAAACCTCCATTAATAACAGAGCCTTTGAAATCTGCTTCTTTTACTTCTATATTTTGTAAATCAACTTTTCCTGTTATTCTTGTATTATAAAAATTCATTTTATTTATTTCATTATTGTTTTTATTTATATCTTTTAATATTTCTTTTTTCTCATATTCTAATAGATAATTAAAGAATCTATCATAATAATTGTTTTCTATAAAATTATTATCTATTGATAGAATAGAATTATTATCATTAAATTTAATTTCATTAAATAATAATTTATTTATTGTAGAACCACGAAAATACATAATTGTATTCATATTTGTATTTATGAATTCTAAATTTGATTGAAAATTAGATATGTAAAAACCAATAATATTATTTAATTCACATTGTCTAAATAATGAAATATGATTGAATGTATTTTTAATAAAATATGAAATTCCATTAAATTTCGATTTTTCAATTTCAACTCTGCATTTAAATTCACAATATCCAACTAATAACATATTATTGAATTCTATATTATCAAACTCTAATTGTTGCATTTTATAAAAATTAGAATGTGAAAATACTAATACTTTATTAAAATTAGAATTATAAAATCCAACAGTAGATTGAAGAGTAGTATTACGAAAATATACTGAACCATTAAAATTAACGTTTTGAATGCATAATACAGAAGATATTATAATATTTTCAAAGTTAATATTATAATTTAGTTCGTATTTATTTTCTTTTTCTGTACTAAAAGGATGAATTATATTCTCTAAATAAAAAGGAATTGAAATTTTATCTTCAAGATTATCATTATTTATAGCTCTTATGTTTAAAGTATAATCTTTTTCTTCTTCGTCTGTAATAGTTATAGTATTATATTCAGGATATTTTCCTTTATTAAGAGCTTGATTTAATAAATCTAATTTAATATATAATATCAATTGTTCTTCTGTTTTACATTCACTAATTTTTTTTGGAGATAATATCGTTTCATTAAGGTCCAGTATAGTCATAAAAAACTCTTAAAAAATTATGCTTCAATTATAAACCAATTATTAATAAAACCATATAAAAGTATTAATTAATTTTATAAGGATTTTTATATATTTGATTATCATATTCAATTTCATCTGGAAGCAATGAATTTAATATATTATTAAGTTTTATAACCTTAATATCAAATCTTTTATTATTAGGTTTATATTCATTTCTAATATTATTAAAACCATTAGAATAATTATGCCCCAAAGGAAGAAGAACAGTAATTTTTTTCTCAGTATTTTCAAGTATATATCTTACAACAGGAATAAAATCAGTATCAGCGCTTACTAAAATTATTTTTTTCAAGTCTGTAACAGTTAAAACATCACTAATTATATTTATGGCAAGAGAAACATCCGTTTCTTTTTCTTCATGAGCTACGAAATAATTTGTATCTGTATTATGGCAATATTGACATTCTGTATTAAAATTAGTTTCATTACATTTTAAACATCTAAAATGTGTATTTTTCTTCTGTGAAAATCTGCCGTTGATTATATGTACATTTGCACTTTTTAATGCTTCATAATAATTTTTATGTTTTTCCTGTTTAGATATACTGCAGTGAGTAGGTATTGCTGAAAAGAAATTCACTTTTTCTAAAATTTGAATTTTTTCATCTATAAAACAACTTACAAGTTTTCTAACATCAAGCCATTTTAATTCATTATCAAGATTGTTATCCTTAATATAAGATTTTAAGTTATGATATAAATTAAATCCGTCAATATAAGCATATATTTTTTGCATAAAAATAAAAAAGCCTGCGTTGGTAAACCACCGCAGGATCTACCTATACTATTTTATTAATATAGGCTGGTCATATAATTAATATACAGTATATTAACTATTTTGTCAACTTTCATTAAATAAAATTACTCATTAAAAAAACTGCTGATGCACTTTAAGCTATAAAATATTTTAAATTAGTTGTATGCAAAGGTTAAAACTTATAATTAATAAAGAATACAAATAGATTGACTTTTACTTAAAAATAATTTAAAATGCTTGAATCTTATTGAGGGGATATAGCTCAGTTTGGGAGAGCATCACAATGGCATTGTGAGGGTCGTGGGTTCGAGCCCCATTATCTCCAATTTTTATAATAACATATTTATGTATGCCAACAATTTAGTATTAAATACAATATGAAATAAGTGATGTTTTTTATTTCTGCCATGTTGTAACCTCCTTTATAAAAGCTCAATAATTGTTCTAGTATATAAGGTACGCTACCTAATAATATTGTAATAATGTTACTGTTGTCTAATGCACTTATGTTAGCATTACACCCGTTATTAGCAGGCATAAATATATTATTTCAAAGAGCTATATTTAAAATATAATAATAAAAGTACAAACATAATATTTATGCTTGTACTTTTATTTTATATTTTTTTAATTACCATCTTCCTTTTTTAGTGATGTTGCCTTCAAGATCTACAGCTATTTTTCTTCTGCTTTTGAACTCTATGTCATAATTTTTGCTATTTTTCTTTACACTAATAACTTTTTCATCAGGAAATTCTTTTTTGATAGCATTTCTAACTTTATCTTCTACATAAGCTATGGATATTTCTTCTCCGCCGCCGTCTACAGTTCTCCATTCCCCATTGATATTAACAGTTATTTTAAGTCCGCCTTTAAATATTAAAGTATAAGAACCTCCCATTTCAGTTGCTCTGTATAAATAATAATCAGCGAAATATTTATCAGCAAATGCTATAGCAGAATCAGGTACTTCGCTTAAAGCTATTGAACCGCCATAAGCGTATATTGATAATATAGATAAAGTTAATATTGTATATATTATTTTTTTCATAGTAACCCTCCTTAAATTATTAGAGTAGTATTATATATTATAAGTAAAATACTACAAGTCATTAAAATTTAACATTTCCTGCAATATAGTATCTTCCATCTGTAGAGCCTTGGAAACCGACATTAAACTCAGCAGGTCCTGCTTTAAATTTACCAAATATAGCATATTCTAAATAAGCTTTAGCCTGTTTGTCTTTTATATGAACCATTTCTCTCAAAGCAATGTTTAACATATACCATTCAAAACCCTGCTCTAAACGAATATAATGAGCATCGTTTTCCCTCCAAGTATATTCAGCAATAGCATTAAGCCAGATAGTTTCATTCATAAGAGGAAATCTTAATGTAGCAGAAGCCTGAACCAATGATTCAAATAAGCTTATATGATAATATTGGGGATCAATTCTGTTTTCATGTTCGTATAAGAATCTAAACTCAATATTAGGTATATTAAATCTAAATAAAAATGCTTTAGGTATACTATGTCTGAAATCTCCTTGAGAATAAGCTATCTCATAATGATTTCCTATAAAACCAACTCTTATACCAGGACCATTTAATACTTGAGGTATATAATAATCAGGTGTATCAATGTTAGCAGGGTTTAATGTAGTATCATAATAGTGCGGCATAAGCATAAATGTAGTAGTGTTAATATCAAAAGTTGCTCTGCCTCTAGCTGATACTAGTATTCTATCGATAAATACAGCTTGTACTCCTCCATCATAAAGCCCAGCGTTTCCTTTTATGTATGGATATTCTATATCTGGATTATGAGTATCAAAATAGCCATAAGCTGTGATAAATCCTGTGAATTGTATATAGTCATTATGAAATGTTTGTCCTAAAGTTGCAAAAGTATCTCTCAAATTAAAAGTATTTGTATGAGCCGCATAAGAAAAAGTAGTAGTTAAATGAAATTCTATAGGGTACTTTTGAAAGAAACCTAAATTTGTATCATTAGGATTTGGAAGTTCTCGTTTATAATCATCTCTAAAATAATCATGTTTTATATATTGCGGAAGTTTATTGTTTCCTTCTCTGCCAATAAACATATCAAATGCATTTGGAAGCGGAGGCATTATTGCATTTGTATATTTTTCTTGAGCATTTAATAAAGAAGTTAGTAATAAGAATGTGATAGAGGTTATCACAATTTTGATATAGTTTTTCATAGATAATCCTAAAATAAAATTACCAGCTATGATAATTTAAATTGTATAAAAAGTAAAGATTATTTGTCAATAAAATTTCATAACTGATAATAAATTAAATATTAATCCATTTTAAAGAAAGTCATAATATTTTTTAAATTTTCTGACTGTTCTAATAATTCCCTAGCATAGTTTGTAGTTTCATCAACTAAAGCTGCATTTTGCTGAGTTATACCGTCTATCTTAGATACTGCTATATTTACCTGATCCACACCAGCTTGCTGTTCTACCGCTGTTGTGCTTATCTCCTGCATTATCTTTGCAGTGCCGTCTATTTTAGATTGTATATCATTGAATATGGATTGTGACTCTCTTGCAGTTTCGGCAGATTTATTAATTTTTTCATAAATGTTTTCTATAAGCAAAGTTATGTCTTTAGCAGATGACTGTGAGTTTTGTGCTAAATTTCTAACCTCAGAAGCTACAACAGCAAAGCCTCTTCCCTGATCTCCTGCTCTGGCAGCCTCTACAGAAGCGTTAAGAGCAAGTATATTAGTTTGAAAAGCAATGTCTTCTATTGTTTTGGTTATGCTTTTTATTTTTTCACTAGATTCATAAACTTCTTCTATGTTTTTAGTGGTTTCAGCTATAACACTTGCTCCATTTTCTACAGCCTTTTTAGAAGCTATCATCATATCATTTCCTTCTACAGAGTGTTCAGCTGATGATTTAATAGTAGATGCCATCTCTTCTATAGCAGAAGCAGTTTCTTCAAGACTAGAAGCCTGAGCATCTGTTCTAGCTGATAAGTCATCACTCCCTTGAGTAAGGTTAGCAGCAGCATTGTTAATTCTTTCTGAAGTAGCATTAACTTCATTAATAATTTTAGTCATAGCATCTCTCATATTTTTAAATGAATATGCTATATCACCAATTTCATTTCTTTTGAATTTAAATTTTCTAAGTATAAATTCTCCCCTTGACATTTCTTCAGCTTCTTCTACAAGTATTTTCAAAGGACTAATAATCTTTTTGATATATAAGAATCCAATAACAAAACTTAGTATTATTCCTATAATTCCTATTATAATTCCAATTATTAATATTCTGGTACTTTGCTGTTCAATAAAGCTAAGAGGCATAGAGAAACCAACTTTCCAAGGCTGATCTTTAAGAGAATTATATAAACAAACTTTAGTCATACCGTCATTTTGGAATTCTAATTTTCCTTCGGTATTATTAACTATTGTTTTTATTTCTACAGGAGCTAATTTACCAACTTCGCTCGGTACATTATGCATTACAAGCAAAGTATCTTTATTGAATACCCATAATCTTATCCAATGAGTAAGAACTTCTCCTGCAGTTATTGATATTTCATCTATAACTTTTTGCCAATCTAATATAATAAGCATTCCGCCAAGATAAGTATTATCAGTTCTAGACCTAACCGGAGAAGCTATAGCTGTAATCCATTTTCCGTCAGAGTCTTTATATATAGAATCTGCTAATGTTGGTTTTTTTACAGAATCATATACTCTCCATAAATCCGGGTATAAATCAGCCACTTTTTTACCTACATCAGCATTATTTCCTTCTGAATTATTTAATATAGTTCCGTTAGGTTCTACTAAAGATAAGCTTTTTACATAAGGGTTTTTTGCTCCCATAAGTTTTAATACAGTAAGCATGTTGTTTTCAGCTTCAGGATTTCTGTTTTGCATATAATTTATAACAAAAGTAAAAGAAGCATATGTATCAGATAAAATTAATTGATTTTCAATTAAGGAATCAAAAAAAGTAGAATACCCTTTTATTGTAGTAGCAAATCCGTCATATGAAGCTTTGTCTATAGCTGTTTTTGACATATGTACCAAAGTAGATATAGAAACAATTAGAAGTAATGCTATAAAAATATTAACTACCATAGGTATTTGTATGCTTAAACTATTAAAGCTCTTTTTCATGAATATACCCCCAACAAGTTATTTAATAAAACAAATAAGAATGATGATTTTAAGATACTAGTAATTTATGATATAAAAAAATCTAAGAATATATAAATATATTCTCAAATGAACAATTTTTATACTAATGAAATCCTAGTAACTCTTAACACCACTATATAGTATAATAACTAAAGTATTAGATGTCAAATTTTATTATAAATATATATAAAATCTATATGTTTATATTGTATATTTCTCTAATAAAAATATATACATACTGCATTAAAATAATGACAATTAATTTGACTTTTATCTTATTTATAGTACAATATATAAACATTGATAGTATATTAATTCTATAAATTGGTATGCTTTTAATGTTTATTCCCAAAATCTCATTTTAATTAAATAAAGGAGAAAAAAATCGTGAAACTCCCAAAAGTCAATGATTTAGGCTTTTTCGAGATTCGTCTCGAAAGTATAGGCGGAATGGGTGCTAATAGTGCTGGTAAAATGCTTGCAGAAGTAGGCGTTTTAACTCAAGGTTTCTATGGTGCTGCATTCTCTAGTTATGGTTCAGAAAAGAAAGGTTCTCCAGTTAAATCTTTCGTAAGATTTTCTGATACAGAAGTTAGAGTAAACTCTACAGTAGAAGAGCCTCATGTTGTGGCTGTATTCCATATGAATCTTCTTAAAAACCCTATGACATTAGCTGGTGTTAAAGAAGATGCTATCGTTATTTTTAACACTAATAAAACACCTGATGAAGCAAGAGATTTTGCTAAATTACATGGTGGTAAAGTAGTTTGTGTTGATGCTATTAAAATCGCTAATGATTTAAAACTTCCTTCACAAGCAGCTAACACTATCATTATGGGTGCTATGGTTAATCAGCTTGACTTTATAGATTCTGCTAAATTTGAAGAGCAAATTAGAAAGCAATTCTCAGGTAAAAAACCTGAATTAGTAGAACCTAACGTTGAAGCTTTCAGAAGAGGCGGAAGTGATTCTGTAGTAAAAGATTTCCCTGCAGATGGTAAATATCCATATATACCTTATAAAAAACCAGAACCTGTTTATGGTAAAAACAACCAATTAACAGGCGGTTATATTAATGCAGCTGGTAACTCTACTTTAAAAGATTTACAAGTTACTCGTACAGGTAATATACCAGTATTCAATCCTAAAAACTGTATAGACTGTGCTAACTGTGAAGTTGTTTGTCCAGACCTTTGTATAGTTTGGGAAAAAGGACCAGACAGAAAAGATCCGAACAAAATAGCTATGAACATGATGGGTATTGATTATCAATATTGTAAAGGCTGCTTAAAATGCGTTAGAGCTTGCCCTAAAGGACCTTATTCAGGTAAGTTTGAAAAAGATCAGCAGGCTTTAAGAATAGAAGTAGAAGCTGATTGCAATGTTGATGAACTTACATACAGTCGTTATAAAAAATAATAAGGAGCGAATAAATGGCTAACAAATATAATCTTGCTGAACAAGAAAACATACTTGAAAGTGGTAATGAATTAGCAGCCATTGCAGCCGCTCAAATCAATTATCACGTAATGGGTTACTACCCAATCACTCCATCTACTCAAATTGCTGAGTACTTAGATGAAATGAAAGCTAATGGAAGACACACTGTTTGCATGATCCCTGGTGACGGTGAACATGGTGCTGCTGGTATCTGTTATGGTGCTACTACTGCTGGCGGTAGAGTATTCAATGCTACTTCTGCTAACGGTCTTCTTTTTGCTATGGAACAATTACCTGTTCAATCGGGAACAAGATTCCCTATGGTATTAAACGTTGTAAACAGAACTGTTTCTGGTCCATTAGATATTAAATGTGACCAATCTGATATTATGATGGCTCTTAACACTGGTTGGATCATCATTATGGCTCATACTACTCAGATGGTTTACGACTTCAATATTCTTGCATTAAAAATTGCTGAAAAAGCTAAACTTCCTATCATAGTTTCTTCTGACGGATTCTTCACTTCTCATCAGAAGAAAAAAATATATCTTTTCAAAAATGATAAAGATGTACAAGACTTCTTAGGTAAATATACTCCAGAAGTTACTTCAGTTGAACCAGGAAAAAACCCTGTTACAATTGGACCTTACATGAACGAAGATGAATTAACTGGAAGTAAATTACAGCTTTCTCAAGCTTTAGAAGATTCTCGTGCTATCATTACTGAAGTATTCGAAGAATTTGCTTCTCTTTCTGGAAGACAATATCATCCAATAGAAACTTACAATATGGAAGGAGCTGAAGTTGCTTTAATGCTTTGCGGTTCTTCTTATGAAACTGGAACTTTAGCTGTTGATGAAATGAGAAAAGCTAATCCTAACCTTAAAATAGGTGCTTTCGCTATCACTCAAATTCGTCCTTTCCCTGAAAAAGAATTACAAAAATTATTAGCTAATGTTAAAGTTGTTGTAGTAGGCGACAGACAAGATTCATACTCTGGTATGGGTGGTAATATGTCTACTGAAATCAGAGCTGCTTTGAAAAACGATGTAAACAACAAATCTTCTGTTGTAAGCAGAGTTTATGGTCTTGGCGGTACTGAATTTACTCTTGAAAAAGCTAAAGAATTATTTGATTTAGGTTTAAAAGAATTAGCTAACCCTGGTTCTGTTGAAAAACATTCTTACTTAGAACAATATATGGGTCATGCCGGTGTTGAAATGAAACCTATACATGAACCTCTTACTTTAGAGAGTCAAAAATCCGGAATCACTGTTACTATGAACGAACAAACTCATAAACTTGATGTTAAAGTTCCGCCTCTTAGAGAATTAACTGGTAAAGCTTATCGTTATGCTCAAGGTCATGGTGCTTGTAATGGTTGCGGTATATTCTCTGGTATCAATACTTTCATGAAAGGTATCGAAGGTGAGGTTGTTCTTTTAGTACATACTGGTTGTTCTATGGTTGTTACTACTGGTTATCCTTACAGCTCTTACAGAACTACTTATGTTCACAACTTATTCCAAAACGGTGCTGCTACTCTTTCTGGTGTTGTTGAAATGTATCATGAAAGAAAAAGAAGAGGAGAAATTCAAGGACCTGAAGATCCTACTTTCATAATGGTTACTGGTGACGGTGGTCATGATATAGGTATGGGACCTTCTATCGGTGCTGCTATTAGAAATCACAAAATGATTATATTAGAATATGATAATGAAGGATACATGAACACTGGTAACCAATTATCATTCTCTACTCCATTAGGACATAGAACTTCTACTTCTAATGTTGGTAAAGCTGAAGTTGGTAAACAATTCGGACACAAAGATGTTGCTCAAATCTTTGCTGGTTGTCATATACCTTATATTGCTACTGGT
Organism: uncultured Brachyspira sp.; assembly: GCF_944393015.1. Taxonomy (GTDB): domain Bacteria; phylum Spirochaetota; class Brachyspiria; order Brachyspirales; family Brachyspiraceae; genus Brachyspira. Next base: position 22,128 of record NZ_CALXYQ010000030.1, read on the forward strand.
TGTGAAGCTTATCCTTTAGATTTGATTAAGAAAGCTGCTAAAGCTCAATGGTATGCTAATAATCATGGTACTGCTTTTGTTAAACTTCTTATTGCTTGTCCATTGAACTGGAAATCTCCTGATGATATGGGTAAAGATATTATCAAAGCTGCTGTTGATTGCTGCTTCTTCCCATTATATGAGGTTGAACATGGTATCACTACTATAACTCAAATGGTAGCTGATGACAAAAAACAGCCTGTTACTGAATGGTTGAAGATGATGGGTAAAACTAAACACCTTCTTAAAAATCAAGAGATACTTGATAAATTCCAAAAAGAAGTTGACAGAAGATGGACTCGCTTAAAAGCTATGAATGAAAGTCCTGTTCTATAATAAGTTAATAGCTTAAAGATAGAATATAAAATAAAGTAACGGTTGTTTATCCAATAGGGTAGGCAGCCGTTATTTTTTAACTTTATTATGAATCCCACCCATTATACTTATAAATTTAAATTAAAAATTTTAACTTCTTTTTTTCTTTATTGCTTAATCTGAAAATATAGTTCCCACCCTAGGCTTATTTAAATTTGTTATTTACACACCGCACGGAGTGTGAAACTATAAATTAAACTAATTTATAAATATAATTTTTACTGTAAAAAATAAATAAGTTAAACGTGCGTTAAATAGGTTTTCAAATTTAAATAACACTTGGGCGGGTGCTAACATTTCTAATAAAACAATAAAGTTAATTTAAGTTAAAATGTGTAAGTTAAGCAGAAAATTTTAAAGGGCAGGGTATGAAAATTATGTATTGAATTATTAAATAATTTTGTTAACATATAGGTATTATTTTTAAGGACTATTATATGAAAACTTATGAGAGATTTATAAAATATACATCTTTTAATACTACTTCAAACAGCAGAAATGAGAATCAAACACCAAGTACAGAAGGACAAAGAGTATTCGCTGAATATTTAGTTAATGAATTAAAAACAATGGGTATTGATAATGCTTATGTCGATGATAAATCTTTTGTATATGCTTCAATACCTGCTTCTAAAGGAAAAGAGGATAAGCCTAAATTAGGATTTATTGCACATTTAGATACCAATGAAGATGCACCGGGAGAAAATATAAAAACTAATATTATCAAAAATTATGACGGTAAAGATATTGTTTTAAGCAAAGAAAAAAATATAGTTTTAAGCAGCATAAAGTTTGATAATTTAAATAAATATATAGGCAATGATTTAATAGTAACAGACGGAACTACTCTTTTAGGTGCTGATGATAAGGCCGGTATTGCAGAAATTATGACTATGGCTGAAATTTTAATGAATGATAAAGCAATAGAGCATGGAGAAATAAAAATAGCTTTCACTCCAGATGAGGAAATAGGAGAGGGTATAGAATATTTTGATATTGAAAAGTTTAATGCTGATTTTGCTTATACTATAGATGGCGGAGAGATTGGAGAAATAGAGTATGAGAATTTTAATGCAGCTTCTTGTAATATAATAGTTAATGGTGTCAATGTTCATCCTGGATATTCTAAAAATAAAATGAAGAATGCTATTTTATTTGCAATGGAATTTAACTCTATGCTTCCAGCAGAACAAAAGCCTCAGTATACAGAGAAGTATGAAGGTTTTTATCATCTTTCATATATAGAAGGTACTGAAGAAAAAGCGGAACTTGAATATATTATAAGAGATCATGATTTAGAGAAATTCAATCATAAAAAAGAATTCATAAAAGATATTTGTAATTTTCTAAATAAAAAATATGGCGAAAATACATTTATCTGTCATATTAAAGACAGCTACTATAATATGAAAGAAAAAATACTTCCTTATATGCATTTGATAGATAATGCTAAAAAGGCTTTTAATGAATGCGGTATAAAAGAAAAAATCGTACCTATTAGAGGCGGTACTGATGGGGCTAGATTATCTTTTAGAGGATTGCCTTGTCCGAATTTATCAGCTGGAGGAGAAAATTTTCATAGCCGATTTGAATATATTCCTGTTCAGTCTTTAGAAAAAATGACAGAGGTTATATTAAAAATAGTAAGCATATATTCTAATTAAATAAAAAATGATAAAGTGAGCGGGTATGTATTAGGTTTTAAAATTTACTTACATTTGCCCGCCCTTTAGACTTTTTAATTTGCACTGTAATTTTTGAATTATTTTTCTTTTGTATCACAAACAGACATTTTAGCTGCCCGCCCAAGATTTATTTAAATTTTTAGAGTATACACCGCACGCAGAGCTAAATTTAAAATATTTATTATTCATAAATACAAATTTGTGATTATATTATAAAATTTCACTTACCGTGCGTTAAAGACTCTTGATTATAATACTATCAATTTTTTCAAAACTATATTATATTAGAATGCATTAAAATATTAAAAGGAAGTATTTATATGGGACTTTATATTGTAATTAATGTTATAATATTGCTTGCTCTAATTGGATTACTTTATTTTATGCAAAAGAAGCATATGAATTTCACAATTAGAGTATTATCGGCCTTAATTTTAGGCTTGGCTTTGGGGTTTGTACTTAGAACAGTTTATGCCTCAAATATGGAAATAGTAAATCAAAGTATCGTTTGGTACAATGTAGTAGGTAACGGTTATGTGAGATTATTACAGATGTTAGTTATGCCTTTAATTTTTGTTTCTATAACTATGGCACTTATTAACATAAAAGGAAACAGTAACAATTTAGGCAAAATGACTATGATAATTATTGGCGTACTAATGATAACAACAGCAATATCTGCTTTAGTAGGATTTTTAACAGCTAAAGGATTTGGTTTAGATGCTTCAAAACTTCAGTCATTGGTAGGCGACATATCAAAAGGTGCTTCAAATTATGAGGGTAGATTAGAAGAGTTTTCATCAAGACCTGTTCCTCAGCAATTATTAGATATCATACCTACAAATCCATTTGCAGCATTAGCCGGTATGGGAGGATCTCCTACACTTTCAGTTGTATTTTTTGCAGCTTTGGTGGGGTCTTCTGCTTTAGGACTTAGAAAGAAAAAGCCTGAAGTTTTTGAATTTTTTCAGAAGATTATGCAGTCTTTACATGATATTGTAATGAAAATAGTAGCTTTTGTTATGAGATTGACTCCTTTTGGTGTATTAGCTCTTATGGCTAAATTCATGGCTACAAGTGATTTGAATGCATTTGCTCAATTAGGACAATTCCTTCTAGCTTCTTATATATCTATAATCATTATGCTTGTAATTCATAGTATAATATTAATAGTGTTTGGATATAATCCTATAAAATATTATACTAAGGCATTCACTGCTTTAGCATTTGCTTTTTCATCAAGAACTAGTGCAGGTACTTTGCCTCTAACTGTTTCTACTTTGAAGGATAAAATGGGTATATCTGAAGGAGTTTCAAATTTATCAGCTTCTCTTGCTGTAACTATAGGACAGAATGGATGTGCTGGTATTTATCCTGCTATGGTAGTTGCTATGATTGCTCCTACATTGGGTATTAATCCTCTTGAACCTGCCTTCTTAATAAAGGCTGTTATAATAATTGCCATTGGAAGTTTCGGAATCGCCGGAGTTGGAGGAGGAGCTACAAATGCTGCTTTGATTACGCTTTCTGCTTTGGGTTTTCCTGTAGGATTGGTTGCTATACTTTTGGGAATAGAGCCTCTTATTGATATGGGAAGAACTATGCTTAATGTTAATGATGGTATGGTTACTGCTGCTGTTACTGGAAAAATATGTAATGAAGCGGATATGGATAAATTCAATTCTAATGATAATACTAGTTCTAATGAAGCAGAAGCTATGTAATTAATTAAAATATTATAATGAAAGTTTTAGGTATTCCAAACAAATTGGGATACCTATTTTTATTTTATGTAAAAAATTCTTATAAACGCACGGTGAGCAAAGTTTAAAAACATAATAAAATTTGAATTATAATATAAATTTATATTTTTAGCTTTACTAAACGTGCGGTATATTCGCTATAAATTTAAAAAAATCTTGGGTGGGCGGCTAAAATAACATGCAAAATTAAAAAATAAAAATAATTTAAAAATGACAGAATAAATCAAAAAGCCTAAAGGGTGGGCAAATGTAATTAAGTTTTAAAGCTTTATTTACATACCCCGCCCTTTTATTTTTATTACTATAATCTGCAATTTTCAATTTATTTATACTTAAAGCTAATGAAGAAATTACAGCACCCGCCCAAGCCTTTATTAGGTTTACAGCTTTATTTATAAAATTTAAAAAACTAGAATTATATAAATAAAGTGACAGTTTTTGTCATATATATGCTTTATAATAATAAAATAACAAAATAATACAAAGGAGTATTTTATGGATATTTTTTCAATTATAATGAATGCAGTAGATGATTTTGATGAAGGATTTGAAAATCTTTTAGAAAAATTAAATGACAAAATAGAAGGAAAGAACATAGATAATAGCTGCAATGCAGAAGAAATTGAAGAAACTAATAAAATAGAACACAATGAAAAAAGCAATATCATAGATATATCAGCTGAGTATGTTTATGATGATGATATTGATGATGATAATATATAGTAAAAATTTTACTGCATGAAGCATATAAATTATTAATTTTTTACTATGATATAAAGGTATATTGACTTAATGATTTTTTTATATTATACTATGATTAATATGTTTAAATTAGAATTTATTATATCTAGTCTGAGACCAGACCAGACCAGACCAGACCAGACCAGACCTAGAATATAGTCTTATTTTCTATTTTCAAAATATTATATATCAATTTTGTATTTTAAAAAATAATCTATTCATAACTCATTGCATAAAAATAATCTATAAAAAACTATTTAATAATACTTATAAAGGAGTTTACCATGGACTTTAATTTACCTATGCCTTATGACAAGGATTTAACAGAAGAAGAAAAAACAGCAATAGATGAGTATGTAGATAAAACTTATGAAGAGTTTAAAGACAATGGAAAACAATTAACCAGATTAGCAGCACAGGCAAGCTCAGCAATATCAGCAGGAAAAGCAAAAGCCGAAAAATTAGCAAATCAAGGTCCATTGAAAAATTTATGGGGAAATATTACAGGAAAAAATAGAAAATTAAGAGGCGAAATAGACAGGGATTTTGCCGTATCTCAGCAAGCCTGCATAAAGATGATACAAAAACTAGCACAGCAGGGTAAATTAACTTTTGACGCTATAATGGGAGTAAACTGCAAACTCAACTGCTTAGTTACTCAAATAGATAAAGAGTTTAATGAAGTATATTCTCAAATGCAGAAAATGATGACTATGTCAATGTCTGCTTTGATTAGAGAGTCTACAAGAATAGATAAACTTGAAAGAAGTATGAATGTTGTACATCTTGAGTCAACAATAGAATATTTAGAGTTTGATGGAGTGTCATATAAGAATTTAGAAAATAATAATGAAAAAATGCTCTGCCTTATTTCCGATTTCTTTTTAGCAACTAAAGGCAATTACTCGCTTAATGATTTGATGATGTTAAAACCTATGATGGATAAAATAGGAATAAATCCAAGTGATAAAATAAGTATGATTAGCCTTTATAATACACTTTTATCCAATAGTAAAATAGCTGATAAATTTTTTGAGGCATTGGATAAAGCAAAATTAAATGAGCTTGAAGATATAGAAGTGCCTTTGCTTGGAAATATCAAGAAAATAGAAAAGCTAGAAACAGATGAAAAATATATTGTAGACAGCATAGTTGATATGTCAGGCAAAGATGAAAAAGAAGTACAGTTTAATTTATTAAAAAATTATGCAGCTAGTAATTTAAATATGGATTTAGAGAAAGAGAATTCATATTTTGATTTGTCAGTAGCTATGATAAACGAATTGAAAGATATAGACTTAGTTGAGATAGAAGAAAAAGAAGAAACTCCTAAAATATCAGCCTCAGCCAATTTAATTTTTGATTTAGCAGTAGAATTAGAAAAAGAAGGAAATCATGAAGGAAGTTTATATTTATTAGAAAAAGCTAAAGAACAGGGACTAGATACAGCAGAATTATATGAAGCCATAGGAGGAGCTTTATTTAATTTAGAAGGATATGAAGAAGCTGCTGAAAATTTTGAATTATCTATAGAAAAAGGATTAGATAATCATGCTACCAATTATTTTACTGCAATGAGTTATGTATATGCAGAAAATCCTGAAAAAGCAAAAGAAGCTATGATAAAAGCAGTTAAATTAAAGCCAAATAGCTATGCCGCGAATATTAATTTAGGTGTAATATACAGAGAACTTGATGAATATGGAAAAGCTATAGAATATTATGATAAAGCAATAAAAATTAATAATGAAGAGCCTTTGGCATTTATAAATAAAGCTGAAGCATTAATAGAAAGCAAAGGTAATAGATTTTTAATAGAAGAGGCATTAAACAGAGCTATATCATTAAATCCAAAATATGCTGATGGACTAAAAACTACAAAAGGAACTTTCTATCAGGATTTATCTGGAAAACTTAGATATTCTTATTACGGAAATAATAATTCTACAGACAATTTAGTAATAAAAAAAGAAAAAAAGACTAAAAAAAATAACAGTTTTTTCTTTAATTTTGATTTTTTCAATAATTTTTAATTATATAATTAAAGGATAAATTTATTATGGATAAATTGGGGCTTGTTTTGGACGGCGGCGGCGGTAAGGGTGCTTATCAAATCGGTGTTTGGAAGTATTTAAAAGAGGTTGGGCTTGACAGAAATATAAAGGCTGTTTCTGGGGCTTCTGTAGGGGCTTTGAATTCTTGCCTTTTCGCTTTGGACGATTACAAATTAGCCGAAAAAATTTGGACTAGAGAAATCAAAAACAAAATATTAAGCATTGACATAGAAAGCACTATTAAAGGTTTCGGAAAATACGGTGCTATGCTTATGACCAATCCTGCTGTTGCTGCTTTTGTGGGTGTTCTTGCTTCTACAGGTGTTCTTTCTAGGGACGGACTTGTGAGCATTATAAACAAGCATATCGATTTAAACTGCATTTCAAATATGGATTTTCCTATTTACTGTGCCTGCACCCATATACCGTCATTCAATGCCCATTATTTCAAATTAAATGGAAGAAGTGAAAAGGACATTATAGATATACTTCTTGCATCTTCTGCCATACCTATTTTATTTCCTGTAGAGAAAGTTGACGGCGAGGTATATTTAGACGGAGGCATTAAAGACAATTCTCCTCTTACTCCTCTTTATGATGAAGGCTGTACGGATATAATGGTTATACATTTGAAAGCTGATGAGATTATAAAAGACAGAAGGGATTCATCGGCTACTATATACGAGATATGTCCTCAGGAGGATTTAGGCAATCTTATAAATGGTACTTTGGATTTTTCTCCGGAAGGTGCATACAGAAGAATTGAACAAGGTTATAACGATGCTAAGGAAGTTTTGGAGGCTGCTGTTGAAATGGCTAAGGCTCAGGCTGGTATAGTTAGAGATTTAGACATAATGAAAAGTCATGAAAAAGCATTCAAGCAAAATAGAAAACAAGCACTAGAAGAAAGGCAGAAATTAAAAGCAAATCTAAACAGCACAATGGAATCATTTATGAATATCGAAGAAGCTAAAAAGAATTATCTAAAAGAGCAGAAAAGAAAAAATCTTGAATAACAGATTTGAAATTTTATTTAACGCACGGTGAGCAAAGTTTAAAAACATAATAAAATTTGAATTATAATATAAATTCAAATTTTTAGTTTTTCTATGCATGTGGTATATACCTAAACAATTATATTTTGTCAATTTTTAATTATTTACGAATGTAATTTTTATTTATTAATAGCATAAAATATTATTAAGTATTCTTTAAAATATAATATAAAAACTATATTTTGACTAAAAATGCAGTCTTTTTGGTTCTTTTGGTCACAAAAAGAACTGGGGGTGGTGGGGGCTAGTCCCCACAAATAACCTAAATTTAAAATTGTATTTTTGACAAACTCTAAAATTTTTAGTATATTCGCTGTAAATTTAAAAAAAATCTTGGGTGGGCAGTTAAAATAACATGTTAAAACTAAAAAGAAAAATAATTTAAAAGTCACAGAATAAATCAAAGAGCCTAAAGGGTGGGCAAGTGTAATTTAAGTTTTAAAACTTTATTTACATACCCCGCCCTTTTATTTTTATTACTATAATCTGCAATTTTAAATTTATCTATATTTAAAGCCTATTTAGAAATTATAGCACCCGCCCAAGTGAAGATTAGATTTTTTAATTTAATACACCGCACGCTTTATCTATTTTTATATATAGCAAAAATTGAATACTAAATTAATTTATATTTTTTATTTTACTTACCGTGCGGGAATTAGAACTCTATATTGTTATTAGTACAAAACTCTTCAGCAGTTTTTATATTTTCTTTTGCAAGTGAAGTAATACATTTTACTATTAATTTTTTATCATCTTTTTTAGCAAAGCTGTATGCATCAGAAAAATATTTGTAAGCCTCTTCATTAAAAATATTTTTCTTATTGTTCATTTTATCTAATTGTATATAAATGTACGCTATGCTGTTATTAGCTAGAGCATGTTTACTATTTAGTTTTAAAGCATATCTAAAGCATAATAAAGCATTATTATAGTATTTGTAAGCATTGTCATTATCTTTCATTGATAAATAAATATTAGCTAATTTTGTAGTAGTATAACCCATACTGTCATAAATTGAAGCATTATTTAAATTGTCATTTATTTTTAAAGCTAAACCCTTTTCATAATATAATAAGGCATCATTAAGTAAATCTATAGCCCTTTGAGTGTTGCCATATTTAAATTCATTGTTGGAATATTTTGTCTTTGAAAAACCTATACCATTGTAGGCATTAGCATATTTAGGATCAATTTCTAAAGCCCTTATATAATCTTCAAAAGCCTCATTATAAAGTTTTAATTCTACTTTGCTCAATCCTCTATTATAATAAGCATCAATTGAAGATTTATCAGCTTCAATAACTTTAGTGTAGCAGTCTATAGCTTTTTGATGTTCTTTTAAAGAATCATAACATATACCTATATTAAAATAAGCGTCCATTATAGTATTATCAATTTCTATTACTTTATAAAAATCTTCTATAGCCTCATTGTATAATTCCATTTCAATTTCAGCTAAAGCCCTGTTATAATATGGATCAGGCGTATTCGGATCAAGCTCAATAACTCTTGCATAATATTTCAAAGCTGTTTCATATTCCTCTAAAGCATCATAAGATAAAGCTAAATGATAATTAGCATATACGCTTTCATTATCGAGCTCTATAACTTTTTTGAAATCTTTAATAGCTGAGTTATAATCTGTATTCCTATAATGTATAAGCCCTCTTTCATTATAGGCATTAATATATTTAGAATCTAGTTCTATGGCTTTGTTTATATATTTTAAAGCTTCATCTAATTCATTTAGGTATGAGTTAGTAAGTCCTCTATAATAATAAAATTCAGCATCTTCACTGTATAATGAAATAGCTTTGTCAAAATCTTCTATGGCCTCTTTGTATAAATGCATTCTTCCTTTAAGTAAGGCTCTGTTATTGTATAAATATGCATCGTTTTTCTCAAGTTCTATAGCTTTATTATAATCTTCTAATGCCTCATCATACATTTGCATTTCATTTTTTATGAGTCCTCTATTGTTATATGAATAAGTATCTTCAGGATTTAATTCTATGGCTTTATTATAATCGGCTAAAGCATCTTCATATAATTCCAAAGACTCTTCAGCCAATGCTCTGTTATAATATGAATAGTATATATCATCATTTATTTTTATAATTTTAGTATAATAATTGATAGCCTCTTTATAATTACCTAATTTGTATTCTAGAAGCCCCATATCATTATATATACTTATAATATTATCTTCATCGGCGTATTCTAATGCTTTTTTATAATCGTCCATAGCCTCTTTGTATAACTCTAAGCTGTTTTTAGTAAGCCCTCTGAAATAATATGCATTAGAATAATTGCTGTCTAATGCAATAGCTTTATCAAAATCATTAATAGCATTTTCATATAGCCCTAAGAAAAATTCAGTCAAACCTTTAGAATAATATGAATCGCTGTCATCATCTCTTAATTGTATAACTTTATTAAAGTCAGATAATGCCTCCTCATACATATTAAGGTATCTTTTAGAGTGCCCTCTATAATAGTATGCATCATCAATTTCATCATCTAATAATAAAGATATATCAAAGTTTTTTATAGCTTCCTCATATCTTCCCAAATAAAAATATCCTAATCCTATATAGTATATAGCTTCAGCATCATCTTCATTAAACTCTAAAACTTTTTTGAAATCTTTGATTCCTTCTTCGTACTGACCTAAATATGATTTAGAATGCCCTCTGTTGTAATAGGCATTAGATTTATCCGGAGATAATTCTATAACTTTATCAAAATCTTTAATAGCTTCTTCATACTTTTTTAAATTAAAATATGATAGTCCTCTATTATAGTATACATCTACTAGAGTATCATGGGTGGTATTTATATCTTCATTATTTATATTTTTTCCTTCTTCATCGTCTTCATTATCATAAGAATCGCTATATATAATAAATTCGCTGTCTGAATATGCAATAATATCTTTATTATAAATATTGATAATTTCATCTAAATATTCAATAGACTTTTCATAATCTTTACTGATAAAAGCATCATGCCCTAAATCAAATAATCTTTCTATGTTCTTTCTATCATCTATATTCATTAATGATCACTCCAATAAAATACATTATTCTTATAATTATATACAAAAATATAATAATTACTATATATAATAGTTAATATTATTCATAATATATAGTTAATATTATTCATTGACTTATTTTTATTTTTATATTAAATTTTGACAAATCAATATTTTTAAATATAATATAATATTGTTCCGGTATTGTACCGGTAGTTTTTTATAATATTTATTATATTATATTAATAAAGTTTAATATCAATGAAGGAGGATATATGGCTAAAGGCAGAGTTACTATTGATAGAGAACAATGTAAAGGATGTTCTAATTGCATATCTGTTTGTCCAACTAAGATACTGTATTTAGATAAAGAAAATATGAATTCTTGGGGATATTATCCGGCAGCTGTTACTGATATGGAAAAATGTATAGGCTGTGCTAATTGTGCGATGATGTGTCCGGATATATGTATAACAGTAGAAAGGTTAGACAAAGAGGAGGGTAAATAATGGCTAGGACATTAATGAAAGGAAATGAGGCTATGGCTAGTGCGGCTATTGCTGCAGGATGTAAATGTTTTTTTGGGTATCCTATTACACCGCAGAATGAGATACCTGAATTTATGTCAAAAGCTATGTATGAATCAGGCGGATCATTTGTGCAGGCAGAAAGTGAGGTTGCTGCTATTAATATGGTTTATGGGGCAGGCGGAGCTGGAGTAAGAGCTATGACTTCTTCTTCTTCTCCAGGTATAGCTTTAAAACAGGAAGGTATATCATATCTTGCCGGTGCGGAAGTTCCTGCTGTTATACTTAATGTTATGAGAGGAGGTCCTGGACTTGGAAGTATACAGCCTTCTCAAAGTGATTATAATATGATGACTAAAGGCGGCGGAGATGGGGATTATAATTGTCCTGTTTTAGCACCTGCAAATTTACAGGAAGCTGCTGATATGATAATGGAGGCTTTTGATATAGCTGATCATTACAGAACTCCTGTTTATGTTGCTGCTGATGGTTTTATAGGTCAGATGATGGAGCCTGTAGATATAGTATATAAGCCAAAGTATGAGATAAAAGAAAAAACTTGGGCGGCATGCGGAAAAAGAGGAAAAAGAGAAAAAAATAATATAATTAACTCTCTTTATTTAGAGCCTGAATTATTATATGAACATAATATTCATTTGCAGAAAAAATACGATGAAATAAAAGAAAAAGAAGCAAGAGCAGAAAAATATCATACAGATGATGCAGAGTTAATATTTGTTTCTTATGGTACTATGTCAAGAATAGTAAGAGGTGTTGTTGATAAATTTAGAGAAGAAGGTAAGAAGGTTGGTATGATTAGACCTCAAACTTTATGGCCTTTTCCTGTTAAAGCATTTGATAACCCTAATTGCAAAATGTATATAAGTGTTGAACTGAGCATGGGACAGATGGTTGATGATGTAAAACTCGCAGTAGAATGTAAAGTTCCTGTTAAATTCTATGGAAAGGCTGGCGGTTTGGTACCTACTTCTCATGAAATAATAGATAATGTGAGAGATTTAGCAGGAGGTTTATTATGACAGTATTTGAAAAATCAAAAGGATTAACAGATGCAAGGACACATTATTGTCCCGGCTGTATGCATGGTACTTCTCAGAGAATAATAGCTGAATGTTTAGAAGAACTTAATGTACTTGATAGAACTGTAGGAATAGCTTCAGTAGGTTGTTCAGTACTTGCTTATAAATATTTTAATTGCGATATGCAGCAGGCAGCACATGGAAGAGCTCCGGCTGTTGCTACAGGTATAAAAAGAGCTATTCATGACAGTGTTGTATTTACACTTCAAGGAGATGGAGATTTAGCTGCAATAGGTACTGCCGAGATAGTACATGCCGCTGCAAGAGGAGAAAATATTACAGTAATATTCTTGAATAATGCAATTTACGGAATGACAGGCGGACAGATGGCTCCTACAACTTTGGAAGGACAAAGAACAACTACTACACAAGCCGGAAGAGATTTCCACAGAGCAGGCAAACCTATAAGAGTATGCGAAATGCTTGCTACTTTAGAGGGTGCTACTTTTGTTGAGAGAGTTGCTTTAGACAGTCCTGCAAATATTAGAAAGGCTAAAGTTGCAGTTAAAAAGGCTTTTGAAAATCAGATTGCAGGAAAAGGCTTTTCTATAGTAGAAATGCTTACAAGCTGTACTACTAACTGGGGAATAGCACCAACTGAATCTCATAAATGGATAAGAGAATATATGATACCTCATTATCCTCTTGGTAATTTTAGAAATGACGGTTAAAAAAGGAGGGAATATATGAGTACAGAAAGAATTATTTTTGCAGGCTTCGGCGGACAGGGTGTTATGTCTATGGGACAGATGATAGCCTATGCCGGAATGATAGAAAATAAGCATGTTACTTGGTGTCCTTCTTATGGCCCTGAGATGAGAGGAGGTACTGCTAATTGTTCGGTGGTTGTAAGCGATGAACTTGTAGGCTCTCCTATGATTTCTCATGATGCCAGTGCGGCAGTTATTATGAATCTTCCTTCTCTTACCAAATTTGAAAAAGATGTTCTTCCTAATGGAATACTTTTAATAAATTCGTCTTTGATAGAGAAAAAGGCTTCAAGAGATGATATAAAAGTTGCTTATGTTGAAGCAAATAAAATTGCAGGCGATATAGGCAATCCTAAATCTGCTAATATGGTTATGCTTGGTGCTTTGCTTACATTTCATAATATAGTATCATTTGACAGTGTGCAGCAGGCATTTTTGAAGGTATTCGGAGAGCGTAAGAAAGATTTTCTTCCGTCCAATGAAAAGGCATTAAATGCCGGACGCGATGCTGTTAAGGATTTAGTATCTTAATAGAAGAAAATTTTTAATAAATAAAAAAGTTTGAGCCTCTGTACTCGTAAGAGTGCAGAGGTTTTTTAGCGAAAACTTTTTTATATATAAATAAAAAAGGCATTAAATGCCGGACACGATGCCGTTAAGGATTTAGTATCTTAATAGAAGAAAATATTTAATCAATAAAAAAGCTTGAGATAAAAAATTACGAGTGCCTGCTATTTGAAAAATGGCAGGCACTTTTTACAAGTAATTTTTTATTTATAAATAAAAGGTTCTTTTAATGAGTAGTTTTTTATTTATTTTTTATATCAACTTTTTTGGCTTAGCCAAAGTTGCAAAAAAGACATATAAATATTTTACTATAAACTAATGTTGTTATAAATTTATTTGCATTCTAATTAATGGCATTTTTATTTTTTATAAAAGTCTTATATTTTCAAAAATAGCACTAGTAATAAATATTTTCTTAATTTACTTTTATATATTTATTTGTTATAATTTGTTTATGAGAAATATTAATAGAATGAACGATTACTTTGTGCGTTACCTTCTAGGCTCTCTTGGAAATGAAGATATATTAGAAAATATAGTAAATTGTGTACTTAGAGATTCAAAATTTGATGAAGTACATGATTTAGAAATTATAAATCCTCATAATTTGCCTGAAAATATTAATCTCAAAGAATCTGTTCTTGATGTGAAAGCTAAAACAAAAGACAATAAAAAAATCATTATAGAGATACAATTATCTGGAAATATTGATTTTGTAAAAAGGATATTTTATTATATATCAAAAAATGTGGTAAGTGAAATTAATGAAAACGAACCTTATGATATTATTAGTCAGATTATAAGTATTAATTTTGTGAACTTTAATATGGATTTTTATGATGAAGGTAAAGCCCATAGATGTTTTAAATTAATAGATACTGAGAATCATAGTGTGTCATTAGATATGATGCAGATGCATATAATAGAAGTACCAAGATTTATAAAAATATTAAATAATGCCAATACGGATGATATTAAGAAAAATAAAATATTATCTTGGATAGAGTTTTTTACAGTTAAAGATTTAGATAAAGTAAAAGATAAATTAAAGGAGGTTAATGATATTATGCCAAAAGTAATAGATAAATATGAGAGATTTATATCAAGTAAAGAAGAAATGGAAGTTTATAACGCCAGAGATGCTTTTTTATATGGTCAAACTATAATGTTAAAAAGAGAGAGAGATGAAGGTATAAAAGAAGGTATAGAACAAGGTAAAAAAGAACAGCAAATATCCATAGCTAAAAAATTAAAAGAATCAGGAATAGATATAAAAATAATAAGTGAAAATACAGATTTGAGCATAGAAGAAATAAAAAAATTATGAGCGTCTAGTAAATTTATTTACTAGACACTGTAGGCGAATAATTTTTTATGTGTAAATATAGAAATAAAAAAATTATGAGCGTCTAGTAAATTTATTTACTAGACACTGTAGGCGAATAATTTTTTATGTGT
>NZ_CALXYQ010000031.1 GCF_944393015.1 uncultured Brachyspira sp.
AAATCATCTACGAAAGAAGCTGTATCTGTGATTTTACTTTTGTCTGAGATGTTTAATTGATTAGCAACAACATCTTTAATTTCATCGATTAATGCCATTTTTAATTCTCCTTAAATTTATTGTTTATTATTAATAAAGTGCTTTTAAACACATTATATGCTTTTAATTATATAATTAATTACATTGACATTCCGCCGTCAACTGCTATTACTTCTCCTGTGATATAATTGCTCATATCAGAAGCTAAGAATAATACCAAATTAGATACATCTTCAGGTGTTCCTAATCTTTTTAACGGTGTAATGCTCATAATTCCTTTTACAGTGTCTTCAGGCAAGACTCCTGTCATATCTGTTTGTATGAATCCTGGAGCTACTGCATTTACACATATATTTCTAGGGGCAAATTCTTTAGCCATAGATTTTGTCATTCCTATGATACCAGCCTTAGCAGCAGCATAATTAGCCTGTCCTGCATTTCCCATTTTTCCTATAACGCTGGATATATTGATTATTTTACCTTTTCTTGCTCTAAGCATATTTTTAGCTGCTTCTCTTGACATATAGAAAGTACCTGAAAGATTTGTTGATATTACATCATTCCAAGCATTATCTTCCATTTGAAGTACTAACATATCTTTAGTAATACCTGCATTATTTACAAGTATATCAATAGAGCCGAATTTTTCTATAGTTTTAGCAACTACTTCCTTACAAGATTCACTTGATTTTGCATCATGTTGAATTGCTAAAGTTTCTACATTGAAAGTTGATTTTATTTCTTCAGCTGCTTGAGAGGCTTTTTCAAAGTTTGTAGCAGTGATTACAACATTAACTCCTTCTTTTGCTAGAGTTTCTGCTATTTTTTTACCTATTCCTCTGCTTGAACCTGTTACTATAGCTGTTTTATTTTTAAGATTTAAGTCCATATTTACCCTTTTTGAATATGTAAAGATATATAAATAAACAAAAAAAATTTTTATTAGTTAAATATATATTATATTAAAACAAAATATATTGAATTTGTCAAGCTAAAAATATCATTTTAAAATTTTCGACTTTTTTGGTTTAAAAGTCGAAGTATATGTGATTTTTGTTTATAAAAAACTCCGGAATGATAATTTTCCAGAGTTTTTTATTTTTCTTGATTAATTATGTTTACTTTTTAGTTTTTTTAACTGCTTCTTTTTTTGGTTTAGTTTCTTTAGCAGGCTTGGCAGGGCTTTTTATTCCTTTTATCATATTCATAGCTGCAGTAATTAAGTCTTTAGCCTCTTTTTTGCTTTTAGCCTCAGCAATGATTCTTACTATAGGCTCTGTATTTGATGAGCGTACATGAAGCCAGCCTTCTTCTAAATCTATTTTTATTCCATCAATAGTTGTTATTTTGGCTTTAGGGTACTCTTCTTTAACTTGTTTTAAGAATTTATCTTCGTCTATTTTGGATACTTCCAATTTTTCTTTAACAATTTCATATTTTGGTATTTCATTTACAAGTTCTGTTATAGTTTTTCCTGTTTTAGCCATTAATTCCAATATTAAAGCTATACCCAAAAGAGAATCTCTTCCCGGAGTAACAGCAGGAACTATTATTCCTCCATTTCCTTCTCCTCCGAAGTATAATTTATTTTTTACAACATGAGAAGAAACATTTATTTCTCCTATTTTTGTACGATCAATTGAGTACCCTTTTTCTTTAGCTAAATCATCTATCATTCTTGAAGTAGATAGGTTTACAGCCGCATTTCCTTTACCAACTAGCCATAAATATTTAGCACATAAAGCCAAAGTATATTCTTCGCTTATGATAGTACCGTCATCAAGAACTAATGCGAGTCTGTCAGCATCAGGGTCTTGAGTGAATCCTATATTAACTTTATTCTTTTTAACTAAATCAGATAAACTTTTCATACTTGCAGCAGATGGTTCAGCAACATGTGCGAATTTTCCAGTATGCTGATTATTTATAGATACTTCTTTTACTCCTAATGCTTTAAGTAGTGGAGGAGTAGCAAATAAACCTGTACCGTTAACATAATCGCATGCCACTTTGAAATTAGCTTTTTTTATTTTTTCTACATCTATCCATCTTAATATTCTTTTAATATGTTCTTCTATAGCATTATCTATTTTTTCATAAGTACCTGTTTCTAATGCTTTAACGAATCTTGACGCTTTTTTATCATAAAGTTTCATAAGTTCATTAACTGATTTTTCATCCAAGAAATGTCCGCCTTTTCCTATAAGTTTTAATGCATTCCATTCTATAGGGTTATGGCTTGCAGATATCATTATACCGCCATGAATTTTAAGCTTTTCTACCATATATAATGCTGTAGGCGTAGGAGTTATACCTATATCTATTACATTTATACCTGATGCAGTTAATGTTGCTACAACGGCATTCAATATAGATTCTCCTGTTATCCTTGTGTCTCTTGCTACTAAAACTTTTGCTTTCTTTGGAAAAAGACATGCAAATGCTGCTGTATAATCTACTACGGCTCTTATATCTAAACCGTCTCCTATTATTCCTCTGATTCCTGATATACTTGTTTTTAAAGTAGGCATTTAAAACTCCTGAAATATATTCTTTAATTATAAAAATTATAAATATACAAAAAGTAAAATATTATTGTTTATATTTTAACAATACTATAATAATTTTCAATTATTTTTATGCATGATGATTCATATTGGTTACTCTATTAATAGCGTTTTTATACTCTGCCATAAAGCTTCGTATATCCGTTATATTTATATAATTATCTTTAGATATTGATATTGCTCTTATTTTATTTAATTCTCTTTTTAGAGTGTCTTCATTTTTTATATTAAGCATAGTTTTTATATCATTTACTTTATATGGAAGGTTTATAGAATCAATATTATTAGGCAATGTTTCAGTTTTCACAATATAATATAATGTTATTAATAGTTTAGCTAGCATATCATCTGTATTAAGTGCTATGATTTTTAATATTGTGTTTCTGATCTTTATGCTTAGCATTCTTATATAATAAAGTTTGATAGAATTATCATTTTCTATTATATTAAGTAACTCTTCTTTTTTTAAAACTTTTAGTACAGAATCTTCAAGTATAATGGCAGATGTAGATAAAGGCTGATATTCCAAAGCAGGATTATACCCATCTATTATGCTATTTTTAGAGTATATGCTTCTTGTAATTTGATGCAAGTTTACAACATTATATATACCTATTTTGCCTGATTTTATTATATATAATTTATCGCTTCCTCCTAATTCTGTATATAAACAGTATCCTTTCTTATAATGAAATACATTGTCTTTTTTTGATAATGGTTCTTCAATAGGTTCTATATTAGATAGTTTATTTTTTACATCATTAATATTTTCTTTATCATTTGGAAATCTTTTTATATACTCATTATACAATTTATAAGCGGCATGATCAAAACCATTTTTACTATAAACATGGGCCATGTTAAGAATTTCTTCTTTTGTTTTTCCTTTTATTATTTCTTTGCTTTCTGATATAAGTAAATAATATCTTCCAAGCCATGTTTCTAATGAAGAATTTAAATATTCATATATTTTTATTGTTAAATCTCTATTTTTTGTATTAATTATTTCATCTAAATTTAATTCTATAACTTCCATATCCTCTAATGCTTTAATATTATAGAAATAAGGTTCATTAAGTACAACATTTATTAATCCTAATATGTCTCCTTTATTAAATTCTATATTATAGTCTAAAGTTCCGTAAGATATGGCTTTGCCTTTAGTTATGATATAAAAAGAATTTTTAGGACTTTGATTCTTTATAAAAATTATAGATGATTTTTTAAAATTTAAAATATTGTATTTATTCATAATTTTACCCAAATAATGCTTTATTCTAGCTTTTTTTACATTATTAGTCAATATTGTAATTAATATTTCTTATTTGTTATGATAACTGCAATTAATCGAATGATCATTTACAATTCCTATAGCCTGCATATAACTATAAATTATTATGCTTCCTGTGAATTTAAATCCTCTTTTTATCAAATCTTTGCTTATAGTATCGGATAATTCATTTCTTGCTGGAAGAGGGCTTTCATCATCTAATTTATTATCTATTTGTTTTCCATCGGTAAAAGACCAAATATATTTATCAAAAGTGCCGAACTCTTTTTGTACTTCTATAAATTTATTAGCATTTACTATTAGAGCATTTATTTTTCTTTTATTTCTTATTATTCCTTTATTATTTAAAAGTTCATTTATTTTTTTATCATCATATTGGGATATTTTTTTATAATCAAAATTATCGAATGCCTCTCTCATATTTTCTCTTTTATCAAGTATGCATTTCCAACTTAATCCTGCCTGCATATTTTCAAGTATAAGCATTTCAAATAATTTTCTTTCATCATGGCATATTTTGCACCATTCTTCATTATGATATTTAATTTCTATTTCGCTTTTAGCCCATTTGCATATTTCTGACATAATTAAAAATATTTCCTATATGTAATATATTTGGTAATATACCTAAACAATTATATTTTGTCAATTGATGCACTTTATGTAAATTGTATCTACTTTTTTGCCGCACACGCTCTGCGGACTTCGTCAAAGTTTTTATCCTTCGGATACGCTATGCGAAAAACGCAATTGTTAGAACTTTATATTAAAAATATATGTATTAAATGTAGGGTGTAACCTAAATTTGGACTAAAAATGCAGTTGTTTTGGTTCTCGCCGAAGGCGGGCTGTGCCTTATACCAATAAAAGAACTGGGGTATGGGGCAAAGCCCCAGATATTAAAAACAAAATATAACTTTATTTTTTGACAAAGTATAGTTGTTTAGGTATATATTAAATTTATTCTATATTTATCGACACTTCATCATTATCAGCTTTTATATTATAATTACCTTTTTTTAATTCTGAAGAATAATTATCTCTTTGTCCAAATATATTAACTATTTTTTCTCCATTGTATTCTATTACGCACCAATTCTTTATGTTACTGATATTTATATAGTATTGATTATCGCTTTTATATATTTCTATATTTTTATAAACATAAATATCTTTGATTTTATTATCTTCTTCTCCTCTTGAAGCTAATGGAGTTAATTTACTGAAATAAAGCATATAATCGATTATACTGTCTTTTATATTGATGATTGGTTTTATTTTAGATTCTTTAAGCATATTAGAATCTTCTATATTTTCCATAAGAAATAAATCGTTTTTAAGAGAACTTACTTCTCTTTGCAAATCAGCATTCGATTCCAACTCTTCTAAAAAGTCATCAGATACTTTAATGCCATTAACATAGTTTATAATTTCTTCTTCTGTATAATTATATTTGCTCATATTATAAATCCGATAAATTATTAAAATGTTCTTTTAAACTAGCTTTTATTTTGTTTATAATCTTTGTAACTGCATTGTTTGTAATATTTAAAAGTTTTGCTATAAACTCATAAGGAACATTTATTTTTATAGAATGCAGCTTCTTAATATAATTTTGTTTTTTGCTTGCTAAATGCACTGTGAAAAGTCCTCTTTTATTATTAATTTCTATTTGTGCATTTATCTTTGCTATTTTATCCTGCTGTTTTATTATTTCATTATATTTTTTTATATATGTTGCTCTTGCTTTTTCTATTATTGAATATGCTTCTTCATAATTAATATTAAAATATTCCATTAATGGCTGTATTATAAGATTTATAAATAATTCTAAATTATGTATAAAGAATGCTATTGAATCTCTATCTGTGAATTCTTTTTCTATATAATTGAACATATTGAGTGAAAGTTTTTCTATATTGCTTTCATTATAGTTATTAGTATATTCATTCATAACATAGGATTTGCTGTCATAAAGCACATCATGCAAAGTTAATGCTTCTTTACCGCATAATGGGGCATCTATTGATATTTCCTGTTTTTTATATTTATCTTTTCTTTTTTTATGATCTAAGAAATTTAAATAATGACTTCTTAATGTATATGTAAACCAAGTGATAAATTTAGCATCTGTTTCATTATATTTTATTATTATATTATCTATTCTTTCTATATAATATGAGTAGAATTCTAAAGCTTCATCATGAAACACACCGAAAACTTTTCTAGGATAATTATAAATATAATTAGATAAATGTTCATTAATTTCTTTTAAAGCCTCAATGCTTCTGGTGGCTTTATATTCGAGAATCAGCTTTTTTATAAATACATCATCTATCATCATTATCCTCGTATTTTAATATATTGGCAAATATTTCTTTCATTCTTTCATCTTTTATGCCTGATTCTTTTATAGTATTCTCTATCCATTCCTTATGTTCTTTTGTTAATTCTTTTTCTTCTTTAATATTTTGGTTATTAGTATTTTCTATTTTTCTATTATTATTGACTTCACCGATTCTTGTTTTTAATTCTACTACTTCTATATTAGTTTCTTTCTTTATATTTTTGAATATATTATTCCTATTCATAAATATTTCATTAGCCCATACACTGTCTGTTATGGTTACAGTAAGAACAGCATTTCTATAAAATGAAGGATAGCATATTTTTGAAAGAACTTCTCCCATAATATCATCCCATTTTTGAGATATTTTGATATAATTTGCTAGATTTATATTTTGATATAGCTTTCTATCTGAATATTCTTCCAATGTATTTTTTATAGTATGCATTTATAAATCCCCATAATATAATAATACAATAATTTTTTATATAATCAATATATTTAATTATAATTTAATTAGCATTTTGTTGTGTATTTGTTTGATAAACTGTAATATTTGTTTCTGTAGTAGTATTGCTTATTGTTGTATTTGTTATAATGTTATTTGTGTTTATCATATTATTATTAGTATTTATAAAATCATTTGTTATTATAGTATTTGTATTTATGATATTGTTTGTTGCTAAAGTATTTGTTGCTGATTCCATTATGTCTATTTCTATTGGCTTAGCTTCTACATCTTCATCATAAGTTATTGGATTTGTATTTATTTTAGGTTTATCTTCAACGGCTATATTTGTGTTTCCTGATATTCTAGCTAATATATTTTTATTTCTATCTATAGAGTCTTTTAATCCTCTATAATTTGGATTAATTTTATATGCTTCCTCATAAGTATTAAGTGCGGAACTGAAATTTTTATCTCTTTCATAAGTAGCGGCAAGATTCACCATATATACTACATTATTCGGACTGTAAACAGTAGCTTTTAAAAATGATGATTCAGCCTGTTTATAATCTTCTACATATAAATATAAAAGCCCAAGAAAATTATTCATATAGGCATCATTAGGCTTTAAACTTATAGAATATCTTATTGAATCTATAGCTTTATTTGTATCTCCTAATTTGTAAAGAGCATATCCTTTTTGGAAATGCAGTTTAGGAGAAAAGCTATTTACTATTATACCGTTTCTGGCTGCTCTAAGCATATTAGTATAATCTTTCAGGTTCATATAAGAATTAGCTAAATTTTCAAAATATTCTATTTTAAGAATGGGGGAATATTCTATTTCATATTCAAATAATTCAGCAGCTTTTTTATAATTTTTTGCATTATAATATCTGTATGCATTAGATAAATTTTTCCTATCATATTTGAAAGCATCATTTGTCTGAGAATACAATGATAATGCAATTAAAGAACAAAGTATAAGAATTATCTTATTAACGTGCATCTTTTTTGAAACTTTGCAGCCTGAAATCATTTATCATGGCATTAGCATAAGCTATAGTAGCATCGTACATTTCTTCTTTAGTTTTTCCTTTGAAGAATTTATATACTCTAGGAGATTGTACATTTAAATAATCAGGAAGAACTATTTCTCCATCGCTGCTTGCTTTAAGTGCTAGCTGTTTTATATTAGTCATTTTTTCAATGAATGCATGCAAGAAAAATCCTGATTCTTTAAGTATGAATTGTTCTGCTCTGCTTGAGTTATCTCCATTATCTAAAGCGAAAACATAGTCAGAAAATATCTGAGGCACTTTGCTTTCACCAACAGGAATTATGAATTTCTGGAATTGATTATCATAATCTTTTACAGCAGTTTCTACTACATAATCGCTTGCAGGTCCGCATGAAAAGAATCTGATAACAGAAAAACAATTGTACAATTCTTTGAAAGCACCGTATAAATGGCAAATTTCTTGATCTGCTTTAGGATGCATATCTTCCAAAGGATATTTTTCTGTGGCACTTTTGAATTTCTCTATCATATTATCTACTTTACTCATAAAAGAATTTTCTTTAGCCTTTTCTTCTTCAGCTTTTTTTCTTTGTCTTTCTAATTCTCTATCTCTTAAAGTAGTTTTTATATCTTCTAGAATTTTTATTTCAACTATTAAAAAATTTGATAAATCTTGTCTGTTTTGTAATGCTTCTCTGTATCTATCATTAAAACTATTTACATTATATATTTTGCTTCCGTATTTTTCAGCACCTTGTTCATATTCAGATCTTATTTTTGTTAAAGTTGCATTAATTTCTTTATCGCTTAAACTAGCCATTAAAAAACCCCCATTATGAAAAAATATTTGTTCATTATGTAAAAAACGATTACAAATTATCTGTTATCATAATATATCGAAAAATCCAGATAATAAATTATACAATTTTTTTAAAATAAATCTAGTATAAAAAATATTATGTATATTATACTTATTTTAGCTTGTCATATATAAATATGTTTTTATATTGATAATTTAGTAAGTATATATTATGTTTTAGTGAGTATTATTGTTTTGTAAGGTATATTTATGTTTGAGGCATCTTTTTCTATTGATGAAATAAAATTTAAGAATATAGATTTTAAATGAGTGAATTTAGAAATATTTTTAAGAGTTAAAAATAATTTTTTATGGATATCGAATTGAATGATATTTATATTTCTTTATATAAAGAGTGTGTAAAGTCTAGTGATAAAATAGGGGAGGGCAGATTACAAAAAATTATTATCTATGTGCCAAAGAAGAGCATCAAGTAAAATTGAATATAAAAGTATATTATTCAGGTATTATGATTAATACCATACCAGCTTTGATAAAAAAAGGATTTTTATGTGCACTGGATATTGATATATACTTTAAAATTGCATTTTTAAAAGGGCATAAAAATATTGTAGAAACAAAATTTTTTTCGCTATAAAGCCTGAATATATAATATTACTTATCTATCATAATATTAAGTATTTCTACATCTGTACTTTTCATACCATCTTTAGCCATTCTTCCTATGCTGTCAATGGTAGCTTCTATATCATTTTTTACAAGTCCATCTCCGGCTTTAAATACTTTTCCGTCTCTTGCCAAATTAAAAGCTAATATACCGCAGTCAATAGCTTCTGCAATCTTTGAAGCACATGATGACTTAGCACCATCGCAAACCATACCGCCTATAGTACATAAAGCATTTGTAATAGTGTCGCAAATAATTTTATAATCACAGTCATGTAAATATGCTATTGCTGATGCAGAACCTGTAGCAGCACATACAACCCCGCAGAATGCTGATAATTTACCTATATGTTTCTTTTGCAGTATAGCTATTAAATTGGAAAGCACCAAAGCTCTGTAAAGTTTTTCTTCGGATACTTTCATTTCTTCAGCATATTTTATAACAGGAATAGATACTGTTATACCTTGATTGCCGCTTCCTGAATTAGTAACTACCGGCATAGAACAGCCTCCCATTCTAGCATCAGAGCCTGCTGAAGCGTAAGCCTTAGCTATGTTTCTTATATCATCTCCATAATATTTCATCAATGTTTTACCTACGCTAGAGCCATAATCATTTTTTAAACCTTCTTCTGCTATACTGTAATTAAGTTCTATTTGTCTTTTTATAATATCTTTAATATCATCTATATTAACTTCATTGGCAAAATTGAGTATTTCTTTTATGCTTAATGTTTCTCTTGGATCTTCTTCTTTTTTATTTGAAGAATTGTCAGAATTTAATAATTCTTCGCCATTTTTATTGATTCTTGTAATATTTGTATGAGCGTTTTTTATTTCTACTAAAGCATTTGTATCTTTATATTTTGCTTCTATTATGATATGTAAATTTTCATCGCCTTCTATTAATTCGCAAGTACAAAATTCTTTATTATTTAAAAGTTCTTTAGTTTTATTTATATCTTCTTGCTTTATAGTGGATAATACTTCAAGATTTTTACTGGCATCTCCTCCCACCAAGCCTAAAATAGCTGCAGTATCTATTCCTTTTAAACCTCCTGAATTGGGTACAGTTACACCTTTTACATTTTTTATTATATTACCACTGCATTTGACAGTAATATGTTCCGGCATATTTTCTATTATTTCTCTGATTTTAGCACCGGCAAAAGCTATTGCTATAGGTTCTGTACATCCTAAAGCTGGTATTAATTCTTCTTTTAATATATTTATGTAATTACTGTATAAAGTTTTATCCATAGAATTATATCCTACTGTATTTATATTGGTACATTATATTATTGTTTTTTATCAAAATCAATGATTTTAACAATTATTTATTTTAGTTTTCAAAAAAATTTACGATTTATAGTTTGTATAGTTTAATATAAAATAATATTTTTTTACAATAACTGTATTTATACTATTGATTTTTTTTATTTTATGATATTTAATAACAGATAATTTTTGAGAGATTTAGTATGATACCTAGATTACATTTAAAAATAGTAGCAAGATTTAGAGAGGTTTTCGGACATAAAGGTGATACAAAACTTTATTTTGCTCCGGGAAGAGTTACAGTTATAGGAGAGCTTATAGATTATTCAGACGGAGATACTATAACTTCTGCTATAGATAGAGGAACATATATAGTAGCTAGAAAAAGACCTGATAATAAAGTTAATATATATGCTCATTCTTTTAAAGCTAGAAAGTCATTTACATTAGATGATTTAGAAAAGAATAAGGAAGATGAATGGGCTATTTATTTCAAAGGTGTTTTTTCTGTACTTTTGGAAAAAGGGTACAAAATACATGGTATGGATATATTTGTCTATACTGATTTACCTTTTAATACATCTTTGGCTTCATCTAGTTCATTATGTGCTTGTTTGACTTTTGCCGCTTTGGACATAAATAATATTAAAGATGTAGAACCTATTGAAATGGCAAAATTATCTTATGAAGGTGAAATAAAGTATGCATCTCATAGAACATCTTTAAGTGATCATGTTACTATATTCTTAGCTAAAGAAAATACATTATTTTTCTTTAATATGAAAACACTTAAATATGAATATTTTGATTTCAATTTAGGTGATTACTGTATGGCTGTTGTTAATAGTAATAAGAAAAGAACTTCCAGCGACAGTGAATATAATGCTAGAAAAAGAGAATGTGAAAATGCATTGAAGAAACTTAAAGAAAAGAAAAGTTCTTTAAAATCTTTATCTGATTTGAAAGTCAAAGATGCTGATTTTATTAAAGAAACTTTACAAAATAAAGAACAAAGAAGAGCTTTATATGTTTCTGCTGAGCAGGATAGAGTAAATCAGGCAGTTAAAGCTATTAAAAAAGGTTCTGTTAAGGACTTGGCTAATTTGATACTTAAAACTCATGATGGTTTAAGTAAATTATATGAGGTTTCTACTGCAGAATTGGATATTTTAGTTGAAGAAGCTATGAATATGGATGGAGTTTTGGGTGCTAGAATGATAGGAACTGGTTTCGGAGGAGGAGTTTTATTATTCCTTAAGAAAACTGAAGTTGAAAATGTTATAGAAAATTTATACACTCATTATAAAGAAAGAACTAGAAGAGATGCTGATGTTTATATATTAAAATTATCCAGCGGTACTAGAATTCTGCCTACAGAAGAATAATTTTTAATAAAAATTTTATTATAGATAAAAAATAATTGTGTTTTTGGTGCAATTCATTACAAGAACTAGCTTATATTTAAGCTAGTTTGTATTGTAATGATAACCCAAGATATAAACTAGCATGTTTTAGGTTTAGTTATAATCTATAGTAGGCGAGTTTATATTGTAGCAATAACCCAAGATATAAACAAGCATTTTTTAGATTTAGTTATAATCTATTGTTAGCGAGTTTATATCATAGCAATAACCCAAGATATAAACGAGCAGATTATAACTTTAGTTATAATCTACTGTCAGCGAGTTTATATTGTAACAATAACCCAAGATATAAACGAGCAGATTATAATTTTAGTTATAGTTTATAGTCGGTGAGTTTATATTATAATAGTAACCAGATATAAACAAGCATGTTTTAGGTTTAGTTATAATCTATAGTAGGCGAGTTTATATCGTAACAATAACCCAAGATATAAACGAGCAGATTATAACTTTAGTTATAATCTACTGTCAGCGAGTTTATATTATAATAGTAACCAGATATAAATAAGCATGTTTTAGGTTTAGTTATAATCTACTGTCAGCGAGTTTATATCGTAACAATAACCAAGATATAAACGAGCAGATTATAACTTTAGTTATAATCTACTGTCAGCGAGTTTATATCGTAAAATAATAGGAACGTTTTATGACATTATCAGAAATTAAAGGTATAGTATCTAATATTAAAGAACAATCAGAAATATTAAGGGGGTATCTTTGACCCGGATTCTATTTATAAGAGGGTTAAAGAGATAGACGAAATATCGGCTAAAGATGATTTTTGGAATGATAATATAGCAGCTCAGAAACTTATGAAGGAGAGAATGCTTCTTCTTGATAAGATAGAGCCTGTTGAAAATTTGATAAAAAATTCTAATAATATATATGAATTGGTTGAAATGGCTATAGAGTCAAATGATTCTGAAATGGAAAAAGAATTAGAAACTGAATGCTTAGAATTGCAGAAAGTTTTTGAGGAATTGGAAACAAAGAATTTATTTTCAGGTGAATTTGATAGTAAGAATGCATATTTAACTTTGAATGCAGGAGCAGGCGGTACAGAAAGCTGCGATTGGGCTTCTATGCTTTCAAGAATGTATGTAAGATTCTGTGAAAGACACGGCTTTACAGTTGAAACCACAGATGAACTTCCAGGTGATGAAGCAGGAATAAAACAGATAAGTTTTTATGTTCAGGGGCTTTATGCTTATGGATATTTACGTTCAGAAATAGGTGTTCATAGACTTGTAAGAATATCTCCTTTCGATGCTAATGCTAAAAGACATACTTCATTTGTTGCTGTTAGTGTTATGCCTGATATAGATGAAGATATTGAAATAGAAATAAACCCTGCAGACTTAAGAATAGATACTTACAGAGCTTCAGGAGCAGGCGGACAGCACGTTAATAAAACTTCATCAGCTATCAGAATAACTCATATACCAACTAATATAGTTGTTCAATGCCAGGCAGAAAGAAGCCAGCATAACAATAAAGATATGGCTATGAAAATGTTAAAGGCGAAACTTTATCAATTAGAAAAAGAGAAATTGGATAAAGAAAAGCAGAAAATAGCGGGAGAGAAAACAGATATAGCTTGGGGCAATCAGATTAGAAGTTATGTATTCCAGCCTTATCAGATGGTAAAAGATTTAAGAACAGGATGCGAGAGCGGAAATATGAACTCTGTAATGGATGGGAATATAGATGAATTTATATCTGCTTATCTTAAACAGCAAATAAAAAAATAAACTGGCAATATAGTATTCTATATTTAATGTAATTTTAATTGTATTCAAATAAATGGAAATTATTAATAATATTATGTTACTTATTGACATTTTTATATAAATAGTATATTGTAAAATAAATAAGAAAATGGAGAATATTATGTTAAAAAAGATTACACTTGTATCTCTTATGATTGCCATTTTAGTTGTTGCTGTTCCTAAGAAAGCTTCTGCTGCTTACTCTGATGGGGCTGCAATAGGAGCTTCTTTATTTTTTGGATATCCTAACCAAGGTTTAACATTAGTTGGTCAATTTGATGGCGTACCTTTAATGTTTGGTGTTCAGGCTGTAGCTAATATACTTGATAGCCGTTATCAATATTTTGGTGTAGGTCTTACTATGGATTGGTGGGGATTAAAAATACCTTTGGGTCAGGCAGGAGAATCTGATGTTCATTTTTATTTAGGACCAGGACTTGCTGCTGATTTTGCTTTCGGTTCAAATGGTATATGGGCTATCAATGCTGGTTTGAGAATGCCTATAGGTTTCTCATTCTTAATCAAAAAGCAATGGGAAATTTTCTTAGAGCCTGCGCCTGTTGTGAATGTTATACATGCTGATGGTAATGGTTTCTCTTTACTTGGACTTCATTTCGGTAATGAGAGTCATTGGTATCTTGAGCATTTCTTACATCTAACATTCCAATTCGGATTTAGATACTGGTTCTAATATTATTTATTTAGAATATTTATAGCTCCGTTATTTTATTAGCGGAGCTTTATTTTTATTATAATTTTTTCACTTTTTTATATTATTTTTTATATTTATATAAAGTAATAATTAGGTTTTGTTTATATGTTAAAAAGAGTAATAACTTACAGTGCTTGTTTTATAATTTTCATTTCTTTTTTCTCTATGTCTAAATTGTATGCTGATTATCCTAATGGTGCAGCTGCAGGATTTTTCTTGAGATTTAGTTTTCCAAGTCAGGCTTCTTTAGGTGTAACAGGAAAGATTGATAATTTTCCATTGATGTTTAGCGGTATATTAAATATAGGTATATCAACTAAAGTTTGGGCTTGGTTCGGACTTAGTGCTAATGCTGATTGGTGGGGCTTAAAATATCGAATAGGAAAGGCAGGCGACTCTGATGCTTGGCTTTATTTTGGTCCCGGAGCTGAAGCTATTGCAGAATTTGGAAATAATTATTGGAATTTGGGTTTAGGTTTTAGGCTTCCTTTAGGAGTTTCTTTTATAGTTGATAGAGATTGGGAAATATTTTTACAGATTTCACCAGGGCTTAATGTTATAGCTGTGGGCAGTGATGGTTTTGGAACTTTCGGCTGGTACCCTAGTCATACAGGCTGGACTTTTGCTAAATTCTTCAGGTTCTCGGGTGATTTCGGATTTAGATATTGGTTCTAATAACATAATTAAAAAGGGCTATTCTAATATAAGAATAACCCTTTTATTTTTTATATATTTATTTCTTATTTTTTATTTGATTTTCCAGTTATTAAAGGCATATAATCAAAGAATGAATATATAGTTATTATTGTAACAACTAATAAACTATAATATGTTATTTGCTCATAAGGAAGAGATATTTCTGTATATTTCAATATTTTTAAAAGGAATATTATAACTACAGCAGCCGCTCTTGATGCAGTTTTTAATTTACCGCTGAATTTGGCAGCAACAGCAAAGCCTCTGAGTCCCCCTAATATTCTTATAAACATTGAAAACATATCTCTGTAAAGTGAAATTATATACATCCATATAGGCATAGAACCTTCATAAAGAAATATTGTAAACATTGTTATATGAAAGACCGTATCAGCAAAAGGATCCAGAACTTTTCCTAAATCACTTACAAGATTAAATTTTCTAGCCATAGCACCGTCTAAAGCATCTGTTATTTCTAGTATAATAAGAAATATTAATGCTAATACTGCACTTATAATAGAGTTATAAAAGTAAAGAAATATAACTAGAGGTGATAAAACTATTCTGCTTATGCTTAGTAAATTAGGTATTTGCTGTTTCATAAATTACTTCCTTAAAAATATATTAAATTTTTATTAATTTATTGCTGCAAATTTTCATCTAATCTCATATCATCTTCTGACATATCCATATACGGATCATTTTCATTATTCATTTCTTGATCATCATCTTCAGTTTTTATATAATAACTTCTGTCACGCATAGCTGCTGAATATATATTATAATCAACTTCATATATTATACCGCTTTTAGGTTTTACATATACTCTATTGTCATTATTATCATATACTAATTGATATTCTATTTTTGTATTATCTTCCATATATATAGTAACAGTAGTATCAGGTATTCTGAATAATCTGTTTAAATATTTTAGCATATTTTCATCATATACAAAACCTATAGCTTTAACTAAAGCTAATGCTTCAAAATCTCTATATGCTTTATTCAAATTGATTTCTTCATCTACTCCATCAACAACCCAATTAGTTTTGTTTTCTTTTCTTATGGTATTTGTATAATCTCTTATACTGCTTTCTGTTTTTACTACAGAATCTATATAAATAGTTTTATCAAATATTTGCTTATCTCTAAGCATATCAAC
Source organism: uncultured Brachyspira sp. (assembly GCF_944393015.1). Taxonomy (GTDB): domain Bacteria; phylum Spirochaetota; class Brachyspiria; order Brachyspirales; family Brachyspiraceae; genus Brachyspira. The sequence continues at coordinate 16,244 of NZ_CALXYQ010000031.1, forward strand.
AGTTTTCTTTAATGCTTCTATATAAATAAGCTCTACACTGAAATATTCATCATTATATTTAACATAGTATTTTTCTTCATCGGCAGTTTTATTTCCAACGAATATTTTATATTCTTTATTACCCTCCCAAACAGTGAATTCATTGCTTGGATTTTCTAAACCGAATGAATCTAATTCAGAAAGATTTGTTATAATAGTGTCAATATTCAAAGTATTGAAGTTTTTAACATTTGCAAAAGCCTCTAGCTGATCTATTTTATAATTATTAGCAGGGGCTATTACTTTCCAAGTTTCATCTATTTTTTCTACTATTATTGGTTCTTCAGCATATTTTAATTCATATTTTGTAACATTTGTTTCATTAAGTTCAAAAAGCTGTTTTCTAGGTTTATTTGCCTCTATTTTTTCGCGGCTTTTTTTAGTTGTTAGAAATGCTGCAACGCTTATTACCGCTAAAGCTATGAGTAAAAGTATAATTTTTGTAACATTTTTATTCATTTTATTTATCCTATAAGTTTATAATTTCTTTTAATATCGTAAATTATTTTCTATTTTCTAGCATAATATTTGCCAAATAAAGGAATATTACTGTAACTGATATAAAGTATATAATATCTCTTAAATCCAATACTCCTCTTGCAATATTAGCAAAATGATAATCACCGCTTATTACTTCTATAAAATTAACAGAAGCAGGGAAAAGCAAAGTTAAATATCTCAAAAACATATTTAAAGATATCATAATTGCAAGCCCTACAATTAAAGCTACTATTTGATTCTTTGTTGTAGATGAAGCAAATATGCCTATAGCACATAAAGCCATAATAAGAAATACGCTTCCTATATATCCTGCAATAACAGGTCCCATATCTAATCTGCCCAAAAAAGTTAATGTGATGGGGTAGAGTATAGTAGGTATTAAAGCAAAAAGCATAAATATTACAGCCGAAAAGAATTTACCTAGTATAATTTCTAAGGTAGAAACTGATTGAGTGCTTATAAGCTCATAAGAACCGCTTGAAAACTCACTTGATAATAGCCCCATAGTGATAGGCGGAATTATAAGGGATAGTATCAAAGGCAGAATGCTGAAAAAATCCTGCATATCATTTTGCTGAAGTATAAAGAATCTTGAGAAGAAATATACTCCGCTTACAATTAAAAATATTGCTGAAAATATATATGCTATAGGTGAAAAGAAAATATGTCTCAATTCTTTTTTCAATATAACATTAGATTTATTTATAGTATAACTTATTGACTGCACTTATTTATCTCCTTTTGTTAAAGTATGGAATACTTCTTCTAGATTTTCTCTTTCTCTGAACATTTCATATATTATCCAATCTGTACTCTTAATAACTGTATAAATTTTTTCTCTAGGCTCTTCTTCATTAGAATATATTGTGATGTCTTTTAAATCTCCATTATCTTCCGCTTTAACATCATAAATACTTTCTATTTTCTTTAATTTTTCTATTATTTTATTTTTATCATCATTTGTCTTTATAGATAATTTTATTCTTACAGATGTTTTATTATTTTCTTTGTTATTTAAAGTTAAATGTTTAGGGTCAGCATCGGCAATAACATTACCCTGATTAATAATTATAGCTCTTGAACAAGTAGCTTCAACTTCGCTTAATATATGTGTAGATATAAGAACAGTTTTTTCTTTGCCCAATTCTTTTATAAGCTCTCTAATCTCTACTATTTGGTTAGGGTCAAGTCCGTTAGTAGGCTCATCTAATATAAGTATTTTAGGGTCATGTATAATAGCTCCAGCAATACCTACACGCTGTTTATAACCTTTTGAAAGCTCTCCTATTGATTTTGATATAACATCTTTGAGACTGCAGGCATCAACAACATAATGAAGTCTTTCGCTTAATCTGCTTCTTTCAAGCTCCTGAATCTCAGCCATATAAACAAGATAATCAAATACACTCATATCATCATAAAGCGGTGCTGATTCAGGCAAATATCCTATAACCTTTTTTACTTCTCTTTCATTATTTAATATGCTTTTTCCGTCAATAATAGCATTTCCGCTAGTAGGAGAGAGGTAGCAAGTTAATATTCTTAAAGTAGTGGATTTTCCTGCTCCGTTTGGTCCTAATATTCCTACAATTTCACCTGATTTTATCTCAAAACTTACGCCTTTTAAAGCATGAAAATCACCGTAGTATTTGTTTAAATTCTCTACTGATATCATTTTATTCCTTTTTATTTTTGTATATTGCAAAAAATTAAATCATTATTCAAAAATATATTAATAATAAGTAGAAAAACATTATAATATATATAAAGTAAAAAAACAATTATTATTTATATAATAAAAAATATATATTTTTTTATTTGTTTTAGAATAAATATTTTTATATAATAACAGCTTTTATTGACAAATAGAATAAAATTTATTATATTGTAATTATCAAACTTTATATGGATATATAAAATGTCTAAAAAAAATCATAATATTAAAAGTCAGGAAAATAAAAATAGCAGTATTGATATTTTTACACTTATAAAAAAACTTTCAGAAGGTTTATATGAAAAAGAAGAAGCTATCAGCTTAACTCTTTTATGTGCTTTGGCTGGAAAATCAGTATTTTTATACGGTCCTCCCGGTACTGCTAAAAGTTTGATAGTAAGGAGAATAGCTTCAGCATTTAAAGACTCTAAATATTTCGGTCAGCTTATGAATAGGTTTACTACCCCTGAAGATGTATTCGGTCCTGTGAGCCTATCAAAATTAAAAGAGGATAAATTTGAAAGACAAACAGAAGGTTATTTGCCTAAGGCTGATTTTGTATTTTTAGATGAAATTTGGAAAAGCAGTCCTGCAATATTAAATACATTATTAACTATAATAAATGAAAAAGTATACAGAAACGGAAGTCAGGAAGAGAAAGTACCATTAAAGGCATTAGTTTCGGCAAGCAATGAAACTCCTCCTAAAGGTCAGGGGCTTGAGGCAATGTATGACAGATTTATAATGCGTTTATTTGTTGATACTGCTAAAGATGTTGATAATTTTGTAAAATTAATATCTGATAAAGATGTTTCTTTCGATGCTGATTTAAAAGAAGAAGAAAAAATATCCACTGAAGATTGGTTAAAATTTCATAAAGATATAGATGATGTATCTGTATCTGATGAAGCTCTTGATATAATATGCTCCATAAAATACGAAATAGACGAATATAATAAAGGCAATAATGAAGCTATATATATTTCTGACAGAAGATGGAAGAATATTGTTTATATATTAAAAGCAGCTGCATTTTTTTCAGAAAGAAATACTGTTATGCCTGTAGATTGTTTTTTAATAACTCATTGTATATGGACACTTGAAGAAAATATTGATGCAGTGAAAAAAATAGTATTAGAGGCCATAAAATTTTTTTCAGCTTCAGATATAGATATATTTGATGAAAAAATTGAGGACATAAAAAATAAGTCTAAAAATTCTCAAAATAGCATCAGCACTAATTCAAGTAATAATAATGATTTAGAATTTGAAACAGTATCAATAAAAGGAAAAAAGTTTGTAAAACTGCCTTATACATATCAAGAATATTCATCTCTTTCCGTATTAAGAAATGCTTATGCAACTCCTAATGGTGGAAATTTGTATGTTCCTTTGGACAGATTAAATAGTAATAATAATTCTAATTTTAATCCATATAATGAAAATGGTGAAGAAATTTCATCAATTCAATGTAATTATTTAGGTAATTTTGCCCTAAAGATAAAAAATAATGTAAAAAATGATACAAAAAATGATATTCAAAATTTAGTTTTCTCTATATATGGATTATCAAATTTTATAATATTGAAAGATGAAAATGGAAAAGAAGTATCTGAAACTACATGCAGTCTGCCTGTTAAAAATAGTGTCAATAATACAGCTAATAATACTGTATCAGTAAATAATTCAAACTTAAAAATAGAATGCAATGATTTAATAAACAATATTGATGATTATATTAATAGTTATGAAAATTATTTAAAAAATAATATTAATCATATATATTCTGTATTTTTAAGCGATGAAAATAATCGTTTAATGGCTGAAATATACAATGAAAATATATCTGAATTAAAATCTAAGGTTATAGAGCTTGAAAAGATTAGAGAGTCTTTAAAATAATATGCTGGATATATTAAGTTTTTTATTTAAAAAAGATGATATTAAAAATCAATTATATACTGAATTTCCGCAGTACGCTGAATTATTTGAAGATGAAGAGTTTTCAAGGGAACTCGATAAAAAAATAAATGATTATAATGAAAATTTAGATAAAGAGCTTTCATCTAACAACCCTTTGAAAAATGAATATGATAAATATAATAATGCATATTCTTCTTTTAAAAATAATGGTGCTGATGAAAACCGTATTTTAAATGATATAAATAATTATAAAAATTTTGATAAAAATGCCGATTATAATTTTTATAATAAAAAATTAAATGATATAAAAAATAAACATAAAGAAGAATATAATAATATCAATAACGATTATAATGCTTTAGAAAAAGTGGTTTTGAATGATTGGAAAAATTCTTTAGATAGAGAATATACTAAATGGGCTTTGGATAAAATAGATGAAAGAAGAAAAGAGTTTTTTAAAGATATTAAAAATCTACTTGAATATTTAAAAGACATAAAAGAAATTAAAGAATCATTAGGAGATGAAACAGGTGAGCTTTTTGATTTGAGTCTTGGGAAAATTGCAAAAAGAGATATAAATTATATAAAAAAACTAGCAAACTTTCTAAAAAATCATAAAAATATAAAAGAACTTTGCGATATGCTTGGCAGATTTATGAAAGCAGAGGAAAGCATAAAAATAGAAAAAGTTTTAAGAAAAGAAACTTTTAAAACCAAAAAAATAGATACTAACTCTCAGGAAGAAATTGTAGGCATAACTTATTCTAGGGATATACATAATATACTTCCTCAGGAAAAACTTCTTTTAGCTGAAGGAGTACTTGAAACTCTATTCGGTATTAAATATTTTGAGAATAGACTTTTAACTTTCAAGAAAGAAGGATATATTGATTCATTTTATGAAAAAGATATAGAAGAAGAGATGCAGGCTAAAGAAGACGATAAAAAAGGTCCTATTATAATATGCGTTGATACAAGCGGTTCTATGAGCGGAGTACCCGAAACTGTTGCAAAGGCTGTTACATTATATTTGGCTACTCGTGCAATGAAGCAGAAAAGAAGTTGTTATCTTATAAATTTCAGTACTCAAATAGAAACTATGGATTTAACATATCCTAATACTATGGATAATTTAATTGATTTTTTGAGATTAAGTTTTGATGGAGGGACAGATGCTGTACCTGCATTAAGGCATGCTATAAAAACTATGAATACTGAAAATTATAAAAAATCTGATTTGCTTTTTATTTCTGACTTTGTATTTAATAGTTTTACAGATAAAGATTATAAATTGGCTGAAGAACAAAAGAAAAATGAAAATAGATTTTATTCTCTTATAATAGGAAGTACTCCTATGTTTAATGTGGAAAACAGCATATTTGATTATAATTGGTGTTATGATTCTTCAAGAGGTTCAGTTAAAGAGATTACAGGCAATATGTATTCGAGTATATTCGGACATTAATAATATATTAAAATATAATAAAATCACAAAAAATATCAAAATTTTATATTATTTTCTTGACTGTTATTTTATTCATTGTATTATAAATACAATATTTTTGGGCAGACTTGATTATGAATATAGATAGAATCTTAAATAATTGTCAGACAGCTATAAAATATGAGTTTAGGAATAAAGATCATCTATTAGAGGCTATAACTCATAGAACTTATGCTAATGAATCTAAAAAGAAAATGAAATATAATCAGAGATTGGAGTTTTTAGGTGACTCTGTACTATCTCTTATTATTTCAGATTATCTATTTAAAAAATATAATAGCAGTAAAGAAGGTTTATTGTCTAAAGTAAAATCCTCTTTAGTATCGCAGAAGAGTTTGGCTGATATTTCAAAAGAGCTTAAACTTGGAGACTTTTTACTTTTAGGACATGGTGAAGAGGCTTCAGGCGGAAGGTATAGAGATAATATGCTTGAAGATTTATTCGAGGCTATAGTAGGTGCTATATATTTAGATTCAGGAATTACAAGTGCATCCAAATTTGTTATGCGTGCTTATAAAGAAAGACTTAAGAATTTGGATATTGAAAACTTTGATAAAGATTATAAAACTATATTCCAAGAGCTTATACAGAAAAAACATAAAACTAGTCCTATTTATAAATCCTATGAATATTATGATGATAATAATCATGAGATGTTCAAAGCTGAAGTTTATGTTAATGATAAAAATTTTGCTTTGGGAGTAGGTAAAAGTAAAAAAGAAGCGGAAACTAATGCTGCCAAAAAAGCATTGGATAAAATAGAAATGGCTAGTATGGCAATAAAGAAAAATAAAAAAATTAATAAGTAATAACTAAAATATTAAAATACTAAAAATATAAATTTAGTATTTTAAGTAATGTTAACATAATAAGTGAGCCAAAATATATGGTAACTTTAGTTGTCATCTATTGTAGCGTAGGCGAACATAGCAATAAAAGGAAATGTCATGAATAATATTATAATAGCACCATCAATACTTACAGCATCATTTACAAATTTAGAAGGAACTATAAAAGAGCTTGAAGAAGCAGGAAGCGATTATCTTCATTTGGATATAATGGACGGAGTATTTGTTCCGCAGATTACATTCGGAGCAAAGGTCGTTTCTGATATAAAAAAAATAAGTAAAATACCTTTAGATGCTCATCTTATGATAGTTAATCCTGAAAAGCATATTGATGATTTTGCTAAGGCAGGCTGTGATATTATAAGCGTTCATTTTGAGGGTAATATACATATACATAGATTAATTTATCAGATAAAAGCACATAATATAAAAGCTGGTATTGTTCTTAATCCTCATACTAGAGTTGATGTAATAGAACCTATCATTGATGATATTGATTATTTGCTTATAATGAGTGTAAATCCGGGATTCGGCGGACAAAAATTCATTGACTCATCTATAAAAAAGATAGAAGAAGCTAAAAAGTTGATAGGAAATAGGGATATAATTTTGGCAGTTGACGGCGGAGTTAATTTAAAAACTTGCGGTAAAGTGTTAGAAGCAGGAGCTAATTTCCTTGTGGCAGGAAGTGCAATAATTGACAGTGATAATAAAAAAGATACTATTAATAAATTAAGAGGAAATTAATTTTATATATACTAAAAATTTTTAAGTTTATCAACCGATGCACTTTATATAGAATTATCAACTTTTTTGCCGCACACGATCTGCGGGCTTCGCTAAAGTTTTTATCCTTAGGATACGCTACGCGAAAGGCTATATTTGATGAAGTCCACCTTCGCCCTGCAAGGTGTAACCTAAATTTTAGGTATTAGTATACATTTATTATATATTGTAATAATATAAGGTTGTAGGACTTGCGTTTTTTGCAACTTTTTTGTGCGTCAAAAAAGTTGATAATAAATATGCAAAAATATCAAAATTGACAAAATATAATTGTTTAGTATAATCATAATACATATGTCATAAATATTTATTGACTTAGTTTTGATATAGAGCTTATACAATATAATAAAGGAAAAAATGGAAGAATTAGATAATATCGATAATAACAATAAAAACAAAGAAGAAAATTTAGATTCTCCAAAAGTATTTATAAATAATGCTCAAATTCTTGAATCAGGACAAATATTAATAACTCCTCCAAAACCAGATGAAAAAACTTTTGAAGATTGGAAAAGAACATCAGATGAATAAGCTGGTAAAGGCGAATATGAAAAAGCTATAGAAGCATATTTTAGAATACTTTGGACTGATCCTAATAATACAGAATATTGGGAGCATTTAAGTTATTTATACTTAAATGGCGGCAGATATAAGGATGCAGTATATGCTATATCAGAATGTCTAAAATTAGATACTAATAATCATCAGTATTTATATAAACTTGGGGGATTGTATATATTAAATGAAAATTATAAAGAAGCAGAAGATTATACATTAAAAGCTTTAAAATTAGATCCTTTAAATTATAAGTATTTTCAAAGGCTTGGAATAGTTTATTATTATATTAATCAATATGATAATGCTTTAAGTTTAATTTTAAAATCTATAGAATTACAAAATGATGATTATAATAATTTGCTTTTATTAGCTTATATTTATGATGCTAAGAGCGAATATGATGAAGCTATAAAATCTATATTAAAATATTTAGAGCATACAGAAAAAACATCATATAATAAATGTTTCGGATATCAATATCTTTCTATACTATATATTAAAAATAAGCAGTATGATACAGCAATAGAAACATTATCAAAAAATTTAGATTTGTTTCCTAATGATGATTTTAATTATTACTTGCTTGCAAATATTTATATTTTAACAAATCAATATAAAGAAGCTATAAATGCAGCATCAAAAGCTATTGATTTAAATAAAGATAATTTTTGTAATTCGCATATATTAGCTAATGCATTTTATAGAAATAAAGATTATGATAAATCTATAGAAATATTATTGAATACATTAAAATTATTAAAAGAAAATCATAAAGAAGAAAAATTACCAAATATTAAAGCTATAAGACTAAAAAATAGAATACTGGAATTGAGTGATAGATCTATAGAAGAGCTTTGTAAAAATTTAGATTTAGATGAAAAAAATTATGATTATTATCATTTGTTAGGAAAAGCATATAACAAGATTGGAGAGTATAATAAATCAATATGTTTTTTCTTACTAGCGTATGAATTAGATAATGAAAATATTTATAATCTTCATTGGATTGGATCTACATATAATCAAAATAAAAATTATAATGCATCAATAAATTTTTTATTAAAAAATATAGATTTAAGCAGCGGCATTATAGATAGTTATTATTGGCTTGCTGATTCATATTATAATATAGGCGAATATGAGAAAGTTATAAAGAATTCATTAAAAATAGATAATTTAAAAATAGATGATGACAATATAAAGTACTTATTAATATTGGGAAAATCTTATTATAAATCAGAAAACTATAAAAAGGCTTCTTCTGTTTTATCTAAAGTATTAGAAAAAGATGAAAACAATTTGGAGATTTTAACTCTATTAGGAAAATCATATAGTGCTATTAACAATCATAAAAAAGCAATAGAAATGTTTGTTAAATATGATAGTTTAAATCCTAATGATACGGATAATTTAAAATCTTTATCAAAGTTGTATTATGATAATGAAGAATATAATAATGCTATAAATATTTTTTTGAAATTAACAGAATCACATCCTGATGAGTCAGAATATTGGTATTATTTAGGTAATTCACTAAAAAATACTAATCAAAATAAAGAAGCCAAAGAAGCGTATAAAAAAGCTTTGAAAATAAATCCTTATAATCAAACATATAAAGAAGGTTTAAAAAGCGTAAGACCAAATTTTTTAAAGTCTGCATCTAGTTTAGTAACAATTTTTTTCATTTTGGTTCTTATTGTATGCGGTATATTTTTGTTCAAAGCAAAAGCTAATCTTGGTATGGCATTACCTTTATTTACAGTAATTTTTGTTCTAATGTTTAAGACAGTTTCGTTATTAAAAAAATAGTAAATAATATTTGTTATTAAAAAATCTAAGAATATATACCTAAACAACTATATTTTGTCAATTTTTTATTTTTTATGAATGTAAATTATATTTTTTATAGAATAAAATATTATTCCATATTGTTTAAATATATCTTACAATTAATATAAATTATTAATTTTGTACAATAATAAGTAATCAACTGCACATATAGTGGACGTTTGATAAGATTAAATAGTACCGTGCTGGAAGATGCTGCGAAGCATACCTACGGTAGCAGCTCGCGGTTGACAAAGTTAAAAATTTTAGTATAAACTCTTTAATCTCATATAAAAAAGTTTTATAAAGTATAAGATTAAATTTTTTATAAATATTTGAATTTAATATATTGAAAATATTTTTATTAAATTTTATTATTACCGTCAAAAAATATGTGGGATATATTGATGTCAAATAATAATAATAAATCTATTTTACTAGCTTCGGCAGCGTATATAATATGGGGGCTTCTTCCTCTTTATTGGAAATCAGTTCAGAATTTTGATTCAGCTTTTGTTTTAGGTTTAAGGGTTATAACTACTTTTATATTTACTTTAATAATTATTATATATAAAAAGGCTAATCTTTATAAAGGAATTAAGCCTTTAATAGCTATAATAATTGCAGGAATTTTTTTAGGACTTAATTGGTATTTATATATTTACACCGTTAATTCAGGACATGTTCTTGAGGCAGGACTTGCTTATTATATAGCACCTATTTTAAGTATATTAGTAGGTATTATAGTTTTTAGAGAGAGAAAAACTCCATTGGAATATGCAGCAATTATTTTAATGTTTGCTGGAATGATTTATCAAACAATAACTCTTGGAAAGCCTCCTATAATGGCATTTTTTATAGGCCTTACTTTTTCAATATATGGCTTATTCAAAAAACTTACTATATATTCAAGCTGGGAGAGTTTATTTTTAGAAACTACTGCTATATTAATTCCATCAATAATTTTAAGTACAATATATTTTCCTAAAACTCCTCAGCCTATTCATACTTGGGTATCATTGATGTTTGCAGGAGTTGCTACAGGAATACCATTGTATTTATATGCCAAAGCAGCTAAAGGGCTTCAAGTTTCTACTCTTGGATTTCTTCAGTTTTTACTTCCATTTTTTGCTACTTTACTTGCAATTTTTGTATATAAGGAAGAAGTTAATTTGAATAGGGCTATTACTTTGGCTATAATAATATTAGCGGCGATTCTTTATGCTATTTCTATATTTAAAAATTCTGCTAATAAAAATAATTGAGTATATACCTAAACAACTATATTTTGTCAAAAATAAATTTATATTTTTGTTTTTATATCTAGGGCTTTGACCCATACCCCACTTCTTTTGCGACCGAAGGAAGTGCCTGCGACTGAAAGAAGTACCTTTAGGTATGGTATTGCCACAAATAAGCTATATCCTAGACAAGCTCGGATACACTTGGTGAAAGGCTACATTTAGGCTTTAATTTAATAAATTATTTTACATGTAAGACAATTTTAGTATTATTTAGTACTAATTTTATACTTGCACTTTTTGGTTCTTTTTGCGGCGGGAAAAAGAACAACAAAAAATTGACAAACTTAAAAATTTTTAGTATATATTAATTATTTTTGTATTCTCTTTCTAAAATATCCTGATAAATCAACGGGAGTTTCCTCAAGCCATGATGACATAATGCATTCATATTTACCTTTGCTTTTGCTTAATTTGTAAATTTGATATTCAACTCTGTCGTTTCCGCCGTCAATAGTTTCTCTTGACTCAACTAGCATTTCATATATTCCGTCTCCATCAATATCTTCAAATATATTATCCATTTGAGTGATAACAGAGCTTTTCATAGAATTAATTTCTTTATAAAAAACTACATCAGCAATAAATTTTACACTAGCACCATCTATTCTAAACATATACATGTATATATCTCTATCTGTACCATCATCATTTATGATATAGTACTTTATTATTCCTATTTCATTTTTTTTATCATAAAAATTTTCTAAATCAATAGCAGCATTTTTTCCTAATCTGTCTGTTTTATAAGAAAATTCTTCATTGTCTTTATTGTATATGTATATTTTATCTCCCTGAGCAGAAGATACTAAAGCTATAAATTCATTACCTTCTTTAGGAAGAACATCAGCAATAACTATAGAATATACTTTATACCCTTTGCTTTGTAATTCTGATTTTAATTTTTCAGCCTGACTATATTCAGCATTATTTATATTGTCGCTTTTATAATAAACAATTTCTCCATTGCCTGAAAGATTAAATAAACTTTGCACATCAATAGAGTAAAGAGGCATAGTTAATATTAAAGAGATTATAATTGATAATATTTTTTTCATAATTTAGCATCCGTTTTATTTTATTATTTGTAAGTTTTTATATCAACAAATTCTATTTCAGAATTCACCTTTCCGTCAGAACTTTTATATTTAATTATTTTAGGTAAAGTATAATCATCTACTTCTTCATATGAAATATTAACATCATATATTTTAGATTTTTTATTATAATATTCTGCTCTTTCTATTATATAAGATTCTTTATTTACCGTGTAAGTTACACTGTAATTTTCATTTTCTCCTTTTGCTCTCAAAGTTATCTTATATTCATCTTTTTTATCTTCTATATTTTCAAAAGTAATTTTTTTTGATAGAGAACTATAATCATTGTTATTTCCAACTAAAGCATAAAATCCAACAGTTTCTAAAGCTCCTTCAAATACAGAAAACATATTTCTATAAAAGGTGTCCACATTTTCAAGTATTAGGGTAGGTTTATATCCTTTTTCAAAAGTGAATCTCAATTTTATATCTTCTTTAGTTTTTGTATAACTTTTTGCAGGAATAGTATCTATTTGTCTTTGTACTATTTTTCCGTCTATATAGGCTTCAAATTTTCTTGGATAAATTGCAGAATATTTTTCTTTCATTTTTTCGTATATATCCTGAAAATTTGCATCTTGAGAATATGCATAAGTATATGCAATACATATTGTGATTATTATTAATACTATTTTTCTCATACTCTTACTATTCTCGTAATATTTTTAATTAGCAATAATAAAAAATAATTATATGTTTTTTGTAAATTTTATATAGAAAAATAAAATTTAAATGTTATTATTATTAAATTAACACTATTTTATACTAAAACTATTCATACATTAAAATCTTGACTTTAATTTTAAAGTTTGTTATACTTGCAGTATAAAAAATATAATTTATGGTAAGTATTTATGAGCGAAGAACAAAATGAACAATTGTCAGAAACAGGCATATATTGTGCCAATTGCAGATATTGCGTTTTATTCAGAAAAGCTAGCGGTATAGACGGTAATCAATATTTGCTAAGAGTAAAATGTGCACAAGAGCAATGGCGCAAAAAACTTGGCGAAGAAAAAATGTACAAGTATTTTACAGTTGCTAGAAGAACTGTAGAAAAATGCGATGACTATAAGGAAATGGGTGATTTAAGAAGTTTCCTTAAGACTTTGCGTAAGAGTTTGCCTGTACGTGATGAAGTATATACTATAAAGAAATAATGGATTTTTAGTGAAAAAAAGTTTTATTTTTTTAGTTGCGGTTGTTTTTTTATTGATTTCATGTGCTTCAGCTGTTAAAATTTCTGTAGAGGAAGAACAGTATCCTAGAATAATAGCTGAAAAAGGGTATACTGAATTTGGTAATAAAAATTATAAAACTGCTATAGCCTATTATCAGTACATAATAGATAATTTTGATAGAGAAAATTATGCTAAGGATGTGGCTTGGGCTTACTATGAAATAGGTTTTTGTTATTATTATCAAAAAAAGTATGAGGAAGCTTTAAAATATTTTGATATAGTTCTGAATAATTTTACAGTTTTGCCTCCTAAAATTTTGGCTCAAAAGGTTATGCAGGATATTTATGAAGAAAAGCCTAAATTAAAACCTATGGAAGTCATAGAAGAGGAAATAGAAGTTATTGAAGAAAATATAGACTCATGAGAAAAGAAAGTAGCATCACTAAGAGTATTATATTAAGTTTCCTATTGCTTAGTATTTTAAGTTTGTTTATTATCCTTTTTGTGTATATTTTGTATAGCAGAGGGGAAGGGGAAGATTATTCTCTTACAACATATATACTATACAGTTTAATATTCTTTAAAAGCTATATTCCTTATGTAATAGCGTTATCAGTTTATTTGTCATTTTTTAAAGCTAAATATTTATATCAGGAAAGTATATCGAAGGTTATAGCTTATCCTATAGGGCTTATTGTATTACTCGTCTGCTTTTATGCTATATATGATTATTCTTTTACTAATTACTTTATATCTAAACTTAAAGAGCATAATAGTATTAGAGATGCAAAAATATATTATGAATATGAATTAACATTAAAAAATAGAGCTTATGAAGCGGCAAAAGAAGAATTGATGGCTGGCAACTTAGATGCAGCATCTAGTTTAGCTGAGGAAGCATTATTTTATGATAAAAATGATGGAAATACTCTTTTGCTTATAAAATCCATACAAAAAGAAAAAATGATTAAAGAAGCTAAGATTCATGAGGATAAATTTAATAATATAAATAATTTAATGAGTCTTGGTACAAGAGAGTTTAGCCTATCTAATTATAATGCGGCAAATAACTATTTTAATCAGGTGCTAGAATTGGATAAGAATAATCCTATGGCGCTTTATTATATGAATAGAATCAGTATAGCTATGAATAGAAAGCCTCTTTATTATGGTAATGCTACACCTCAGGAAGCTTCTATATATTCAAGATTATCAGAAACTATTAATATGTATGAAAGCGGATATTTATGGAAGGCTTATGATAATATTTCTAAGCTTTATCTTAATTATCCTAATATAGCTGAAATAAATAATTATTATTCTATTATAAGAGATGCCATAACTAGATATAATTTCTTTATTAAGGAAGCACAAGAGGTTAGAGAAGCATATATAAATAATCCGGATTTGCTTAAATATTCTTCTGTTTTTAGTCATAATGGTATAAATATAATGTTAAGTAAGAATGTTTTCTTATCTTCATCTACAAGTGCAATGTTTAAAAATAGTTTGTATATATTTGATGTTTCACTTATGGAATTAGATGATGAATTGAAAATTGTAAGATGTGAGAATTTCTTATTTGGAAAGATAGCTGATTCTTTCAATACTACTAATAATACTAAAAATATTATATTAAAAGCATATTTTGATACCAATAAAAATGAATATATATATAATGATGCTATTAGTAAGGTTATTCCTATTAATATATCATACAGCACATTAGATATTATAAAAAATTATACTTCTTTGAATTTGAGATATGTGAATTTATTAGAGTTATTTACTTTAAGAAAAGAAATTCAAAAATTTGGATATTCTAACAAGGATATTAATTTCGAGCTTTTAGTAAAAAATATAGAACCTATAGCTTATTTATTATTATTTATGATAATAGCATATTATTCATTCAGATTTAGATTGGCAGCATCTACTGATAAATTCCATTTTTACAATAGAATTACAGGTGTTTTAGGTACATTATTATTTGTTGTAGTTTATAAAGTTTTAATAGATTATCTTGGAATGCTTATGTTAATGGCATCACATATTACAATAAGTGTTTTAATTGCTGTTGTGGTATTTGCATTCCTTATACTATACGTTATATTCCAAATGGCTAGAATTCCTAGAGATGTTAGATAATTTATATTCAAAAAGAGAAGTTACAGAATATTTAAAAAGTAAGTCCATATTTCCAAATAAGAACAGAGGACAGAATTTTTTATGCGATAGAAATATAGCATACAATATTGCAAATACTGTTCCAAATAATTTATCAAGAGGGAAATACGCTTTAGAAATAGGCGGAGGACTTGGGGCTTTAAGTAATATGCTCCATGATATATATAAAGATAATCTTACAATAGTAGAATATGATAATGCTTTATATAATCATTTAATAGAAAAATTCAATGATGTTAATATAATACATAAAGACATATTAACATTCGATATATCTAATTCAGAAAATAAATACGATGTATATGGAAACATACCATACAATATAGCAAGTCCTATAATGGAATGGCTTTTACATGAATCTTATAATAAATGGAATTATGCTGTATTTATGGTTCAAAGTGATTTTGCTCAAAGACTTATAGCGAAAGAAAATACGGAGAATTATTCTTCTTTAACTTTATTTGCTAATTTTATGTCTGATATTAAATTGGAATATAATGTTTCAAAAGATGTTTTTTATCCGATTCCAAAGGTTACTTCATCTATTATAAGTATTACGCCTAAAGAAGTTGATATTGATATTATAGAAATATTTAAATCTGTTTCAAAAACTTTATTTCATAATAGAAGAAAAACCATACGTAATAATTTTATTAGTTCTCCATATTTGAATATAAATAAAGATCATATTGATGAAATATTAAGTAAGGCAAATATTGACGGCAATATAAGAGGGGAAACTCTGCCTATAGATAAAGTTACAGAACTTTCTAATATAGTAAAGCAATATATTTAATTATTTGTATTATCTAAAATTCTTACAGATTTAATGATATTTTCTATTTCTTTATCATCTTTTTTACTATTAGCATTATACATACACATTATTTGAAGTACGCCATTATTATGAATCATAGTAAAAGATTTATGATAAGTTTCATTAGGTCCGTAATAGAAGCTGCTTAAAATTTTATATGAATTAGGTATATTTTCAGGCATTTCTTCAGATAATACTTGGAATTCTTTTATAGAAGGATGATTTCTTAAACCATTTATTATCTTATTTTTAGCATTCTCTAAATTTATACTGCCGCTGTAAACAGGTTTGTATTTAGTATATACCACAGTATATATACCTGTATTTCTTTCCACTCCATAAGATTCATTAAACTCTACAGAGTTATCTATAGCTACTGTTCCGTCTAAAAATCCAACTTTAAAATCTGCCGGTACATCTACAGCTATATCTGTTAGAGTTATAGTTTTAGTTCTTTGACCGCATGAAGAAAGTAATAATATAACAGAAATTATTATTAGTGTAGTAATGAATTTTTTTAATGTTTTACTCATATTAATATTATATATCATATTATATATTTTTAAAGTAAAAATTTTATATATTTATTTTTTTTTTATAAAAATAAAAAATTATTTTTAATTATTAAATTATTTTTTTTATATTTAAATATATAGTAAAATATATTTAATTTTGAATGAATTGAAAGGATATTTTATAATGAGAAAAACAAAAATAATAGCAACTTTAGGTCCAAGATGGTCTAGTGAAGATATGGTAAGAAAGATTATAGAAAATGGGGCAGATGTATGCAGGTTAAATTTTTCTTTTGGAACTTATGATGAACATTTGGAAAGAATTAATATAATAAGAAAAGTTTCAAATGATCTTAAAAGACCAGTGGCAATATTGGCAGATTTACAAGGTCCTAAAATAAGAATAGGTAAATTAAAAGAGCCTATTACTGTAAAAGAAGGTGATATAGTAAAACTCAGCGGATACAAAGAAACTAATGATGAAAGCATTATACCAACAACCCATTCTAATATTGCTCATGATGTTAAATCTGGTTCTATGCTTTTAATAGCTGATGGTACTATACAGTTTATAGTTGAATCCAGTGATGAAGCTTCGAAACTTGTTGTATGTAAGGTTATAACAGGAGGTACTATATTAAGCAGTAAAGGAATCAATCTTCCTGGAGCACATGTTACAACAGAGGTTCTAACTGAAAAAGATGTAAGTGATGCTTTATTTGCTGCTAAGAATGGCGTTAATTATTTGGGAATGAGTTTTGTAAGAAAGGCTGAAGATGTTATCAGACTTAGAAAGATATTAGATGATAATAATCTTCAAGATGTAGGTATTGTTTCAAAGATAGAAAATACAGAATCGCTTGAGAATTTAGAGGAAATTATAAAGCATTCAGATGGTGTAATGGTAGCTAGAGGAGATTTAGGTGTTGAGATACCATTTGGAGAAGTGCCTGTTTGGCAGAAAAAGATATTAAGAATGGCTAATGATATAGGAAAGATTACTATTATAGCAACTCAAATGTTAGAGAGTATGACTAAAAGCCCTGTGCCTTCAAGAGCTGAGGCAAGCGATGTTGCTAATGCTGTTTTAGATGGTACAGATGTTGTTATGATGTCTGCTGAAACTGCTTCAGGAGATTATCCTATAGAGTCAGTTAAAGCTATGGTTTCAATAGTAGAGGCAGCTGAAAAATCTGTTATAAGGTATTCGCATGAAAATATGACTTATTTAGACAGAGGTGTTAATGATGCTCTTGCTGATAGTGCTTCTTATTTATCATATTGTTTGGATAACAAAGTGATAATTGCTCTTTCAAGATCAGGATATACTGTTAAAAACTTATCTAAGAAAAGACCTAAAACTCCTATAGTTTTTATGTCTGCTGATACTGATTTATGTAACAGATTAGCTATATGTCATAATGTGTATACTATACTCATGCCTGAAGATTTGAATTTCAGTGCCGGTATAAGTCATGGCGGTCAAATTGATATACTTGAAGATACATTAATAAAACATAATTTAGCTAATCATGGTGATAAGGCTATACTTGTCAGCGGAAGCAAATGGCAGGGTAGATGGCAGGAAAACAGCGTACGTGTAGTTGTTGTGCACTAATTTATATATATTATATGGTTTTTTGAGGATTACTATTTAAGTATAGTAATCCTTTTATTTTTTATAAGATCTATTTTTAATCCGCCCTATAAGTTTTTTAATAATATATGTTATTTTTATTTTATATTTCTTTTGAATTTGAATTTGTTTTTATAGATGCCCGCCCAAGTTTTATGAAGAATTATTGCTGTTATTTCCGCACGTTGAATAAAATTTATAATATAATTAACTTAAAATTGCAATTTAAATTATAAATATAGATTTGCTTACCGTGCGGTTGAATAAACAAAAAATATAATAAAAATTTGGGTGGGCATGCTTTTATAAATTAAGTAAAAAAATTAATAAAAACTTTTGTATGTAATTGAAATTAAAAAGTGTAGAGGGTGGGATTTCAAAATTAGCTTTAAAAATATATTTATATTCCTGCACTTTATTCTTTATTGATTTTTATTGAAATTCTAATTTAGTTTAATTAGGATATAAAGCACCCGCCCAAGCGTTTTTTAAATTTATAATGTAACTTCATTAATTTCCAATCCCGAGCCTTTTTACGGCTTCTGAAATATGATCTATACCTATGATTTTTATATCTCCCGGATTTTTAATTTCTTTTACAGCCCTTTTAGATATGTACACTTCTTTAAGAGAGAATTTCTGCATCTCTTTTATTCTTCTTTCTATGAATCTAACCGGCCTTACTTCTCCTGAAAGCCCTAATTCTCCAATATAAGCAGTAGTTCTCTGAATTGATATTCCTGACATACTTGAAGCTATTGCCATCGCTATTGCTAAATCGCTTGCAGTCTCTTTAACATTAAGACCATTGGCTACGTTTATGTATACATCTTGATTTGAAAGATTTAAATGTGCTCTTTTTTCTAGTATCGCTATTATAATAAGAAGTCTGTATTGATCATAACCTATAGTAAGCCTTCTAGGATATCCAAATGCACTGCTTCCAACTAATGCTTCCTGCTCAACGCAAAATACTCTGCTTCCTTCTATTACAGGAGTTATAACATTTCCAGCGAATACTGACTCATTAACACCTCTTGTAAATACTCTAGAAGGATCTTTAACTTCCATTAATCCTCTTTCTGCCATCTCGAATATACCAACTTCATCAACAGCCCCATAACGATTTTTAACCGCTCTTAATATTCTGTATATGCCTTTATCATCTCCTTCAAAATATAATACGCAGTCTACAATATGCTCTAATATTTTAGGACCTGCTATAGTACCTTCTTTGGTTATATGTCCTACTAAAAATATTGTTATGTTTTTTAGTTTAGCAGTTTGCATCAAAGCCCAAGCACAGTTTTTTATTTGTGCCGGTGAGCCTGCTATACTGTTTGTAGACGGACTGTATATAGTTTGTATGGAGTCTATTATAGCAAGCGATGGAGTATCATCTAATAAAGTATTTATTATATTATCACAGTTTGATTCTGAAGATATTAAAAAGTCAGAGTCTTCTAATGTGAGTCTGTCTGCTCTTAATTTTATTTGTTCAAGAGATTCTTCACCTGTGAAATAATAAACTTTTTCATTTTTAGCAATATTAGATGCAGTTTGTAAGAGTAGGGTGGACTTACCGATTCCGGGCTCTCCGCCTATTAATATAACGCTTCCCTGTACTATTCCTCCGCCCAATACTCTGTTAAGTTCATCTATATTAGTTGATATTCTAGTTCTATCATTAGTTTTTATTTTTTTTAGAGGAGTTAATGAAGCCTTGTCAGAACTTGATGATGTTGAAGTTCTTTCTCTTATGGATTTATTAGTATCCTGAGAAGGTTCTGTAAAAGGTTTTAAACTATTCCAAGAACCGCATGAAGGACATTTGCCCATCCAATTAATAGTGCTTTCCCCGCAATTATCACATACGAATATAGTATTATTTTTCTTTGCCATATTTTTATTAATTCTATAGTTTATTTTTTATTATAATTTTTCTATTTATTATTTTTACTAAAAAACTTGTTCTCCATTTATGGTTTAGTAAATAAATTTACTAAATGCTCACAAGTTTTTTATTTCTTTAATTTATTTATAAAAAATTATTCGCTTAAAATATATAACAAATAAATTTGTTATATGCTCATAATTTTTTTATTTCTTTAATTTATTTATAAAAAATTATTCGCTTAAAATATATAACAAATAAATTTGTTATATGCTCATA
>NZ_CALXYQ010000032.1 GCF_944393015.1 uncultured Brachyspira sp.
TATGTGCCTGTAGCTCAATTGGATAGAGCATCAGATTGCGGTTCTGAAGGTTGGAAGTTCAAATCTTCTCAGGCACGTTGCTATATTAGGAAAGATGTCCGAGCTGGTCGAAGGAGCACGATTGGAAGTCGTGTGTGCTTAACCGCACCGTGGGTTCGAATCCCACTCTTTCCGTATACATGTTCTTTTTATTTTTTACATCTCTTATAACGGGGCTCTACGGCAGTTGATGATGAATCCGCCAGGTTCGGAAGGAAGCAACGGTAAGTCAACCCAACTGGGTGCTAGTTCTCCTGTTATAAGGGGCTTTTTATTAATTCCTTTTATAAATCCCATTTTAATTATTTTTTTATATTTTTATTTGTTAATATCTTGACAAAAACAATGTATTTTTATACAATGTATTATTATATTGTTTTTAGGAGAATTTTTTAATATGGCTACTAAAAAGAAAGAAACTGCTGAAGTAAAAAAAGACGGTAAGAGTGAAGCTATTGAAGCCATTACCGATCAGATAAATAAAAAATATGGCCCTGGTTCTTTTATGAGACTAGGAAGCAATAAAACTGTTAATGTTGATGTTATATCTACTGGGGCATTGACACTTGACCATGCCTTGGGAGTAGGCGGAATACCTCGCGGAAGAATCATAGAGATTTACGGACATGAGGCTTCCGGTAAAACTACATTAACTTTGCATATTATAGCTGAAGCTCAAAAGGCTGGAGGTTATGCTGCTTTTATAGATGCTGAACATGCTCTTGATCCTGTATATGCTAGTGCTTTGGGTGTTGATATTGATAATTTATATATTTCTCAGCCAAACAGCGGAGAAGAAGCTCTTGAGATATTAGAAAAAGTTGTATCTTCTACTGCTTTTGATATTGTAGTTGTGGACTCTGTTGCGGCATTGGTTTCAAAGGCTGAACTTGCAGGAGATATAGGTGATGCTCATATTGCTTTACAGGCTAGATTAATGAGTCATGCTTTGAGAAAACTTACTGCTATAATAAGCAATACTAATACTGCCGTAATATTCATTAACCAATTAAGACAAAATATTGCAACTACTGGTTATGGTGCTGGTCCTACTGAAACTACTACAGGCGGTAAGGCATTAAAATTCTATTCTTCTGTAAGACTTGATATAAGAAGAACTGAATGGATTAAAAAAGGCGATGATACTATAGGACATAAAGTAAAAATAAAAGTTGTTAAAAATAAATTATCATCACCATTTAAAGTAGTTAATTTAGAGATAATATTTGGTAAGGGGATATCATCTGAAGGACTTTTGATAGACTTAGCAATGGAAGCAAAAATCATAACAAGAAGCGGAGCTTGGTTCTATTATAATGGAGAACAGATTGCACAGGGTAAAGAAAAGGTAAGAGAATTACTTGCATCAGACCCTAAAATGCGTATGGAACTTGAAATACAGATTAGAGAAACATTAAATATGGGCGGAGCTGATAAGGTAAAAGAAAAACTTGCTGAATATTTAGAAGAACAAAAAAACGGCGGAGCTAAAGAAGCAGCAAAAGAAAATAATGATGATGAGAATAATGAGGCTGTATCTTCAAAGAAAAAATCTAAAAAGGCTGAAGAAGATGAAGAAGCTAATCTTCTAATGAGTGCAGAAGAAGCATATTCCGATGATGATGATGAAACTTACAGCGATAATGATTTTGAGGATACTATTGTAACACCTGTAAAAAATTAATTTATATTTTTATATAATATATCTATAAAAGGGGCTTTTTTATAAAATTAGCTCCTTTTTTATTTTTGTTTAATAATATAGTTATATTATTAGTATATACATATTTTTATAAAATGTTATAATACTAAAACTATAATATTGAATGTTTGAATATTTTGAATGAAGTTAATAAAATTTTTATTTATTTTTACAATTATATATGCATTAATAATAATTAAGCCTTTAAGTGCTCAAACTAATCTTCAGGCTGGTCTTTATATAGGGGCAGATTTAAATGGAAGATTCAGTCCTTATATGGATGGCGGCGGAAAAATTATGCTTTTTTACAGATTTATTTCTGATGTATTTCCGGGATATATTTGGGAAGGCATAAAAACAGATTTAGGTATAAGCGATCATATTAGTGCGGAAATGAATAGGCTTACAATATTTGTGAATAGTTCTATTTCTGAATATTTTAATATAGATGCCAGAGTATCTATGCTTAATTATTATCTTTCTTATGCCAAAAGAGGATTTGTAAATTTCGATAGTCCTAAAGATGAATTTGGTACTAATGGTATAGCCAATGCCCCTAAAACTTCTAATTTATCTTTTGAAGCTGAAGTAACGCCTACATTTAAAGTAAGTCTTTTTAGATCTTTATTTGAAGGCAGAGGATTGATTTTGCAGGCAGGGCTTACTTTCAAATATGCTTATAATATGTTTGGAAAGTATCATTTGGATTATGATTTACTTTTGATCAGGGATCAGAATGATATATCATATAAACTTGATTCTATGATTCTTTTTGATTTAATGCCATTAACTGTTGGTATTAATTATATGCTTGCTTATATGAATAATACCAAACAATTATGGCATTCAATAGGGGCTTATGCTCATTTTCAATATGAATTCATAAATAGAATATATACTGAAGTAAATTTGAGAATAGGGCAGTACTTAGGACATCCGGAATTTCCTGCCACTTTATATTTTGATATGAATGCTATGATTACATATAGAATAATATAAAATTACTTTCTTGAATTACAAACTTCTACAAACATATCAAATATATTCTGCATTTTTATTACTCTAGAGCTCATTAATTCAGGATGCCATTGTACACCTAAAATAAAAGAATCTTTTTTCTTATATTCTATAGCTTCTATTATACCATCTTTGGCAGTAGCTGTTACTCTGAAATCTTTAGCTAATTTATCAACCGCCTGATGATGGAAGCTATTTACTTCTGCTGTTTCCCCCAACATATCATATACTATGCTATCTTTTACTATTTGAATTTTATGTGTAGCTGTATGATATTCTGCAGTTTGACTATGAAGTATATTAGTATTTCTTTGGCTTGGTATATCCTGAACTAAAGTTCCGCCGAAATAAACATTAATAACTTGTATTCCTCGGCATATACCGAATATTGGTTTATTCATTTCAACTGCATATTTCATCAATGTAAAATCAAATTCATCTCTCTCTGCTGAAATAGTTCCTATTTTTTCTATAGGTTCTTCATTGAATCTAAATGGGTGAATATCAACTCCGCCTGTCATTATTATGCCGTCAACATTTTCAACCATTTTCTTTATAATTTCTTTATCTTCTGTGATCGGCATTATGAATGGTGCCCCTTGAGCTCTTATAACAGAATCTACATAAGAGCGGTTAATAAATGCTTTTGGTATAGAATTATTTTCATATAGAATATTGCCAGATAAACCTATAACAGACATAAATATATCCTTTATTTAATTAAAAAAATTTGCATATATATTACAGGCAAAATAATTTTTTTACAAGAGATTAGGGGCGGGTGGGCGGGCTGAATAAAGCTTTATTAAATATTAGCATTAACATAATATAGTTGACATAATTAATAAATAATATTATTTTATATTTATGTATTTTGTAGGAATTAAAAATGAAAGATGATAAATTGACTAAAGAGGAAATAAAAATAAGTAAATTTGTTAGTTTGGTATTAAGGCATAAACCTGAAAATATAGGACTCACATTATCAAAAGACGGCTGGGCTAATGTTTATGAATTAATAGAAAAAATAAAAGCTACAGGAAGAAATATAAATGAAGATATACTTGAAAGAGTAGTACTATATAATGACAAAAAGAGATTTAGCTTCAATGAAAATCATAGTTTAATAAGAGCAAATCAGGGACATAGTATAAATGTAGATTTACAATTTGAAGAAAAAGAGCCTCCGGAAATATTGTTTCATGGAACTTCTATTAATAATATAGATAACATAAAACAAGAAGGCATAAAGAAAATGGGAAGGCTTCATGTGCATTTATCTCTTACAGAAGAAACAGCTAAAAAAGTAGGAGAGCGTCATGGAAAGCCAGCAATAATAAAAATTAATTCAAAACAGATGTATGAAGACGGTATTAAATTTTATTTGTCTGAAAATAAAGTTTGGCTATGCGATTATGTTGATCCTAAATATATTATAGATGTGATTTAATAAGAACCCCCGCCCTTTATATTTTATAGTTTTATTTAGATAATAAAATTATAATTATTTTTAAAGCTTCATTGGCAATTTTAGCACCCACCCAAATTTTTATTAGATTAAAAAATATTATCTACGCACGATTTATTTTTATTGATTTTTGTATTTAAATATAAAGTTAATGTATTTATATTTTTTAATATATTCACCGTGCGGAAATTATATTAACATAATATAGTTGACATAATTATATATTTAGTTATCATATTTAAATATATAATCATCTTATAAAGAGAATATCTATTATGAAGAAACTAATTTTTATAATAATTTTGATTGCTAATATATTTTTGTTATCTTGTTCAAATAATAAATCATCTAATGAAGGCATAGTCGTATCAGTTGGAGGAATGCCTAGCAGTTTAGATCCGGCATTTGCTAAAGGCATTAATACAGCAGTTTACATAACACATACTTTTGAAACTCTCACTCAAAGAGATGAAGATGGCACTATAATTCCTGCACTTGCTGAAAGTTGGGAGGCTATGAGTAATAATACTGTTTATATATTTCATTTGAGAGAGAACGCTAAATGGTCAGACGGTAAAGATTTAACAGCTAATGATTTTGTATACACTTTAAGAAGATTAATAGATCCAAAAGTGGCTTCTCCTTTTTCTTTGGGATTTGATATAATAAAGAATGCTCAGAGTATAATGAAAGGCGAAAAAAAATTAGAAGAACTAGGAGTGTATGCTTTAGATGATTATACTTTAAAAATTGAGCTTGACATACCTTTACCATATTTTGAAGAGGCTATGGCTAGTGATATTGCTTCACCTGTAAGGGAGGATATTATAGAAACTTATGGAGAAGATTGGGCATTGAGTAAAGAGCATTATGTTGGAAACGGACCCTATATAATGACTGAATATAATGAGGCTGTAAAAATAGTAATGGAAAAAAATCCTTATTATTGGGATAAAGATAATGTAAAAGCAGAAAAAATAACTTTTGAATTTTTAGAAGATGTTAATACTGCAGTTGCGGCAATTTACGGAGACAGTATACTATTTTATCCTGAAGCACCTGAAAATGAAAGAGCTTCTTTAATAGAGCAGGGCATAGGAAGAGAAGTTGACATAACATCTATTGCTTATTATATGGTTAATTTGAAAAGAAGACCTTTCAATAACCCTTTAGTTAGAAAAGCATTAGCACTTGGTATAGACAGAAACTATATAGTAAATAATGTTTTGGGCGGGGGCAGGGTTGCAGCTGACGGATTTGTGCCTATTAATGTAAAAATTGGTACTAACAATTTCAGAGATAATGCTCCTCAATATATTTCTTTAGAAGAAAGTAATTATAATAAAAATATTGAAGAAGCTAAAAGACTACTTGCTCAGGCAGGATATGCTGATATAAAGAAATTCCCTATAATAGAATTAATCACAACTACAAATCCTTCATCATTATTCGTTGCAGAGGCAATTCAAAGTATGTATAAAAATAATTTGGGTATAGATTTAAAACTTAGATATGAAGAGCCTACAACATATTTACAGTCAATAAAAGACGGAAGTTTTCAGATGATCAAGGCCGGAACTAGCGTTGCTTATAATCAGGCATCTGGTTATTTAAGACTTTTTCAGCTTGATGGTTTGGGCAATGACGGCGGATACACAAATGCAGTTTATGATTATTTAGTTGATATTGCTATGACTAATGCAAATGAAGATATAAGAATAAAAGCGGCTTATGATGCAGAGCGTATACTCATACAAGAGGATATGGCTATAATACCTATATATTATGATAAGGCTACAATTATGCAGAGCAAAAAACTTCATGGCGTAAAATATGATATTTTTTCTATATATGATTTTAGAAATGCCTATATAGAAAATTAAAATAAAAGAGGGTTTTTATTTATGAAAAAATTTTTTCTAGGTTTATTTATTGGAATTGCATTGACTATATTCAGTTATAATGTTATGCCGAAACTTTATTCAGAGTTCAGCAGCAGAGATTCTAGTGCTTTAAATAGTATAGCATCAGAATTAAGAAATATAAGAAATATTTTGAATGATATAAAAATTGAATTAAGAAAATAGTTTAATAAAAATATTTGATATTGTATGCATTATTTATAAATTAAGTTGACATTTTATTAATATAGTGTACAATTTTTAATTATGGAATCATTAATAATTCTTTATATTAAAGACAGTCTACAGTCTACAGTCTACAGTCTACAGTCTACAGTCTACAGTCTACAGTCTACAGTCTACAGTCTACAGTCTACATCAAAATAAATTAATAAAAAAATATTATCTTTCACAAGAAAATTGTCCTAAAAATAAATATTTTAAAATTTTAGTATTATATAAATCAATACATCTTTTGGTATTGCATTCAAAAAAATTAATTTCTCAAATAATTAGTTATAGCTCGAGATATAACTTTTTATTAATAAATTTCAAAATAATAGGAGTAAAACAAATGAAAAAAGTTTCTAAAATAGCTCTAGTTTTAATGACTTTAGCTTTACTTTCAACAGCTTGTTCAAAAGTAAGAACAACAAATTTAATAGGTACATACAAAAGCGGAACAGCAACTATGACAGTTAGTTCAGATGGAGATGTGAGCTTTAATATTCCATCTAATGCTACAGGTGTATTAGCTTCATTGGCTAAGATAACTACATCTAAATATGACAGTACAGGTCAAGAGTATAGACCAAATGCTCTTGTTCCTTGGGATTTAACAACAGAAAAACAATCTTATGACTATGAAGTTAAATTATTTTTTGAAGAGGAAATAGTAGATAATTCAAGCGGCTATCCTATTACTACTAGAGTTTATCATGATGCAACTCTTAAATACAAATTTACTAAAGACAAAGAAACAGTTAAATGTGAACTAAATGTTACTGTACCTCAAGGAAAAGGTGATAGCGGTACTGTGACTTTCAGTAAGTAATAAAACTTTATCATATTTTTTCTGTATTAGGGGCATTAAAGCCCCTTTTTTATGAATTGATTATATTCAGAGCGTACTTCTTTATTAACACTTTTTAATACTTTATCATAATCCTTTTTTATGCCTTTATCTATTGCTCTGATAAGTGCCTCAATTTTTGTTTTTGATAAAATATCATTAATGCTAAATAAATTATCGTCACCGAGTAGGTGCCTTGCCTCACCATAGGTGGACTTCGTCCGGCACGCTTCGCGTCGGCAAAGAAAGACTTTAATATTCTTTTTGCCGTGTCAAATAAGCTAAGCATAACTAAAGTATAAATCAAACAATAAAAAAAAGATTTATACGATAGTTAGTTTATTAATGAATGTTTTTATAAAATATCATTTTTCATTCTATTTTTATTTATATCATATTGTAATGATTGTTTTAGTTCTCTATAATGTTCAATACATTTTTTTTAAATAATTCTTCATTATAGTTAAACTCTTTTTGAAGTTCTTTATTATTATAATAATCTTCCATATATTCTTCTAAATGTTCTTTTTCATCATCTATTATTTTTATAAAATCTTCTTCATCTTCATCTAATCCATAATTTTTTCTATAATCTTCATTTATGCCTTTTATTTCTTCTATCATATTATCTGGAGTAAATATACTTGTTTGCCAACTTCCATATTCATTTGTTTCAAGATGAGCCTTTAAAAAGATCTGGGTTCAAAGTCATTTTATAACCTCCTTTATGTAATTAAGATATTATAATATTTAAAAAATTATTATAGTATCACAATTATATTATAAGTATATTTTTTATAAAAAACTAATAAAAATATTGTCTTTAAATATATTTTTTGTATATACTGAAAATTTTTAAGTTTGTCAATTTTTTTATTCAACTTTTTCCCGCCGCAAAAAGTTGCAAAAAGTGCAAATATAAAATTAGTGCTAAATAATACTAAAATTGTCTTACATGTAAAATAATTTATTACATTTAAGTTCAAATATAGCCTTTCGCGAAGCGTATCCGAGCCTGTCGAGGATATAGCTTCTTTGTGGCAATACCATACCTACACTTACAGTGGACTTCGTCAGGTACTCCTTTCAGTCGCAGGTACTTCCTTCAGTCGCAAAAGAAGTGGGGGTGTTACGAAGTACGCAGAGCGGTGGGGCTAGTCCCCACAAATAATAAAAATAATAAAATAATTTTGACAAAATATATTTGTTTCAGTATATTATAAAATAATTAATAAATTTACAAAAATCATTTACTAAAAATGCGTTTTATTGTATAATTGATGCAACAAATTTAATAAAGGAGTAATATTCATGAAGGTTGAAGAATTAAAACATGAGAAGCTTAAAGCTTGGATTAAAGAAGTAGCAGATGTGTGTCAGCCAAAAGATATATATGTATGTGATGGAACTAAAGAAGAATATGACAACTGCATGAACGGTTTGGTAGAATTAGGTTTAGCAAAACCTCTTAAAAAAAGACCTCACAGTCATTCTTTCAGAAGTGATCCTTCTGACGTAGCACGTGTTGAAGATAGAACTTTTATTAGTTATCCAGATAAAGAAGATGCTGGTCCTACTAATCACTGGATGGCTCCAGATGAATTAAAAGGAACTATGAAAGAATTATATAAAGGTTGTATGAAAAATAGAACTATGTATGTAATTCCTTTCTCTATGGGTCCTGTTGGTTCTCCTATAGCTAAAATCGGTGTAGAAATCACTGACAGCCCTTATGTTGTATGTAACATGCATATAATGACTAGAGTTGGTACTAAAGTATTAGAAGTATTAGGTTCTGACGGAGAGTTCATACCTTGCTTACACTCTGTAGGTGCTCCTCTTGCTGATGGTGAAAAAGATACTAAATGGCCATGTGCTCCAATAGAGAAAAAATATATTTCTCATTTCCCTAATGAAAACTTAATCTGGTCTTATGGTTCAGGTTACGGCGGAAACGCTTTACTTGGTAAAAAATGTTTCGCTTTACGTATCGCTTCTGCTATGGCTAGAAGAGAAGGTTGGATGGCAGAACATATGCTTATCTTACGCTTAACTAACCCAGAAGGTAAAAAATTCCATATAGCTGCTGCATTCCCAAGTGCTTGCGGTAAAACTAACCTTGCTATGTTGCAGCCAACTATTCCAGGTTGGAAATGTGAAACTATAGGTGACGATATTGCTTGGATGAAAATAAATCCTGAAGACGGCAGACTTTATGCTATCAACCCAGAAGCTGGTTTCTTTGGTGTAGCTCCTGGAACTTCTTATGATTCTAACCCTATGGCTATGGATTCAATAAAAGAAAACACTATATTCACTAACTGTGTAGAAACAGATGACGGTGATGTATGGTGGGAAGGTATGGGAGAAGCTCCTAAACATGGTATAGACTGGAAAGGTAATGATTGGACTCCAGAAAGCGGTGAAAAAGGTGCTCACCCTAATGCTAGATTTACAGCTCCTGCTAGACAATGTCCTGTAATTTGTCCAGACTGGGAAGATCCTAAAGGTGTACCTATAGATATATTCATCTTCGGAGGAAGAAGAGCTTCAGTTATGCCATTAGTACATGAATCTTATAACTGGGATCATGGTGTATTTATGGGTTCTACTGCTGCTAGTGAAACTACTGCTGCTAATATCGGTGCAGTTGGTGCATTAAGATTTGACCCATTTGCTATGCTTCCATTTGCTGGTTACAATATGGGTGATTACATGAACCACTGGCTTGAAATGGGAGATAAATTAGGTGATAAAGCTCCTAGAATCTTCTATGTAAACTGGTTCAGAAAAGATGCTGACGGTAAATGGTTATGGCCTGGATTCGGTGATAACTCAAGAGTATTAAAATGGATGTGTGAAAGAGTTGAAGGTAAAATCGATGCTGTTGACACTCCTATAGGTAAAATGCCTAAAGAAGGCGATTTAGATCTTAAAGGTTTAGATATTCCTGAAGCTGATTTCAAAGAGCTTATGAGAGTAGATGTTGAAGCTTGGAAAGATCAAGCTAATCAAATAGAAGCTCATTATGCTAAATTCGGTTCAAGATTACCTGCTAGACTTAAAAAACAATTAGAAGAATTAAGAGCTAGATTAAGCAAATAATTGATAAAGTAAAATTCCTTTAATTTGCCAATAGTTTAATTTAATATTAAGCTATTGGCTTTTTTATTATTTATTAATTGATTTTTTTTCTATTTGAATAGATAATCTATAAAAATAAATATTAAGAAAAAACAATTATGAATAATTTAATAAAAGAATTAAAAACACAATCACAAAAAAATATTATAATATTAGCATTAATTTCTATATTGCCTTTTACTATATATTTTCTATTTTTCGCTTTAAATATCAATTCAGATTATAGAATTACTGAAATAACATCTCATTTTTTTGTTTTTAGAATTTTTTATTTATTTTGTTTTTCTCTTATGTTTAATTTAGACAATAAGAAAAATATATTCATAACTTTTTTGATATTTTTATTTGTAGGCATTCTCAGTGTGATTATACCTTCTTCAGAGTTTACATTTAAAGATATAATAGATAGAGATAAAAAGTTGATTTTCTTTGTTCATACTATTTTGAATAAGAATTTATTTTTAGATATTATATTTTTTATAATGTTTGCTTTATCATTTAACAAGTATAAAAATTATAAGGATATTAATCAGGCATTTACTTTCAGTGCCAATATAATGATATTAACTTCTATTATACCTGCGATTATTTCTATAATGTTTATGATGTTTTTTGCAGGGGTAATTAATTTATTTAAGGGAATTATTATAAATATATTTGATGATACACTTATTGTATTTAATGTTTTTATATTATCTGTATTTTATATATTTGCTTTTACTCCTTTTATAATTTATTTTCTTTATAAAAAAGATGTAAAAAATATATCAATATACTTTTCAAGAATGATAATGTATATAAGTTTATATAATATAATTAAGCATTTATTTTCTATAATAGTGCCAATTATTTCTTACAGCAGTCCTTATGATATTAGAATCAATTTTATAATTTATAATGTAGCTCTTACTATAGGGGTAGTAAATTTATTTTTTGTGAGAATGGATTATAAATCAAGCATATTTACAAAATTAGTTTATATTATATTTCCTGTAATAGCATTTATTTTTAATATAATAATTTTAACTTCTACAATATACAGAATAAAAGAATATGGAATAAGTCCAAATAAATTAACTTTGATTCTTACAAATATAATAATGCTTATTCATTTTATTTTGATAATTTTTGATAATATAAAATCATTAAAAAAATTAGACAGTATAAAAAATATAAAAGACATTATACTAACAAACAATAGAAGCTATTATGTATATGTTTATGGAATCATAGCTTTTATAGTATGTTTTATAATGCCTTTGTTTTATAATGTTTTTTAATTTTTATTTAATTCTCTCATTATCATTTTTGCTGTAGTTTCTGTAGTGAAAGCAACAACATCTTTGCATGATTTTTTTCTTTCTTCTGAGTTTTGCTCCATACCTTTAGTTATAACTCTGCAGCAAGTTGATTTGAATTCTTTTTTGAAACTATCATGAAATTCATTGCTTAATCTAAGACAATTATCTACTTTCTGATGAGGTTCTCTTCTTCCAAATAAAAATCCCAAACACATAGAGCTGGCAGCAACAGCACCGCATAAGCAGCCGCTTCCTCCAACTCCTCTTAAAAATGATGAACTCATAGCTATAGCATCATAGCTTAAATTAAATTCAAAATGTTTGTTTAAAGCATATATTATAGCTTCAGAACATCCAAATCCTTTACCAAAAACATTTTTTGCATCATTAATGCATTCTTCAATATTGATATTTGTTTTCATAAATTAACTTCCTTAAAAAATATTTGTAATAATATATCTAAACAACTATATTTTGTCAATTTTTGCTTTTTTATGAATGTAAATTATATTTTTTTATAATATAAAACATTATTTTATATTGCTTAAATATCTTTTATCTGTAAGATAAATTATTAATTTTCTACATAATAAGTAATCAGCCGCACGTATAGTTGACATTTAATAAGATGAAACAGTGCCGTGCGGGAAGGTGCCGCAGCTAGCGGTTGACAAAGTTAAAAATTTTTAGTATATATTAAAATTATAATTATTTTTTCTTCTTATAATATTTGCTTACTATGTCAATCATTTTTTTATCCTGCATAGCTTCAGCATATTCCAAAAGATTATAACTTTCTTTTATAGCACCTCCATAAACATCAGAAGGTTTTAATTCTATATTTAAATCCACTCCGTTTTTAAATAAATATTCAGCAACTTCATAACAGCCTTGATCTATAGCATGATATATTGCAGTATAATTCATATCATTAGGATAATAATTCACATCAGCACCATTTTCAACTAATGCCTTAACTATTTCTAAATTACCAACACTTGCAGCAATTGCTATAGGAGGATCATCATCTGCAAATTTTGTATCCAAATCAGCACCATTATCTTTTAAAAGTTTAACTACTTTAGGAACAGAGCCCGCAAGTATAGTAGCAGGAGCAACTCCACTATTATTTGTAGCATTCACATCGGCACCGTTTTCTATTAAAAGTTTTGAAGCTTCATAAGGATTTTGTCCTGTAACAGCCCAAAGTAATGGAGTGTCCCCATTATCGTCAGCTTTTCCATTAACATCTATTCCATTATCTATTAAATATTTCATTATATTAATATTGCCTTTTTCAGAAGCATAAATAAGTGCAGATGCTCCCCAAGATGATTTTTCATTTATATCTGCATTATTTTCTAGTAATAGATTAAACATTTCTTCATTGCCGTTTTCGCATGCAATCATAATCATATTTTTGCCGTCTTTATTTTTTATATTTATATCAGAGTCATGTTCTATTAATAATTTTGCCATCTTTATATTATCAGTTCTTACAGCTTCCATTAAAGCATTAAATCCATCATCTGCTCTTAAATTAACTAAAGTTCCATTATCAATCAATGCTTTTGCTATATCATAATGTCCGTATGATGAAGCTATCATTAAAGGAGTAGAATTAGTATAGTGTGTAACATCGTCTATAATAAGCTCCCCTTTTGAAGCAGCATTTATACCGCCCTCATTTATTAATTCTATCATTTCAGCAACGCCTGTTTTATTTTTATTTTTTTCTAATAGTTTTAATAATTCTTTACTAGGCATTATTATTTCATTTGTCATTGCTGTATTTTTTAACTTTTCATTATTACTGCCATTAAAAGTGCTATTATCTTTTATTTCCTCATCTTCAGTATATTCATCAGCTTCTTTATCAGGTTCTATTAATGTATTATCTTCTATTTGTATGTCTTCTGTATTTTCTATATTATCTGTTGTTTCTGTATTATTTATTGTAATGTCTTTTACTTTATCATTATTACTTTCATTATTTGCCGCATATAAAGTTATTACTGTCATTAGGGTTATCATCAGAATGAGAATGATTTTATTTTTCATAATACTATCCTTAATATTAATTGTTTCAATAATATCATATAATATATTTTTAGTAAATATTTTAATATATACCTAAACAATTATATTTTATCAATTTTGATATTTTTTCAGATGTATTATCAACTTTTTTGACTCACAAAAAAGTTGCAAAAAACGTAAGTGCTACAACCTTGTATTATTCAATATCTATTAGATTTGTGGTAACAGCTAAAATTTAGGTTACACCTTGCCGTAGGCACGCAGAGCGAAGGTGGACTTAGTCAATGCGGTCTTTAGCGAAGCACGCAGAGCGTGTGCGGCAAAAAAGTTGATAATAATTATGTAATGTGTAGTAGTCGGCAAAATGAAATCGTTTCAGTATATATTAAATTATATTGATTATTAGAAATTAAATTTAGAAATACTTTTGTTAAATAAAAAAGGCCATTATATTTTTATAACAGCCTTTTTATCATTAAAAATTATTTATTTAAATTTTTAATTAGAATCTTTTTTTACTATGTTTTTTTTCTTTTTTATTATATTCTTCTTCAACATAATCAGCAGGTTTTTCAAGCAATGCCTTTCTGCTTAAAGAATATTTTCCGCCCTTGATATCTAATATTTTTACTTTCACTTCATCACCGATTTTTAGAACTTCCTCAACATTCATAACATGTTTATAAGCAAGTTCAGATATATGACAAAGACCTTCTACACCAGGAAGTATCTCAACGAAAGCACCGAAATCTTTGATGTCTTTAACTATTCCGTCATAAACTTCGCCAACTTCAGGGTCTTTAACATAAGAGTTGATAAGTTTTATAGTTTTATCTAGAGTAGGAGTGTCAGGAGCAAATATATTAACTACACCGCTGTCTTGTATTTCTACATCGCTTCCAGTTTCTTCTATTATAGCTTTTATATTTTTTCCGCCAGGTCCTATTAATACTCTTATTTTTTCAGGATTAACATCCATAGTTTTGTATTTAGGAGCAAAATCAGAAATCTCTCCTGCATTAGCTATAGTAGCATCTATTTTATCAAGTATAAAATATCTTGCTTTTTTAGCCTGTTCTAATGCTTCTTTTAATATTTGAGCAGAGATTCCTGTAAGTTTAATATCCAATTGGAAAGCAGTAATACCTTTACGAGTTCCTGCCACTTTGAAATCCATATCTCCTAAATGATCTTCTACCCCTTGTATATCTGTAAGTATTTTATAGCCGTCTTTGTATGTAGCAAGTCCCATAGCAATACCTGCAACACTGGCATTAAGAGGAACACCTGCTGAAAGTAATGACATAGTAGAAGCACATATTGTAGCCATTGATGAAGAACCATTACTTTCTAATATTTCAGCAACTACTCTTATAGTGTATGGGAATTTATCTTTTGGAGGAAGTACAGCGTTGAAAGATCTTTCAGCTAAATTTCCATGTCCTATTTCTCTTCTTCCAGGAGCACCATATCTTCCAACTTCTCCCACAGAGAATGGAGGGAAATTATAATGAAGCATGAATGTTTTATTTTCTTTGCCGTATATATCGTCCATTAATTGAGCATCTTTTTCGCTTCCTAATGTAACTATAGATAAACATTGAGTTTGTCCTCTAGTGAAAAGAGCAGAACCATGTACTCTAGGAATAAGGTTTGTCATAGTAGTTATAGGGCGAATTTCATCTAATGCTCTTCCGTCAGGACGCATACCTTTTTCTACTATAGCTTCTCTAACTATTTCTTCTTCTATAGAATGACAAATACCTTTAACTTGAGATATTAATTTCTCATCTTCTACTTGAGTTTTGATATATTCTTCTATTTCGTCAAAAGCATTATCCATACTTTCATTTCTTTTAGTTTTGTCAGGATTATAATTAGCAGCTTCTATTTTTTCTCTGCCGTATTCAGTAACCATTTTTACTAATTCAGCATCAAATTCAAATAATTCCTGTTGTATTTTTTGTGTTCCGCATAGAGCAGCCATTTCGTTTTGCATATCAATATATTTCTGCATTTCTTTATGGGCTAATTCTATTGCTCCGATGAATACCTCTTCAGAAACTTCTTTTGCTTCACCTTCAATCATTAATATAGCATCTTTACTTCCAGCAACTATAATATCTAATTCGCTAGTAGCAAGTTCGCTGTTTTTAGGGTTTATTATATATTCACCATTTTTATATCCTATTCTTACAGCTGCCACTGGTCCGCCGAAAGGTATCCAGGATATTGTAAGTGCTGCAGATGAAGCTATTAAAGCTAAAGCATCAGTAGGCATATCAGTATCTACAGAAAGTACTGTAGGTATTATTTGAACTTCATTTCTAAACCCTTCAGGGAAAAGAGGTCTTAAAGGTCTGTCTATGATACGGGATATAAGTATTTCTTTATCTCTAGGTTTTGCTTCTCTTTTGAAGAAACCGCCAGGAATTTTACCGCCTGCATAATATTTTTCATTATAATTTACTGTTAAAGGGAAAAAGTCAGATTCTAAATTAGGCTCTTTAGCTGCTACAACAGTTGCTAATATAGTTGTATTTCCAAGTCTCAAAGTTACAGAACCATGGGCCTGCTTAGCTAAAAGTCCGGTTTCTAAAATTAACTCCTCTCCACAAAACACGCTTTTGACTGTTACCATATTCTACTCCTTATATTAAGTACAAAACACCGAGAGGGTATTAAAATAAGTAAATTTGATTGAGCAAATTTATTTTCTTAATTTTAATCTTTGTATAAGATTTTTATAAGCTTCTATATCAGTTTTTCTTAAATAGTTAAGAAGTTTTCTTCTTTTAGCAACCATTTTAAGAAGTCCCATTCTTGAGTGATTATCTTTAGTATGAGTTTGGAAATGACCTTTTAAATAAGTTATACGGTTAGTTAAAAGTGCTACTTGTACTTCTGTAGAGCCTGTATCCTTTTCATTCTTACCAAATTCTTTGATTATTTTTGCTTTTTCGTCTGCTGTGATAGACATTGTTTTGTTCTCCTTTTGAAATATTTTCTTATCTTTTTTTCATCATTTTCTAATAATTTTTTTACTTCGTCTATAGAGTTAACTTTTATATTATCTCTAATATATTTGAGTAATACAACAGTTATTTTTTTGCCGTATATCATCTTAGAAAAATCTAATATATGGCTTTCTACTCTTAGTTCTTTATTGATATTACTAATACCTATAAAAGTAAGAGCTTTATATATAGTATCAGAATTACCTATTTTTACTGTAGAGCTATATACACCCATTTTAGGTATAAAAATATTTTTAGGTATTTCTAAATTGGCAGTAGGGTAACCTATTTTTCTTCCTAAAGCATTTCCATGAACCACCAATCCGCTCATAGAATATTCTCTTCCTAGCATTTTATTAACGCTAACCATATCACCATTTGAAAGAGCTTCTCTTATATTGGAGCTTGATATTTTATCTTTTTTATATTTCAAAAAATTTATAAAACTAACTCCTATACCGCATTCTTTGGAATATTTCTTTAAAAATTCACTGTCTCCCATTCTGTCTTTACCGAATGCGAAATCAGCTCCTACAGCAATATGCTTCATACGATAATACTCTATGAGTTTGTCAAAGAACTCTTTAGCTTCCATTGTATAAAATTCTGGTAAAAAGTCAATAACAATTATATAATTAATACCCATAGACTTTATCAAAGTATTATTATCTTCAGTATTATATATTGATACATTTTTCTTTTTGATAACTATTGCTATTGATATAAGATTATTTTTATTGGCATAATCAACAGTGTATTTAATTAATTTTTGATGTCCTCTATGTACGCTGTCAAATTTTCCTATTGTTATTATACTATCTTTTTTTATAGGGAGTTTACAAAAATCATATATAATTCGATTCATTTTAGTGTTCTTTATCCGTTTCTTTAATTATTAATAGTTTTTTTATCGTTATTGATGATTTTTTTCAAGGCTAGCGATATTATTATAGTGATTAATGATCCTATAAACATATATAAATTCATAGTCCAATAATTTACATTTCTTACTATTACTTCTAATAGATTGTATTGTTCTATAGATACAGCGAATATTATTTTTATAATACCATATAATAAAAGTGCATTAAGTATGTTATGATATATATATTGTCTTGAATTCAAAGATAATCCCAACATATAAAAAGCAAACATCATAAGCCATAAATTAATAAATAATAAAACTATGGCATAAATAGGCATTTCAGTTAAAGTAATTATTTTTAAAAGGGCTACTATTATAGGGAATACTTCAAATCCGAAAATTATATCAGCTGTAAAACTTGATAAATAATTGCTTATAGCATTTCTATTAAATATGCTTGAAGTTTTTTCTACAACAGAAGTTCCGTTAATTTCTTTTACTTCATGCAGAGATATTTCTTTATCTGTAATGTATATATAGTCCCCAATGTATAATTTACCCATAACGGTAGGATCTACTAATATTACATTTTTATATGTATTATCTAATAATTTGTATCCAACCTTTATTAGATAATTATCAACTCTTGTAAAATATCTTCCTGTATCATCTATGAATAATGAAGTTTTATCATTAAGTTCATTTCTAAGATAATCTATATTTTTATCGAATGCTACTGTATAAGCTGGATATAATGTTATAAAGAAAGCAAGAATACCTATTACTATGATAGTAGGTAAACCGCCTGAAAATTTATTTAATGCTCCTATTATTACTACAGATGAAATACTAGCAACTATAACAATAGCTAGGAAATAATGTTCCATTAAATTTTTTACTAAATCTATATTCATATTTTGATATATATTATTTGTGTCCATAACTTTAAATAGATAAATACCAAAATATATTATAAAGAACACTAAAAAGAAAAGTGTAAGAGTAATGAAATTTTTAATAATTTTCATGATTATATATTATATCTATAGAAAGAAAAATTCAAGTATAAAAATAAATTTAAGCCGATTTAATGTCATTTAATATGCCAAAATTATAAAAAGCATTATTTATATCGTTAAAAGATTCTAAATAATTTGATAATTCCATAGTATTATAATCGTTTTTAACAACACCATACATATTTGCTAAAACTAAATCGCCTTTTTTATGTAATAATTCTTTTTTTAATTCTACAAGATATTCCCATATTTCTTTTTCTATAAAAAGACAATCGGATAAATCTAATATGATATTATTTATATTTTTTGTGATAAACTCTGAGAATAAATCTTTTACTTGAGGAAGATGTTCATCATATATATTATTGTATAAAGATATAATGATAACAGAATCATCTTTTAAATAATAGCTGCTTTCAAATGAAATACCTATCATAAGGTTACTTTAACAAATTTTTAATTTTTAGTCAATGAATTTTTTTAATTTTATTTCAATCGTTTAATTTTTTTAATTTATCTCTAGTGCTTCTATATATTATTATAGGTTTGTCGCCTGGTATTAGTTTTTCTTCTTTCATACCTAAATATGATTCTTTACTGCTTTGTGTTTTTACTACATTCTTATCCTGTTTTAATACAACATCCGAATATTTTTTTCCTATAAGGTTTACTATATTTTTTATAAAAGGAATATTTACTATTTTCTGATAGAATCTCATATATATAACTGTATTTTCATCATCAACAGGAGCGAATACTCCAAATACACGCATCTTTTCAAATATGTAATTCTGCCAAGTATTTGGAAAATAAAAATATAAAAAGTATTTAAAATCTTCTTTTTTCATTTCAGATTCT
Organism: uncultured Brachyspira sp.; assembly: GCF_944393015.1. Classification (GTDB taxonomy): domain Bacteria; phylum Spirochaetota; class Brachyspiria; order Brachyspirales; family Brachyspiraceae; genus Brachyspira. Next base: position 19,444 of record NZ_CALXYQ010000032.1, read on the forward strand.
CTTAATGCTTTTTGTCCGCTGTCAATTACATTATTTACATAAAATTTTAATATATTATTATCTTCATCTAACTCTACTAAAGGACCATTAACTACAGTTTTATTTCCTCTGCCTATAGTATTATAATGAACAAAAGCAATATGAACTACATCAAGCTGATTTTCTATGCATCTTGTATAATGATTATGCCATTCATCTTTTATGGTAGAGTAGGAGAATTTTTTATCTTTTAAATCATCTGGAAACATTATTCTATCATTGATTTTATCTTTATCTCCATACCATAGCCATATAAATCCGTATAATTCTCTAACTTCATAACCTTTTACAAAGAAATTTTTATTAACTTCAGTATTTTTTCCATTAGCAGGAATCATTACTGTTTTTCCTGTTTTATCAAATTTAAATCCATGAAATGGGCATGCTATATTATTACCGCATATTTTTCCATGAGATAATGAAGCTCCTCTATGACAGCATTTATCATCTATACAGCATATATTATTGTTTGAATCTCTCCAAAATACCAGATTTTTATTTAATCTTTTAGCAAAAAGAGGTTTGTTTCTTTTTACTTCTTTGGAATCTAGTACAGCATACCACATATTATATATCATAGTTATATCCTCGATTTTTTATACTATTAATTATATATTGTTATTTTAATAAATAAACATTTTATAAGATGATTTTTTTTATAAGTTGTATAAGTACATATAAGGTTAAAACAATATAAATTCAAATATTTTTTATTATTCACTTTAATATACTTGTTATTAATATTTTTTAATATATAATATTACCGAAAATAATTCATTTTTTCAATTTAATGTTAAATACAAATTAAGGAAATAAATATGGCTTTATCTATAGGAATAGTAGGACTTCCAAATGTAGGAAAATCTACACTTTTTAATGCTTTAACTAATGCTCATGCTGAGGCGGCTAATTATCCGTTTTGTACTATAGATAAAAATGAAGCCACTGCTATAATAAAAGATGAAAGAGTTGATAAATTAGCAGCACTTTTCAAATCAAAAAAGAAAGTTTATAATACAACTACGTTTGTAGATATTGCCGGACTTGTAAAAGGTGCTTCAAAAGGTGAGGGACTTGGTAATAAATTCCTTTCTCATATTAGAGAAGTTAATGCAGTTTTACATGTAGTAAGAGTATTTGAAGATGGAAATATTACTCATATTGGAGAAGTTGATCCTTTAAGAGATTTAGATATTATTTTAACAGAGCTTATGCTTGCAGATATTGAAACTATTAATGCAAGAATGGAAAAGCAGAAAAAAGCAGCAAAAGGTGCTAAGGGAAAAGCTGCTGAAGAAGAAGTGGCTTTGCTTGAAAAAATACTTCCTGAATTAAATAATTTCAAGCCGGTATTTAGTCTTGATTTAACAGATACAGAAAAGGAAATATTAAGACCTTTATTCTTATTAACAGCAAAAAGTATGATGATAGGTGCTAACTTATCAGAAAATGAACTTGCTAATCCAGAAAAAAATTCTAATTATGTAACATTACAAAAATATGCAAATGAAAGAAACATTGAATTAATACCTTTTAGTGCCAAAATAGAAGCAGATTTACAGGATTTAGATGAAGAAGAAAGATTAAGCTATTTAGAAGATTTGGGAGTAAAAGAATCAGGAGTGGCAAGACTTACAAAAGCAGGACATAGATTATTAAAACTTTTAACATTCCTAACTTCAGGAGAAGATGAAACAAGGGCTTGGACAGTTAGAGAAGGTGCTTATGCTCCAGAGGCTGCCGGAGTTATACATAGCGATTTTGAAAGAGGGTTCATCAGTGCTGAAGTTATAAACTGCGATAAACTTTTAGAGCTTGGAAGTTTTGTTAAAGCTAAAGAGGCTGGTGCCATAAGACTTGAGGGTAAACAATATCTTATGCAGGAAGGCGATGTTGTAACATTCAGATTTAATGTATGATTTATATATTTATTAATAACCCATAAAATAATAAAAAAACATTGATTAGAAAACTAAATTATGAAGATAAATTTTGAAATTAAATATATAAAGCTTTTTACATTATCTGCTTGTATAGGGGCAGTAGTTGGGTTTATAGTTTCTATATATAGGATTATATTATATAAATTAAGCGTTAATGTCTTTTATGTATCAAACTTTATATTTGCCAAATGGTATTATCCTATTTTGCTTTTTATATTTCTTATAGCTATGGGTTGTTTAATAGGTTATATACTTATACATTATCCGCAAATAAGAGGGGCAGGAGTTCCTCAAATAAAATATTATATATCTTTGCATGAACCTAAAAATATATTTTTGGAAATTTTATTTAAACTTTTCGGAAGTATGATTTCATTTGCAAGCGGTATTTCTTTAGGAAGGGCAGGTCCTTCAATGCATGTCGGTATGCTTGTAGGATTATTTTTCCATAAATATTTTTCAAAACTAGCAAAATACAGAAGATATTTACTTGTTTCCGGTGCTTGTGCCGGAATGACAGCCACTTTCAGTGCACCTTTTACTGGTATTGCATTTTCTTTTGAAGAACTTGGAGAGCATAAGAATCATATAGTTTTTGTATGTATAGTTTTTTCTTCTATAGCTTCAATACTTGTAATTGAGCATATTGTAGGGCAGGGATTCATACTTAATTTTAATCTGCCTAAAATACTTGAGGTAAGACATTATATATCTTTACTTCCTTTTGGTATAATATGCGGCATACTTGCTTCTATGTTAAATTATCTTATGAATTTCTTTTCTAAGATGTATCAGAAGATTAATAATGATATAATTCGTCCTATGCCTGCATTCTTGCTTGCTGGTTTAATGATAATGTTTTTCCCTTATGTACTTGGAAGCGGTGATTTGCTTATAGGAAGTATAGTAAAAGATAAGTTTTCTGTATCTATGCTTTTTATATTAATATTTATGAAATTATTTTATACTTCTGTATGTGCTACTTCCGGAGCAGTTGGAGGAATATTCTTTCCTACATTTATATTAGGTGCTTCAATAGGTTCTTTATATGATATATTTTTAGTTAAATATTTTCCGGATTATGCAGTATATGGAGATTTATTTATACTTCTTGGAATAACTTCATTAATGTCTGGAATTACAAGAACGCCTATAATGGTATGTATATTAATACTTGAAATATCAAACTCCATTTCTAATTTCTCGGCTCTGGTTATAGTAGCTATTATATCGTATATGGTTGCTAAGGTATTGGGAGTAACTTCTATATACGATCATAATGATTAATAAGTGATTTTTATATATTATGGAACTTTATCAAGAATTATTTAATGACTATTTAAAAGAATATTATAAGACTCTTGAAGAATTATTGAATTGTTTAGAAAATAATGATAAAGAAAAATTTCAAATAAATATTGAACCATTTATATATAAAGAAGATAATGAGGCAGAATATATAAAAGATAAAAATTATATTGAAAGATTAAAATTAATTTTATCTATACTTTATCATAAAAATAGAAACAAATTAATGAGTAAAAAATCATTTGAAGATTTGCTTGTTTTTTTATTTGAAGAAGAGATAAAAGACAGACAAACTAATTCTTATCAGGGAATAGGTACTTCTTTGGAAATTATGAGTTTTTTATTTGTTAAACTTTATAATGATGATATAAATAAATTACTTTCTAAATATAAAGATTTATTTGATAAAGCAAAAAATGCAAACTTTGATTGTAATTGCGGTTATGGTGTTGATGATTATGATTATTATAATGAAAGATTAGATGAATTAAGTATAGATGCAGTAATATCTTACTTTATAGATATTGATGATTTACAATTATGTTCAAAATTTATTGATATATGGAAAGAAACAGTAAAAGAATGGGATAAAAAGAATTTAGATAAATTAAAATATTATGAGTCACTTATAGAAGATAAAGAATCTTTACTGGAAACTACTAAAAAACTTTTTGAAATTGCTGTTAAAGAAAATGAGAGTAATTGGGATATAGTTTCTGCTTTAAATAATTATCTTAAATCTTTAATTGAGAATAAAAAATATGATTATGCTTGGCAATTAATATCAAAATATATGAATAATATAAAAAATATTCAAGATGATAAATTTTATAATATTAATTTAGGCAGATATATAATAGAAAGAGCGGCTGATATAATGATTAATATTAATAATGAAAAATTAGAAAAAGAAATATGGTCTTTCATTAGTGAACCTTTTACAGAAGAACATCATTCTTTTTATTTGAAATTATACGAAAAAGTATTATTATGCTGCGATATTGTAAGAGGTGAAAAATTAAAAAATAAAATATCAGAAGAGTATCAAAAAGAGCTAAAAAAATTGAAGCTATATTAGAATATACCTAAACAACTATATTTTGTCAAATTTGGATTATTTATGAATGTAATTTTTATTTATTAATAGCATAAAATATTATTAAGTTTTGTTTGAAATGTGAAGTAAAACCAAGATTTGTGTCAAAATGCAGTCCTTTTGCTTCTTTGGGTCACCACCGAGTAGGTGACTAATCGGCAAAAGAAGTAGGGGGTCGGGGACTAGTTCCCGAAAATAATAACAATATAAAAACTAATTTTGACAAACTTAAAAATTTTCAGTATATACTAATTATAATAAAAAAATAATTTTGTAAAAAATATGTTTTGAAATTTATTTGTGTTAAAAAAACAATATAATAATGGTTAAATAGTATAATAATTTATTTAATGCATTCATTGATAATTCTATAGGTACGTCCATACGTTTTGCAGTTTCTTCTATAGTCATGCCGCTGTCCATACAGTTTTCATATTTTTACCAATTTCAATAATATGTTTGTCCGGATTATAAAATAGAATAACTCTCTGTATCAAAGAATGCTTTTATAAAATTCTACTGATTTATTGATATCAGTAACTATGATCATAGTATTTTTTTATTTCATTTTATTTATTTTATCAATTTATAATTTTTATATGAAACTGTATTATTATAGATTAAATATTTTAGATTTAAAATATATATTGTTAGAATGATTTTTTAACATGATAAATAATAATATATATTTATCTGTTGTATTTTATAGAATATTATCCGGCAATATCTCCATATTCTATATTTCTTTCACCATCAATATAAACTATTAATGAATGATGCTTGAAATAATCAGGTTCAAATAATATATGTAATGTAGTATCCGGTCTTGTTTCATCTTCATCAAAATCTATTAATATAGTGTCTATATATATAGCATTAAAAAAATCTTCTTCTTTTATAGGTATTGTTATTAATTCTCCGGATTGATTTTTATATGTATTTTCATCTACTTCTTCGCAAGTTGTTACCCATTCTTCTGCCAATTCTAAACATTGTTTTTCTATAAGAAAGTCAGTAACATTTTTTTTATGCTCATCAATCCATTTCAATATTTCGTTTATTTTATCTATATATTTCATAAGCATTTCAGATTTATTTGCTTCTTCACCAAAATCTATTAATAATGATATTTTTTCATCATTCCATAAATCGCAATCAGATTCATAAGAAAAGTAATCATTCTCATAAAAATCTTTTATAATCTTGTCCTTCATAATCTCCTCTTATTATATCATTTTGTATAAATCTTTATCTTTAAATATAGTAATATATTATCAATTTTCAAGTATTTATATTCTTTTTTACATTCTTTTTTTGGCAGCATCTATTATTATATTGCATACATTTTCTTCGTTAAAATATCCGCTGTCTATGGTAAGATTATAATTGATCATATCTCCCCATTCCATACCAGTGTAGTATTTGTAGTAATTAGACCTATATTTATCAGTATTTATTAATTGAGTTTCTGCATCCTCTATTTTTACACCGTATTCTTTTGTAATTCTTTCTATTCTATCTTTATTAGGGGCATGTACAAACACATTAAAGCATTTATGTTTTGTATTTTTTAGTATAAAATTAGCACATCTTCCTATTATTACACAGTTTCCTTTATTAGCTATGTCTTTTATAACTTCACTTTGTATTTCAAACATTTTATCCAAAGTAGAATATTTTATTTGTCCTGAAAAAGGGCTTGAAAAATGTTCTTTATGAAATGCACTGAAAAAAAGATTGTCATTAGTGAATTTTTCTTCAACATTTTCTAGGTATTGTTTATTAATGCCTGTTCTTTTAGCCACTATTTCAACAAATTCTTTATCGTAAAAGTTTATATTTAACTTGTTTGCTATTAATTTTCCTATATTTCTGCCGCCGCTTCCATATTGTCTGCTTATAGTTATAATAATGTTATCCATATTCTCGCCGTTTTTTTAAATAATAGTTTTTTATTATAATATAAAAAAAATTTAAATCTATATTAATGTGCATTAATTTTTTTTCTATTTTTTAAAAAATGGTTTGATTTTTTTTAAACTAATTGATATCATGTACCTGGGAATATTATAATAAAAACAATTATTCTTTTTAAATATAAATACATAATTTGGAGGAAATAAATATGGCTGCTAAAACATTAGAAGAAGTTTTATATCAAATATTTCAAGGCGAATCAAACGCTGCAAATAGATATAGTTCATTTGGTAAAGCATCTAGCAATAAAGCTATTCAAAAAGTTTTTTCAACAACATCATTGGCAGAGAAAATTCATGCCGAAAAAATGAGAAAATTAGCATTGAGAAGCGGATTAGATATGAGTAAATTCGTTCCTCAGCTTAATCCTGTAGAACCTGCAAGTGATAAAGAAAATCTAGAAGCAGGTATCAAAGGTGAGGTTTATGAATCTACTATACTTTATCCTCAATTGGCACAGGTTGCTATAGAGCAGAAAAATAAATTAGCTAGTGATACAGTAAATTCATTAGGTAAAGTTGAAACAGAACATGCTAAACTTTTCCAAGATATTATAGATAATTTCTTGAATAAAGATGGAGATGTAACTTTCTATCTTTGTCCTAGCTGCGGCAATATATATAGAGATAAAGCACCTGAAACTTGTGAAACTTGCGGCGGTTCAGGCAAGATGTTCCAAAAATATTAATAACAGCATTCTTTTTGTTATTTTTATAATTAATATATTATTGACTTTATAATAAATTTATGTTAAATAATATAACATTGTAAAAAATAATTTAAAATAAAGAGGTGAAATATGAATCCAGTAATAATTATCACCTCTGTTGTAGTTGCGTTTGTTTTTGGATATACAACCCGTTTTATTATAGCTAAAATCAAGCTTAATTCTACGGAAATAATAACACATAAATTGCTCCAAAGTGCAAGAGAGCAAGCAGAAAATGAGAGAAAGACTATACTTTCTGAAGCTAATTCTGAAATACAGAAAGAACGTAATAGATTAGAAAGCGAAAATCGAGATAGAAAAGCTGAAATTCAGAAATTAGAAAATAGAGTGCTACAACGAGAGGCTAATATTGATAAAAAGTCTCAATATTTGGAAAATAAAGAGCATAATATTGAGAATAAAATGAAAAAAATAAAAGAACAGGAGGATAAATTAACTTCTGTTATACAAGAGGCTGAAAAAGAACTCGAGAGAATAGCAGGATTTACTAGAGAAGAAGCTAAAGCAGATTTGATTAGAAGTATAGAAGAAGATGCCAAAAAATCCGCTACTAAAATAGTTGATAATATAGAAAAAAATGCTATAGAAACAGGAGAGAAAAAGGCTAGGGAAATAATAGTACAAACTATACAAAGACTTTCTAGTGAAGTGGCTCAGGAAACTTCTGTAACATCCGTATCTTTGCCTAGTGAAGAAATGAAAGGCAGAATCATAGGTAGAGAGGGAAGAAATATCAGAATGCTTGAGACGCTTACTGGTGTTGATATTATTATAGATGATACTCCTGAAGCCGTTGTAATATCTTGTTTTGATCCTGTAAGAAAACATATAGCTAAAGTTTCATTAGAAAAGCTTATCTTAGACGGAAGAATTCACCCTGCCAGAATAGAAGAAGTTGTTGAGAGAACTAAAAGAGAAGTTGAAGATTCTATTATGGAAGCAGGCGAGAATGCTATTGTGGATTTAAATCTTACTACTATGCATCATGAATTAATCAGGCATATGGGCAGACTTCAATATAGAACAAGTTATGGACAAAATATGCTTTTCCATAGTAAAGAAGTTGCTAATATTGCTGCTATGATAGCCGCTGAAATAGGTGCTAATGTGGAAATGGCCAAAAGAAGTGCATTTTTGCATGATATAGGAAAGGCTATAGAAACAGAAGGCGAGGGTTCTCATGCTATGAGCGGTGCCGATTTAGCTAAGAGATGCGGAGAAAAAGAAGAAGTAGTTAATGCTATAAGAGCACATCATAATGATGTTGATACTCAAAGTGTTGAGGCTGTAATAGTAAAGGCTGCCGATGCTATTAGTGCGGCAAGACCTGGTGCAAGAAGAGAATCTTTTGAAAGTTACATTAAACGTTTAGATAATTTAGAAAAGATTGCTGATAGTATAGAGGGTGTTGAAAAATCATTTGCTATACAGGCAGGCCGTGAACTTAGAGTTATGGCTAAAAGCGATATGGTAGATGATATTCAAGCTAAGCAAATAGCAAGAGATATTGCTAAGAGAATAGAAGATGAATTGAAATACCCAGGTATAATTAGAGTTACTGTTATTAGAGAAACTAGAGCAGTTGAAGTTGCAAGGTAAATAAAATGTCTGTGAAGAATATATTATGTCTTGGTGATATTATAGGTGTTACAGGACGTTATGCTATTAGAAGGCATTTAGAAGAAATAAAATTAGAGAACAATATAGATTTTATAATAGCAAATGGTGAAAATGCTGCCAATGGAATAGGCATTACTAGAGATACAGCAGCAGAGCTTTTTAATTCCGGTATAGATGTACTTACTTCTGGTAATCATATTTGGAATAATAGAGATGTCTTTGCTTTGATAGGCAATGAGCATCGTCTGCTTCGTCCTTATAATTATCCTAGTGATGCCCCAGGACTTGGCTATTATATATACGATATGTTAGATTGTAAGATTGGTGTAATTAATCTTATGGGAAGGACTTTTATGGATACATTGGATTGTCCTTTCAAAAAAGCCAATCTTGCAATTAAACATATAAAAGAAAAAACTAATGTCATATTTATAGATTTTCATGCAGAAGCTACGGCAGAAAAAATAGCTTTTTCATATTATCTTGAAGGGCAGGTTTCCTGTATATTTGGTACTCATACTCATGTTCAGACTGCTGATGAGAAGATATTGTCATCGTATACAGCTTATATATCAGATTTGGGCATGTGCGGAAGCTATAATTCCGTTATAGGAATGAAAAAAGAACCTGCTATAGCCAGATTTGTTACTAAAATGCCTCATAGATTTGAAGTGGAAACTACCAGTCCTATGATTAACGGTATTATAGTTCAAATTGACACTGTAACTGGTAAGGCACTTTCTATTAAAAGAATTAATTTAGTTTATCATAACGATATTGTAGAAAGACAAGAAAAATAGATTAGAGAGAATTCTTATGGAAGAGAATGAGAATAGTCCAAAAATTTTTATTAGACATTTTTTTATTTTTTATATAAAAGTTGCTGTTATCCATACTTTAACTTATATAGTTTTTGGAATTTTATTCTCTAATATGTTTGATTACACCTCTGTATATAGTAATGATATAATTACTAATTTTATGAGAGGTTTTGAATCTCCTCTTACTGTTATAGGACCGTTTTTACAGCCTATAAGAGCAATATTCATATCCATTGCATTATTCCCGCTTAGAAAAATTATAGCTACAAAATTCGGTTGGTTTATACTATGGCTTGTATTTGCATGTATAGGTATCATCGCAGCTCCTTCATCAGCACCTAGTTCTATAGAAGGCTTGATATATACTCAGCTTCCTCTTGAATTTCATTTGGTTAATTTGCCGGAACTTCTTATTCAAACTTTTAGTTTCTCTATAATACTTTGGGTTGTTGAAATGCTTCCCCATACTGAAAAAGAATTTTCAAACAGGGTATTTTTACTTAAATTGTTATTTGCTATAATATATACAATGATAGGAATATTTTTAACTTCTATATGCGGAATTATTATAATGAATTTCTTAGAATTAGATTATAATAATGCCAAATTAGATAGAGGAACTGTTTCATATTTATCTACAATATCTATATTAACAATCATTATATCATATTCATTTGCAGATAAAGTTTATAAAAACAAATTATGGCTTTTGCTTACTATTCCATTAATATTGTTATTGTATATACTTTTCCCTTATGGATATAATTATTTATTTAAAACAATATACAATAATAATATGTCATTAATTCCTTACAGTTTATCTGCTGTTTTAATGTCTATTATATATTATGTACTTTTTGTTATTATTTATGGAAAACTAAAAAATATAAATAAAAAATCTGATATTATAGAAGCTGATATAATAGAAACAAAAGATGCAGAAACAACAGATGAAAATAATGATAGAGATAATTTAAAAGTTATAGAAATAAATCCTGAAGATAATAAAGAAGATGAAAAAAAGGATAATATAAAATATATAGAAATAAATCCTGATGACAATAATAAATAATCTTCTTATTATTGCTATCGATAAACTCGCTGAAATATAGATGATAACTAAAGTTATCATCTGCTCGTTTATCTCTGGTTATTGC
>NZ_CALXYQ010000033.1 GCF_944393015.1 uncultured Brachyspira sp.
GATCAAACAGGTAAATTCCCAACAGAAGCTGTAAAACAATTAGGTAAAGGCGGATTAGATATTATGGGTTTGCCTTTTGAAACAAAATACGGCGGAGCAGGATTTGATAATATTGCTTATGCTATAGCTGTAGAAGAACTTTCAAGAGTAGATGGAAGTATGGGCGTAATTTTATCAGCTCATTGTTCTTTAGGTAGTTATCCTATCTATGCTTTCGGTACTGAAGAGCAAAAGAAAAAATATTTAGTTCCTCTTGCTGAAGGTAAAAAATTAGGTGCTTTCGGTTTAACTGAACCAGAAGCTGGATCTGATGCAGGCGGTACAGAAACTACTGCTGAATTAAAAGGCGATCACTATATATTAAATGGTGAAAAAATATTCATAACTAACTCTATAGAAGCTGAAAGTTATGTAGTATTTGCTGTTACTACTCCTGGTATCGGAACAAAAGGTATCAGTGCTTTCATCGTTGAAAAAGGCTGGGAAGGCTTTGAATTCGGTGAAAAATACGACAAATTAGGTATTCGTGCTTCTGCTACAGCTCAGTTACTTTTCGATAACGTTAAAGTTCCTAAAGAAAACTTGCTTGGTAAAGAAGGTCAAGGATTCAAAATTGCTATGCAGACTCTTGACGGCGGACGTATTGGTATTGCTGCTCAAGCATTAGGTATCGCTCAAGGTGCTTATGAAGCTGCTGTAGCTTATTCTAAAGAAAGAATACAGTTCGGACGTCCTATCGCTCAGCAACAAGCTATCGCTTTCAAACTTGCTGATATGGCTACTAAATTACGTGCTGCTAGACTTCTTATCTACAGTGCTGCTGCTATGAAAGACAGACATGAACCTTATGGTACTGAATCTGCTATGGCTAAATTATATGCTTCTGAAATAGGTTTAGAAGTTGTTAACCAAGCTCTTCAAATCCATGGTGGTAACGGATACATTAAAGGTGCTTATATAGTAGAAAGAGCTTATCGTGATGCTAAGATCTGTACTATTTACGAAGGTACAAGTGAAATACAAAAAGTTGTTATTTCTGCTGCTATACTTGGTAAAATGCCTAAAGCTCCTGTTGCTGCTGCTGGTCCTATGGCTAAAAAAGGTCCTATTACTGGTGAAAGAAGAAATATCATCTTCAAAGAAGGTTCAGCTCAAGATAAAGTTGACGCTTTAGTAGCTGCTCTTAAGAAAGATGGAATTGACTTCTCTGTAGGTATTGATATTAATACTCCTATTGTTAATGCTGAAAGAGTTGTTTCTGCTGGTAAAGGTATCGGTGCTAAAGAAAATATGAAACTTGTTGAGGACTTAGCTAAAGCTGCTGGTGCTGCTATAGGTTGTTCTCGTCCTGTTGCTGAAGAATTGAAATACTTACCTATCATCAGATATGTTGGTATGTCAGGTCAAAAATTCAATGGTAACTTATACATAGCTTGCGGTATTTCAGGTGCTAACCAACACTTAAAAGGTATCAAAAACGCTTCTATCATCGTAGCTATCAACGTTAAAGGTTCTGCTAAAATCTTCAAAAATGCTGACTATGGTATCGTTGGAGATGTTAAAGAGATCCTTCCATTGTTAACTAAAGCTCTTGATACTGGTGCTAAGAAACCTGCAGAAGTACCATATAAGAAAATGAAAAAGATTACTCCTAAGAAAACAATCGAATTACCTAAAATCTATGTATGTAGCGGTTGTGGTTATGAGTATAATCCATTTATTGGTGATCCAGAATCTGAAATAGCTCCAGGTACAGACTTTACAGCTCTTCCAGATGAATGGGTATGTCCTGAATGTAGTGAAGAAAAAGCTAACTTCATTAAGGCTTAAAATATAAACTTAATTATTAATAATTTTTTGAGGAGGAAAAATAATGCATTGCGTTAGAAAAGTTACTGAAGATTTATATTGGGTTGGAGCGAATGAACATCGCTTGGCTCTATTTGAAAATGTACACCCTTTAACTAAAGGTGTTTCTTATAACTCTTATGTTCTTTTAGATGAAAAAACAGTTCTTTTTGATACAGTTGACTGGGCTGTTTGCAGACAATTCTTAGATAACTTAGAATATGTTTTAAATGGTAAAAAACTTGACTATATGGTTATTAACCACATGGAACCAGACCACGCTGCTTCTATAGATGAAGTTTTAATCAGACACCCTGAAACTAAAGTTATAGCTACTGAAAAAGCTTTCATGTTTATGGATCAGTTCGGCTTCACTATTCCTGAAGACAAAAAAGAACAAGTAAAAGAAGGCGACAGCAAAAAATTCGGTAAACACGAAGTTGCTTTCGTAGCTGCTCAAATGGTACACTGGCCAGAAGCTATGGTTACTTTTGATACTACTAATGGAGTATTATTCTCTGCTGATGCTTTCGGTTCTTTCATCGCTTTAGACGGAAGATTATTCAATGACGAAGTTAACTTCGACAGAGATTGGTTAGATGAGGCTAGAAGATATTATACTAACATCGTTGGTAAATATGGCCCTCACGTACAAAACTTGCTCAAAAAAGCTGGCGGAATTATTGATAAAATTAAAATGTTCTGTCCTTTACATGGACCTATTTGGAGAAACAATCTAGGTTATATCCTTGATAAATACAACAAATGGAGTACTTATGAGCCTGAAGAAAAAGGTGTATTAATCGTATATGCTTCTATGTATGGTAATACTGAAAATATGGTTGGCGTTTTAGCTGCTAAATTAGCTGAAAAAGGTGTTACTAATATAGCTATGCATGACGTATCTAGCACTCATGTTTCTTACTTGATCGCTGATACTTTCAAATTAAGCCATGTTGTATTAGCTTCTGTTACTTACAACCTTAATATTTACCCTCCAATGCATAGTTATTTAGATGATATGAGAGCTCTTAACGTTCAAAAACGTAAGTTTGCTATCATAGAAAATGGTTCTTGGGCTCCTAAATCTGGTGCTTTAATGCAGGAATTCATTGAAAATAACTTGAAACAATGTGAAATCTTAGATGCTCAAGTTTCAGTTTCTTCTTCTATGAAAGCTGCTAACGTTGGTGAAATGGACGCTTTAGTAGACGCTATAGTTGAATCTATTAATAAATAATAAACAATAATTATTTATTAAGCTATATAATAAAGACCGATTCAGGTGATAAACTTGAATCGGTTTTTTTATTAAACCATTTTTAAATTTTGACGAAGATAAAAATAATATAGATAATATAAATAAGGAAATAATTTTTTATGGTTAGTATTAAAAGACAAAGACAGATTAAGTTATTTTTTATATTATCTATTATATTAATTGTAATAATTTCTTTATTTATTATATTTGGGTATTTTCCTTATGGGCTTCATAAAAAAAATATGTCTGAAGTAAAAATGCCTAAAGATAATATCGCTTATGTAAGTGTTAAAAGTTTAGATAAAAGTGTGCTTAAATTTTCTGACTCTATATATGCTTATAGAATATCACATGATGAATCTATGTATGATTTTTCTATTTTGCTTAGAAAGGCAGATGCATTTGCTGACAGATTGAGAACAAATGATAATTTTTTGGTTAAAATGGCTTCTAAACCAATATTGAGAAGAAATGCTGCTTTACTTTTTTGGGGCTATAATGGAAATTTAGATAATTCTGAAATTTTTTATTTATTTGATATAGGAAGATTGAATTCTTTCATATTTAAATCTTTTTTTAATTCTGAAAATTTAACTATAGATAATATTACTTATGAAGTAAAAAAAATTAATTATAATGGAAGCAGAATATATGCTTTAGATAATGGAAGTCCTTATTTATTCTTTAATTTCTATAAAGGGCTTTTAATAGTTACTAAAAATTATAATCATATAAAGAAATTAATTGATTTTTTAAACTCTGACACTGACGGCATTAGTGAAATAAAATTACTTAATAATGTTGAAAACAAATATGAATCAGATATTTCCTTCTATGTTAATAAACAGCTTTTTGATTATAATAAATGTGAAGGCTCTTTACTATTTACTCCATTACAATTTTTTGATAATGCATATTCAATATATGGGAATGCTAAGATAAATAATGATAATGGATTAATGGATATTTTTGTTGATTATGAGTACGGCGGTTCTGAAAGATATTCTCTTTATGGTTTAGAAGATGCTATAGATATACAGAATTATTTACCTAAGGAAAGAACTGTTATGTATTTTGCTTTGAAATCATACTTGGCAGGGCTTTATCCTATAATGTATAATGATTTGAAAATGGATCATAATAATAAATTATATTCTGAATTATACAATTTATTTACAAAGATGAATGATGTTTATTCATTTGGAAGCATTATAAATGATTTGTATGGCGAGATGGCTGTGGCATATATAGAATCAAAAAGATCTGAATTGATATACCCTGTAATGATTTTTAATATAGAAAATGATACTGCTTTGCTTCCTAAATTAGAAGTGGCATTATTAGAAAAATATCCTAATCTCATTAAAAAAGAAAGAAATTATAATAATAGTTATATATATTCTTATGATTTAAATAATGGAAACATGTTCTATTATACTTTTATAGATAAAGTATATTTTGTAAGCGAGAATGAAAAGGCTATGGAAACTATTATAGACAGTGTTTATGATGGGGAATCTTTAGACACATATATAAAATCTCAGATATCAAAAAATATCAATCCTGATTATATATTTACTATACAGCTTGCAAAATCTCAGAATATATTAAGATATTTCAATATACCTTTAAGGACTTGGAGTTATCCTAACAGTATAATAATAGGTTCTACTATTAATTCTAATTATACACATGTTAATATAGATTTTAAAGCTAATTTTAATAGTGTAAGTAAATAATTTGAATAATTAAGAAAAGTTATAATAGTTGATAAATATCATTATTTGTATATAATTATACTTATTTTTTGGAGTGGAATTTATTTTATGTCAATAATTGATAAACTGTCATTGGTAGAAAAAACTTATGAAGATATAGTACAGAAACTTAATGATGCCAATATAAAGGATAATAGAGTTATACAGGATTTGATGAAAAAAAAGTCAGAGATAGAAGATATTGTTGAAGAATATAAAAAATTAAAAGTAGTATTAAAAGAAATAGATGAATCCAATGAGATGATTAATAATCCTGATACTGATAAAGAGCTTAAAGACATGGCATTATTAGAGATAGAGGAACTTAATCAAAAAAAAGAAGATATAATAAATGGTCTTAGACTTCTTTTACTTCCCAAAGATAAAAATGACGGAAAGAATATTATAGTTGAGATTAGAGTAGGTACAGGAGGAGATGAATCTGCTTTATTTGTAGGCGATTTATTTAGAATGTATACTCGTTTTATAGAAAGAACTAATTTAAAAATGGAAATAATAGATACTAGTCCTACAGAGCTTGGAGGATATAAAGAGGTTATATTTTCGGTATCCGGAAAAGATGCTTACAGAACATTGAAATTTGAAAGCGGAACTCATCGAGTACAGAGAATACCTGCTACAGAGTCAGGAGGAAGAATACATACATCAGCTTCTACTGTTGCGGTTATGCCTGAAGCTATGGAAAGCGATGTTGTTATAAAAGATGAAGATATAAGAGTTGATATATTCCGTTCAAGCGGACCGGGAGGACAGTCTGTTAATACCACTGACAGTGCCGTTAGAATTACGCATTTACCTACTGGATTAGTTGTGCAGTGTCAAGATGAAAAGAGTCAGCATAAGAATAAGGCAAAGGCATTGAAAGTTCTTCGTGCTAGAATATACGAGAAAGAAGAAGCTGAGAGAAAGGCAAAAGAAGCTAAAGAAAGAAGAGAGCAGATTGGTTCAGGAGATAGAAGTGAAAGAATAAGAACTTATAATTTCCCTCAAAACAGAGTTACAGATCATAGAATAAATGTTACTCTTTATAAATTAGATAGATTTATGGATGGTGAAATTACAGAGATAACTGATGCTTTATTTAAAAAAGAACAAGAAGATATGCTTGCTTCATATTCTGATTAATACTTTATGAGTTATTTATGAAAGATATAGAAAATATATTAGGCGAAGAAAAAATTATTCATAAATTATATGATGATGATCCTGTTATTAGATATATAAAAAGTTTTGATAATGTTTTGTATGCGGATTATTCTTATAGCGGAAATGATTCTTATGAAACTTATGATTCTTTGATTGGATTATTTGCATATCATAAAGATGATAAATATTTATTTGGTGAATTCGGATATTTTAAAGAAAACAGAGAAGAATTAAAACTTATTGTAAGCGATTATCCTGAATATATAACTTTAGATAATTATGAACTTACTAATGAAGTATTTAATGATTTGATTAATTTACATAATATTTCTATGAATCAGTTTAGTTCTTTAATGATAGGTAAAAATGAAATAGATAATATAAAATCTAATTCTTTAAAAAAAATTACTTTGGAAGAATACATAGAAATTTTTCCTCATAGATATATAAATAACAGAATAAGATTTTCATCAAAATATAAACGATATGAAAGAATATATATAGATGATATATCAGAAGATTTAATTTACAGATGTTCCTATTGCGGAGCTTCTAATTTATCGAAGATAGTAAATAATGATATTAGTAATTTGCAGGATATAGATGTTCTTGATTATGATAATAATGCAGAAAAGAGTTTGTATATATGCAAAGTATGCGGTTTGATATCAAGAAGTCCTGATAATATTATGGATTATATTTAATTAATTTTTATAAGAGGTAAAAGATGAGTTTTTTAATATTAGCTGATAAAACTTTTTCCAATGAGTTTTCTAAAGAATTTGATAGTATCTTTAATGATAAGATTAATATTTTAAAAGAGAAATTAAATTGCGATGTTAAATATATAGAAAATAATGATCTTGAAAAAATAGAAAATTATTTGAATAACATATATAAAGAAAGCGAAAATTATGACAATATAATTTATATACCGGGAAATATGCCTTTATTTAATGAAGATGAAACAGTGAAATTAACTAAGATACATGAAGAAAATATATCATATTTTAGTTATGGTGAAAATTATCCTTCAGGCATAGTACCTTTTATAATAAGAAGAACTGCTTTTGAGAAATTATTTAATATAATAAAAACTAAAGATATTAAAGTATCTGAAAATGCTATAAACAATATTGTATTTGTTGATCCTAATTTTTTTGAAATAGAAATACTTATATCTGAACATGATATGAGATATTACAGACTTTCTCTATTTGCTGATAGTAAAAGAAATTCTATTTTAATAAAAAAACTCATCAATTATAAAAATTATAATGAAATGGTGAAAGCAATAGAAGAAAATCCAAGTATTAGGAGAACATTGCCTTCTTATTTAGAAATAGATATTAATAATAGACAAAATGTATTGAATAAATATTTGTTAAAGAATGAAGTTATAAAAAATGAGCTTTCAAAAGAAGAAAAGAATATTACTTTAGATGAGTTTAAAACTATTTATGATAAACTTTATAATTTTTGCGGCGATTTAAATATGTCTATAGGAAGTTATTATGAACCTCTTTTGAATAAAGATGTTTTTGATATATTAGAATATTCTACAAGAAATAAAAATGTTAATGTATATTTAGAAACTAATGCATTGCTTCTTGACAGCGATAATGCCAAGAAATTATTATCTATGCAATCAGAGAGAAATAATCTTTATGTTATAATACATTTAGATACTGTAGAAGAAGATGTTTATAATAAGATATATGATAATGGCGATATAAAAACTATCATGTCTAATATAGACTATTATTTGCTTAGAGAACCTAAAAATACTTATTTGCAGATAACTAAGCAAAAAGATAATTTTGATTATTTAGCTTCATATTATAAATATTTCGATAAGTACAAAGTTGATATCATAATGCAGAAATATTATAATTACAGAGGTATTATAGATGATAATAGAGTAGGGGATATGGCTCCTATTATTAATATAGGCTGCTGGCATTTGGCTAGAGATTTATTTATAGATAGTTACGGAGACATCTATATTTGCAGATTTGATATAAACAAAGAAAAGAAAATAGCTTCTATATATGAAGAGGATATAGATAATATATGGAAGAGACTTGAAAATTATTTCATTGATAATGTTTGCAAGAAATTAGATTTCTGTAAGAATTGTGATGAATGGTATTTATATAATTTTTGATTATGGAAAATATAATAGTAAAATATTTGGAATTTGTTTTAGCTTGTTATGTAGTTAGATTTTTAGCTACAAGATTCGTATTAGAATTTCAATCGGTTAAAAAATTCTATTATAGAAGAGAGATATTGCCTGGCGTTCGTAATTGGAATAATAGAATAAAAATGATGTATTATTTTGAGTTTTTTTCTTTTATTCAAAGTTTACTCATAGCATTATTTTTTATGGTATTTTCTCATTTTGTGCCTCTGAAAGAGCATTTAAAACTAATCATAGGATTTTTAACATATTCATCTTTGATAATAGCAGATAAAGTGAGATTTTCAATACTTCTCACTAATTATCCTTATTCACTTTTAATAATGGATACAGGAATATTTTTATTTGTGAGTTTCTTGCAGTTTATTGTAATGGCTTTTATGAATGCTACATTATAAAAATAAAAGGAAGCTGCCATATTTATAATGAGAGCTTCCTTTTTTAATATTTCAAATATTATTAATTTTGTTCTATAGTTATGGAGGCACCTATATCCATTGAATGAGTTTTTCCTTTATATGTAACTTTTTCAGATATTATAGAATTTTCCATAAATGCATTAGATATATTAACTTCTTCAAATATAATGCTGTTTTTTAATATGGAATTTTCTATTTTAGAATTCTTTCCAATATGCACATAAGGACCTATTACAGAATTTTCTATTTTTACATCTTTGTCTATGAATACAGGAGGTATTATAGCAGTGTCTTTTATACCTTTACTTAATATGTCATGTTTAATGATAGATTTATTTGTTTCTATCATAGTAGATTTTTCACCGCAGTCATACCAGCCGTCTAGTTTAAATGTTTTAAATATGATTGAGTTTTTTATCATATATTCTAAAGCATCTGTAAGCTGATATTCATTTTTAGTTTTTATATCATTTTTAATAATATAATCTATAGATTCAAATAATTCTTTAGTATTAACTATATTATACATACCTGTAAGAGCTAAGTTACTTATAGGTTCTTGTGGTTTTTCAACTAATTTTGTTATAACGCCTTGCTCATTTAATACTGCTACTCCAAATCTGCTTGGATTATCAACTTCACATACTCCAAGAGAATTTTCATTTTTACTTACTATATTCGAAAGATTTAATTTGAATATAGTATCTCCTAAAATGATAAATATTTTGTCATCATCTTTTATATGTTCTTTTGTAAGCGATATTGCATGAGCTAAACCTTTATACTCTTTTTGTTCTATAAATGTAAGTTTAATATTTTTATATTTTTCAGTTAGATATTCGATCATTTGATCTTTTAAATAACCTACTATAAATATTACTTCTTCCAAGTCCTGTATAGAAGATATTTCAGTCATAATAAAATCAATAATTGTAGAACCTGCTATAGGGAGTATTGGTTTTGGTTTTGTAATAGTATGCGGTCTTAATCTTGTGCCTTCTCCGGCTGCTGGTATAATAACTTTCATTTACACCTCAACTTTTTTATTTTTTATAATTATCTAATCAATGGTATTAATAAAGCATTTGCTAATTCTTCATTAGATCCATTTAAATATTTCACTATTTCTAAAGCAAAGAATACTGTAGTAGCAGGACCTTTTGATGTAATAACATTATCATTACAAACTACTAAATCTTTTTCTACATATTCGCCGCCTTTCACATAAATTTCACAGCTAGGATAGCAAGTATATTTTCCATTTATAACGCCAGCCTCACCTAATACTATAGGGGATGCACATATTGCTGATACTAACTTTTTACTTTCATGCATATTTCTGATTTTTTCTAAAACTCTCATATCTGCTTTTAAATTATTCATACCTATCATTCCGCCTGGAAGAGCTATAGCATCAAAATCATAATTCATTATTTTTTCTAGAGTTGTATCTGCTTTTACAAAAATATTGTGAGAACCTTTTACTTCTAAATTATCAGTTAAAGAAGCAGTTACTGCTTCTATATTTGCTCTTCTTAAAACATCAACAATAGTGATAGCCTCTATTTCTTCAAATCCTTCAGCTAAAGGTACTAAAACTTTTTTGGACATATTATAATCTCCTTTATTTACTAATTTACCTATATTATATAATATTTTATATTTATAATATTGCAAGTAAATTCTTTTTTTATATTTTATAATATATAAAAATATGATTAAAGTTTAAAATTATTAAAATTTCTATTTATTGATATCCTCATTATTTATTTTTTCTATAGCTTTTTCATATCCTAAATCTGCTGATTTTTTCAAATATTTTTGAGATTTGAGAATATACTTTTCTTTTTTTTCATCTTTTTTTTCATGATTTGAAAGTATGCTATATAGCTTATATAAATCATAATATGCTATATAATCTTCATAGTTGAACTCTAATGTTTCTTTTAGATATTTTATTGCTTTTTTGTATTTTTTCTTTTTTCTGTATGCTACTGACATTAAATAATAAGCATCAGAATAGGCTTTATTTTTTACAATAGCTTTTTCTAAATCTTCTATAGCTTTATCATAATCTTCTTTATCAATATAAACTTCAGCCCTGTAATAATAAGTATCGCTGTCATGAGGATATATTTCAATAGATTTATTATAAGTTTCTATAGCTTTATCATAATCTTTTATTTCATAATAAACTCTAGCCAAATTATGATAAGCATCTAAATTATCATTATCTATTTCTATAACTTTAAGCAGATCGTTAATAGCTTCATCATATTTTTTATTTTGAATATTATTCAATGCACTATAAAAATATTTGTTTTCTTTGCTAATCATATTATAAACTGTCCTAATATTAAAAATTATACTTTGAAATTATACAAAAAATAATAAGTGAATGCAAATTTATTTTATACAAATTTATATTCACTTATATATAAAGTATATAAAAATAACATAAAAAAGTTTTATTAAATTCCTAGCTCTTTTATTAAATTATGAGCTTCTTCAAATCTTCTTTTTATCTCTTTCCAATTTTTTTCTTCCATTAGATTTCTAGGACATAACCAAGAGCCTCCGCATGCAAATACATTTTTGTTTTGCAAATATTCTTTTACATTATCAATACTTACTCCGCCCAAAGGCATAAATTTTACTCCTGTATGCTGATAAACCGGAGCTATATTTTTTATCCAATTAATGCCTCCGTATAAACCAGCATGGAAAAATTTTATATATTTATGTCCGTAAGCTAAACATTGTTCAATCTCAGAAGGAGTTGCAGCACCTGGTATATAATGATAATTTTTCTTTTTGGCATATTCTAGCATTATAGGCTGAAATCCTGGGCTTATTATTATATTAGTTCCCAAATCAAGTATTCTATCAACTTGTTCTGTATTTAAAACAGTAGCAGCAGATCTTGGAAGTTGAGGGTAGTCTTTGGCTAATATTTCTAAAGCTTTGTATCCGTATTCTGTTCTAAGAGTTAATTCTATAGAAGGAAGAAATTCCAAACAAAGTTCTGCTACGTTTCTTATTTCTTCTTCATTTTCAATAACTACTACAGGTATTATTTTATTTTGTATATATTTTTCTAACATAAAAAACTCCGTAAAATGTAAAACTATAATTAATAATCTATCATGCTTAATTATTAAAGTAAATAACATAATTATTTATGCAAAGATTTGTATTTATTTTTAGACAGTATCTATGCTATATAAACAAGAAAGGTTAAATATATGAATATTTAACCTTCCTTTTGATATTAGAGAATAAAAAAAATATTATAGATTTTCTTTTAGAATTTTGATGATTTCTTCTTTGCTTAATACTTTACCATAAGAAAGAACTTTATCATCTAATAATAGGGCAGGAGTAGACATTACTCCATAAGAAGCTATTTCAGCCATATCTTCCACATATTTAATAGCTAAATCAAGTTTTGCTTCTTCTATGGCAGCTATTGTATTTTCTTCTAATTTTTTGCAATTAGAACATCCTGTGCCTAATATTTTTACTCTAGCCTCTATAGGCGATTCTTTTGTTGTTTCCTCTTCAACGAAGGGGTTAATAGCAGGTCCTCAGCCGCATCCGCCTTTTCCGAATAAAATATCTTTTAATGACATGTTATCTCCTTAAAAATTTTTTAATATTTATAATTTTTCTTTTAAAATATTTACTATTTTTTCCCTATCCAAAACTTCTCCATAAGATATAAGTTCATCATTAACAATAAGAGCAGGCAAAGTCATAACACCATAATATGACATAGTTCCTTTACTGTCTGTATATTTTATGGATAAGTCCAAATTTAAATCCAATATAGCTCTTCTTAAATTATCAAGCATGTTAAGAGAATTTTCATCATCATTACCTAAAAGCAGTATTTTTTCTACTTCTCTTTCTATACCCTCATCCTCTAGAGGGTCAGGCAAACATCCTCAGCCAAATTGTATTTTTTCTATAGCCATAATATACCTCCAAAGTTAGCATATACATATTATAGGTATATATAAAATAATTGCAAATTTAAAATTGAAAAAAATCATACATTTTTTACAATTTATCTTTTAATAGTTCTATTATTTCGTCTTTATTTAG
The DNA here is from genome assembly GCF_944393015.1 of uncultured Brachyspira sp. Classification (GTDB taxonomy): domain Bacteria; phylum Spirochaetota; class Brachyspiria; order Brachyspirales; family Brachyspiraceae; genus Brachyspira. The sequence goes on from NZ_CALXYQ010000033.1 coordinate 12,763, forward strand.
TACTTTACCATAAGATAATACATTTTCATCTAATACTAGGCTAGGTGTGGATATAACTCCATAGGCAGCTATTTTTTCTATATTATAAACATGTCCCACTGTTAAATTAAGTCCCATATCTTTCAAAGCTTTCAATGTGTTTTCTTCCAATTTTTTACAGTTATTACAGCCTGTACCTAATATTTTTATTCTTGCATTTTCTTCGGATGATGTTTGACATAAGCCTCCGCAGCTGCATTGTGATTTTTTATTGTTATTGAAAAACATAATTTACTCCTTTTTATAGTTTTTTATTATTCATTTTTATTAAAGATTTAATTATACAAATAGAAAATAAAAATTATTAAATAAATATCCAATAATAATTATTCCTAAAGTTACTATAAATACAAAAAATATTAAAAGAGGCATTTTAACTGCTTTTTTAAGCATAATAATAGAAGGCAGAGATAAGGCAGTAACTGACATCATGAATGATAGAATAGTACCAAGTCCCGCACCTTTATAAAATAAACTCTCTGCTATAGGCAAAGTTCCGAATATATCTGCATACATTGGAATTCCTACCAAAGAAGCTAAAGGCACAGAATACCAATTATTTTTTCCTAGTATTGTATTTATCCATTCAGATGGTATAACATTATGAATAAAAGCTCCAATTCCAACTCCTACAAAAATATATAAATAGACTTTTTTTATAGTTTCTATAACCTGTTCTTTTGAATATATTAATCTTTCTTTTTTAGTCATAGTTTGTATTGCTATTTCTGTATTATTTACTTTTATATTTTTTATAAAGTCTTCTAAATATTTTTCCATTTTAAGTTTACCTATTAAAGTACCTCCGGCAACAGCAAGTACAAGTCCCACAATCACGTAAGCAATTGCAATCTTCATACCGAATATGCTTGATAAAAGTATTAAAGAAGCTAAGTCTACAAGAGGCGATGATATTAAAAATGAAAATGTCATTGAAATAGGTATTCCTGCAGAAGTAAATCCTATAAAAAGCGGTATTGATGAGCATGAGCAAAATGGTGTAACAGTACCGAAAAGGGCAGCCAATATATTTGCTGATATGCCTTTAAATCTGCTTAGTATTTTTTTGTTCTTTCAGGTGGAAAATAAGATTGAATATATGATATACAAAATATAAGAACTGATAACAACACAAATATTTTTATAAGATCATAAATAAAAAATTGTATTATCCCTTTAACTGTTTCTGATAAGGCAAAATTATTTAATATATTTCCTATTAAAGTATTAAGCCATTTCATTGATATTATTTGATCTTGTATAAAGATGAATATTGATTTTATTATTGTCATAATTTAATTTCCTTTATATACTAAAAAATTTTTAAGTTTGTCATTTTTTTATTCAACTTTTCCCGCCGCAAAAAGTTGCAAAAAATGCAAGTATAAAATTAGTACTAAATAATACTAAAATTATCTTACATGTAAAATAATTTATTACATTTAAGTTCAAATATAACTTTTCGCCTGCCAAAGGCACGCTTCGCGAGGCGGGCTGTGGCTGCTTCTCGCCGTAGGCGGGCTTCGCCTGTGGCAATACCACACCTAAAGGTACTCCTTTCAGTCGCAGTACTTCCTTCGGTCGCAAAAGAAGTGGTGTATGGAACCAGCAAAGCCCCATATATAAAAACAAAAATATAAATTTATTTTTGATAAAATATAGTTATTTAGGTATAAAATTAATCTTTATAATTTGATGTAATAATTTAATAATTCTTTTGCTCTTTCAAAACCTTCTTTGTTTATGCTGTAATAAGTCCATTTGCCTTCTTTTCTTGGTATCACTACTTCAGCATCGCATAATATTTTCATATGATGAGATAATGTAGACTGCACTATTTTTAATTCTTCCAAAAGTTTGCAGGCACATATTTCATCGTTTTTGATCATATCTAATATTTGAAGTCTGTTTTCATCGCAGAATGCTTTGAATATTACTGCTTCTTTTTTATAGTCTTTCATATTAATAATATCCTTATTAAATTTATGTATCGAAGTTTATCGATGTGTTAATATAGCATACATATCGATAAATATCAATATGTTTTTTATGTTTTTTTATATTATTGAAATAATGCTGTATAATGGTATAATATAGCATTACTATATAAAATAGGGAGTTTGTTATTATGCAAGTTAAAAATTTTGGAAACGGATATCTTTTATATGAATTAAAAAATGAAAATGATATGATATTAAAACTTACAGATATTGGTGCTTCAATAGTTGGCGTGTTTTTCAAAGATAAAAATGGAAATGAAGTGCAGGTGTCATTCGGAAGCGATGATTATTCATTTTATTTGAATCCGCATGATTATATAGGTGCTTCTGTTGGAAGAATAGCTAACAGAACCATAAATGCTGAGTTCACACTTGACGGACAAACATATAAATTAACTAAAAATGATAATGGAAAACATCATTTACATGGCGGAGATAAAGGAATATCATTTCAAAAATTTGATTCTAAGGTTTTGGATAATCATTCTGTATTATTCAGCTATAGTTCAAATGAAGGCGATGAAGGTTATCCTGCCAATGCTGATATAGATATAACATACTCTTTAACAGATGATAATGAAATAATAATAGAATATTTTGCTGCAGTGAATGCTCCTACACCTATAAACCTCACTAATCATGCTTATTGGAATCTCAATGGGGAAGATGTTATATATGATCATGATTTATTTATAGATTCTTCATTTTATTTGCCTGTAACAGATGAATGCGTATCTACAGGAGAGATTTTAAAAACAGAAAATACTCCTTTTGATTTTACTAAAACAAAAAAAATAGGTGCTGATATAGAAAAAGCAAATGGTTATGATAATTGTTTCATATTTAATGAAAAAAATATATTATCTAATACAAATGAAGAAGAGAATAATTTGAATAAATTAAGAGCTTCATGCCATAGTGAAAAAACAGGCATTACTTTAGAGCTTTATACTACAAAACCAGCTATGCATTTCTATTCAGGCAATATGCTTAATAATAGAGAAGTTAGAAATACAGTTTTAAATAAGCATAATGCATTTTGTTTTGAAACAGAGTATTTACCGGGTGCTGTAAACTTCCCGCATTTTCCAAGCATAATATTTGATGCTGACAGAAATTACAGTCATAAAACAATATATAAATTATCACTAAAATAATTATAAAGAATTATAAAAAATATTTTTGGAAAGGTATATGGACAGTAACAATAAAAAATCAATAATAATAGAGCATTATATAGAAAGGGTAAAAGATTTTAATATACCGGAATATAAAGTTTTGGATTGGGAATCTCAGGACGCTCAGGAGGCTAGATTTTCTGCTTTGCTTAGTCATTTCGATATAAGAAAGTCAATTTTACTTGATGTGGGATGCGGACTCGGACATTTAGCCGAATACATAGATAAGCAGAATATTAATACTTATTATATTGGTATTGATATAATGCCTGAGATGATTGAGAGGGCTAAGCATAAGAAATTTAAAAATATCAATCCGCAATTTATGACTATAGATTTTTTCAAAAGTGCTGATATAGAAGATGATTTTGATTATATATATTCTTCCGGTATATTTAATCTTAATCTTGGAAACAATGATGAGTTTTTGAAAAATGCTGTAAGAGATTTTTTAATTGCTGCTAGGAAAGGCGTATGCTTCAATTTGCTTGATATTTCATGCAAAGAAAAATATGGTGATAAATATTACTACTATAAAAAAGATGAAGTATTCAATATGGTTTGCGATATAGTAAAAGATTTGGATTTAAAATGCCAAATAAAAATATCTGATGAATATTTATCAAATGATTTTTCTGTATTTGTGGATATATTATAATAAAATATATTTAATAAAGTAAGGAGTAGAAATTTATGTTAAAAAGATTATTAATAGTTTCTATTTTTTTAATTTTCAGTTTTTAGTATATTCTCAAACTCCAAAAACTGCTAATAATACTTTAGAAGCTGTGTCTATAGCTTATGATATGGAAATTAATTCTTCTTTTGCTTATGCTAAATTTTCTGCAGCTTCAAAAAATAAAGCTATAGTTAATTTATTTCAAGCTGTTTCTGATTCAAAATCTTGGCATGCTAATATTTTATATAATGCCGCTATTCAAGATAAGATAACAGATACTATTTTACAAGCTCAAGTAGGGGATCCTAAAGTAGGAACAGACATTGAAAATTTGAAATCAGCTCAATCAATGACATATTATGAATATACTAAAATGTATCCTGAATTATTGAAAGTATTAAATAAAGATAATAAAAAAGAAATGGCAAATGAGATTAATAATATAATAAAAGCAGAAAAATCACATAATGCTTTATTTACTCAAGCCATAAGCAATTTGCAAAATAATAAGCCATTAGCAGAGAAATATTATTTATGTGAAACTTGCGGTTATGTTGAAGCTAATTCAGCACCTGATAAATGTCCTATATGCGGCAGTGCTAAAAATACATTTAAAGAATATAAATAATTAATCTACTATTAAAAATATAAAAAATAAAAGGCTGAAAGTGTTATACCTACAGCCTTTATTTTTTTATATGGTATTAAATTATTATAAGTTATTTATTTATAGTACGCATATCTATTACATATCTGAATTTTACTTTTCCGTCTATAACTTTTCTATAAGCATCAGATATTGTTTGAGCATCTGCTTTTATTATCTCTACAGTAGGGTAAATATTATTTTCTATAGAATAGTTAAGCATTTCCTGAGTTTCTTTTATGCCTCCTATGAGTGAGCCGAATAATTTTTTACTGCCATGCTGTCCCACCATTGCTATAAGAGTGGGCATTTTAGAGGTTCTAGGAAGTCCTAATATACACATAGTACCGCCTCTTTTAAGCATACGCATATACATGTTAACATCATAATAAGCTGGAATTGTACTTATTATATAATTAAGAGTGTTATTAACATTTTTTAAATCTTCTGCATTATTGACATTAACATATTTTACAGCTCCCATATTTAAAGCGTCCTGTCTTTTATCTTCTGTGATGTCAAATACTGTAACTTCAGCACCTAATTTTACAGCATATTTTACAGCCATAGAACCAAGTCCTCCAAATCCAGCAATACCTATTTTATCGCCTTTTTGTACATTCATAACTTGTATAGGTGAATAAGTTGTAATGCCTGCACAAAGAAGCGGAGCAACTTTATCAAGTTCTGCATTATCTGGTATAAGTATTGCAAAATTTTCAGACACCACTATATTATCAGAGTATCCGCCTTGAGTGATTTCATTATTATGGAATCTGTCTCTTGATCCGTAAGTATAAACGGCTCTATTTAAACAGTACTGTTCTAAATTATCCAAACAGCTTTCGCATTGTCCGCATGAGTTTACCATACAGCCTACGCCTGCAAAATCTCCCAATTTGAATTTTGTTACAGCATTTCCAACCTGTACAACTCTGCCTGCTATTTCATGTCCTACCACTAAAGGAGTATTGCTTGATTTGCCTTCAACAACATGTATATCGCTATGGCATATTCCGGCATAAAGTATTTCTATCAAAACATCATTGCTTCCTACAGCATGCCTTGTAAACTCATGGTATTTAAAATCCATATTAGCGGAAACTGCTGCAAAGCCTCTTGTTTTTACCCTGCCATTTGCATTGGTTTGTATGTTAATAGGAGCCTTTTTCAATTGCTGATTATACATTGCGTTTGAAGAATTATTCTGATTATTAACCGCATTATTATTTTGATTATTTACGCTTGTTTGTGCATTTGATGAATTATTACATGACAGCACATATAATATTGCGAGCATTGTAATCAATATAGCTTTTTTCATTTTATAATCTCCTTTTTATATTTTATTATTAAACTTTTTTAAAAGCTTATTTACAGATAACTTTTATAATTATATTATTTTATAAATATTTTATATGTTGTATAATTCATTAGTTTAATATATAAAAATGCAGTCTTTTTGGTTCTTTGTGACAACAAAAGAACTGGGGTTTGGGGCAAAGCCCCAATTATAAACTATAGAATACTAAAATGAAACACTATAAATATTTATTAATTAGTTTTAAAACATATTTATTATATTATATCATTGAAGTAAACTCCAGAGTCAAGCAATTTTTTTAAATTTCTTCATATATTTAATTTTATTCTAATTCCTGCCCATTTTATTTTATAGTTTTCTTTGTTATGATTATTCTATTATTCTTTTTAGTTTTCACTGTTATTATAACGCCCGCCCTAGATTTGTTTAGATTTTGAATTTTTACACCGCACGCAGAATGGCATTATAAATATAAATCGGTTTTTGAATGTTAATTTTTATTATATTAAAAATTTAGTTGAACGTGCGTAGAGTTAGTCTTTAATTTAATAATCGCTTGGGTGGGTGCTTTAATTTCTAATTTAGCTATAAAGATTGTAAAAATTAGAATTTCTAAATAAGTCTATAAAAACAAAAGGGCGGGGCGTGTAATAAAATTTAAAATATTAATTATAACTTTATAATATAAATAAAAAATTATTGTTATATTATTTGAATGGTAATATAGTAATGAATTTGCTGAATGCTTCTTTATATATTGTTTGTATTTTAGTTATAACAGATGCAAATATATCTGAATTATCTTTAAATAAAGATACGATAAAAGAAATTATAAAAATACCAATTACTATAATAATTGCTATACATATCAATTTGAATATAAATTTCAATGCTTCTTTTATAAAATTAAAAACTGATTCAATAAATCCTACTGCTTTTATACCTGATCTTACTCTTTTAAAAGTTTTTATTGCCCCTACAAGTAATATACATACATCATCAGAAAAACCAATCGGTCCTAAAATATCAGGAAGTAAATCTATAGGAAATATGGTATATAGTATTGATAATACAAGTGGCATATTTATACTCATTAAAATAATTTTATATAAATTATATAATAAATAATATATATATCAATATATTTTTTATGAAAAATATGCTATTATTCTAAATAATATATTGTAATAATTATTATTTAGTATTTTTTTGTTGTTGCAAATTAAAATATCATTTTTAAAAAAAGATATGGAAAACTTAATAAAATATTATCAAAAATATCAAAAAACTTATATGATCTATTGATAATATAAAAATATAAATAAAAAAATATTAATAAATGTTGATAATGCTGTATTTTATGATTTTTATATATAATTTAAATTTCTAAAAAATAATTTAGTTTTTAAATCTCTTAAGTTGTAAGTTTATTAAATAATTCATAATATACATAGAAGTAAAATATGAATATTTCATTAATAAATTTATTTCCATTTTTAATTATCACTTGAAAAATATATGAATTTGCAATATAATTTTTGACATTAAAAATATGTAAACTAAATTTTAATATTTTAATAAAAATTAATAGTATCTATCAAACAAACTACGGAGTGTTAATCATGGAATATAATTTTACTACCATTGAAAAGAAATGGCAGAAATTCTGGAAAGATAATCAGTCTTTCAAAACAGTATCTAAACCTACAGACAAAAAATATTACGTACTAGAAATGTTTCCATATCCATCTGGAAAAATGCATATGGGTCACGTTTCTAATTATACTATAGCTGACTCTATAGCTAGATACTATAAACTGTTAGGATATGATATTTTGCACCCAATGGGCTGGGACGCTTTCGGTATGCCTGCAGAAAATGCTGCTATAGAACATAAAACTCACCCTGCTGAATGGACTTTGAAAAATATTGCTAATATGAAAGAGCAGTTAAACTTGCTTGGATATTCCTATGATTGGGATAGAGAAGTTACTACTTGTTTGCCTGATTATTATAAATGGGGACAATGGTTCATATTAAAAATGTATGAGAAAGGTCTTTTATATAGAAAAGGCGGAGATGTTAACTGGTGCGATCATTGTAATACTGTACTTGCTAATGAACAGGTTACTCCTGAAGGTACTTGTTGGAGATGTGACGGAGAAGTTACTAAAAAGAAACTTGAACAATGGTATATAAAAGTTACTGATTATGCAGAACAATTGGATGCAGATTTAAAATTATTAGAAGGTTATTGGCCTGATAATGTTATAGCTATGCAGAAAAACTGGATAGGAAGAAGTGTAGGTGCTTATATCAATTTCAATTTAGATGACGGTAAAGAGTTCCCTATATTTACAACTCGACCAGACACTATTTATGGTGTTACTTATATGGCTATAGCTTGGAACTATGACGGACTTTTGGATATGTGTACTCCTGAACAAAGAAGTGCTGTAGAGGAGTTCATTAAAAAGTCTGCTAAGATTGACCAAAAAACAGACTACGAGAAAGAAGGTGTATTTACTGGAAGATATGTAGTTAATCCATTTAATGGTGAGAAAGCTCCTTTATATGCTGCTAATTTCGTTTTAGCTGAGTATGGTAGTGGTGCTGTAATGGCTGTTCCTGCTCATGACCAAAGGGACTTTGAATTTGCTAAAAAATACAATATTCCTATAAAAGTTGTTATACAGAATGCTGATAATTCTTTAAAAGCTGAAAATATGATAGAGGCTTATACTGAAGACGGTACAGTTGTTAATTCAGATATTTTAAATGGACTTTCTTCAAGAGATGCTATAAAAAGAGCTATAGAGTATGCTACAGAAAAAGGTTTCGGAAAAGAGAAAGTTCAATATAAACTTAGAGATTGGCTCATATCAAGACAAAGATATTGGGGAAATCCTTTACCATTTGTACATTGTGAAAAATGCGGTGTTGTACCTGTTCCTGAAAGCGAACTTCCTATAACACTTCCTATGGATATAGAGTTTACAGTTGGTGATAACCCTCTTAAAAAATCAGAATCATTCGTTAATACTACTTGTCCTAAATGCGGCGGCAAGGCTAGAAGAGAAACTGATACTATGGATACATTCACATGCAGTTCTTGGTATTATGCTAGATATACAGATGCTCATAATACTCAAATGCCTTTCGATCCTGCAGCTGCAAATGCTTGGCTTGGAGTTGATCAGTATATAGGCGGTATTGAACATGCTTGTATGCACCTTTTATATTCAAGATTCTGGTACAAGTTTATGAGAGATATAGGACTTGTTAAAGGTGATGAGCCTTTCAATAGACTTCTTACTCAAGGTATGGTTTTAGCAAATAGCTATGAATCAAGAGAGTTAAAGAAATTCTATACTCAGGAACAAATGAATAATAAAGAGTATGAGAAAGACAGTATTAAAAAAGAAGATATAATAGTAAAAATGGAAAAGATGTCTAAATCAAAAGCTAATGGTGTTGATCCTGCTGAGATTATAGAGCTTTTCGGTGCCGATGCTGTTAGAATATTTGTTATGTTTGTTGCTCCTCCTGAAAAAGATAAAGAATGGTCTGATGAAGGTGTTAAAGGTTCTTCAAGATTCTTAAACAGAATTTGGAACTTATTCCTTAAATACAAAGATGAAGAAGCATTCAAAAACGGCAAATCATTTGACTATAATAATCTTTCAAAAGAAGGACAAAAATTATTCAGAAAATATAATAAAACTATTAAGAAAGTTACAATAGATATTAAAGACAGATTCCATTTCAATACTGCAATTGCTGCTTTGATGGAGCTTTTGAATGATATGTCTGTAATAAAATTAGCTAATAATGATGATTATGCTATGTTTAAAGAAGTTATAAGGGGATATTTAATACTTCTTAATCCTATAGCTCCTCATATGACAGAAGAACTTTATCAGATATTAAACTTTGGTAAAATGATACTTGAGGAAAGCTGGGTTGAGCATGATGAACAGTATTGCAAAGATGATACATTTGAGCTTGTATTCCAAGTTAATGGTAAGATAAGAGATAGGGTAGAAGCTGATGTTAATATAAGCGAAGATGATGCAAAAACTCAGGCGTTATCAAGTGAAAAAGTTAAAGCATTCACAGACGGCAAAAACATTGTTAAAGTTGTTTATGTTAAAGGAAAACTTGTAAACATAGTTGTAAAATAAAATATAATTAATTTGAAATAATAAAAAAGAGTATGGATTTTTAAGTCTATACTCTTTTTTTAAAAAAGGAACTATATATAGTTTTATTTTATTATATTATTAATATAATAAAACATGTTAATTAGGAGTTAATATGTCGTTAGATGAAGAATTAGAAAGAATTAATATAGAAGATACAAATCATATAATGATACTTCAAAATATAATAGCTGATCTAAATAAATATGAAATAAATGATTATAATAAAGTATTAAATTTATTATATGAAATTGAAAAAAAATACCCTAAATATTTTATTGTTACTACATTAATAGCAGAAATTTTATATAATAGTGATAATGAAGAATATATTAAAGATTCAATAAAGTACTACAATAAAACTATATATTTAATATCAGAATTAAAAGATGTTACTGTTAGAGAACAATTATGGAAATGTAATTGTTATGGTAAAATAGCTAATTTTTATTTTGATAGAAAAGAATATCCGAATGCCTCTTATAATTATGAAAATATTCTAAATATATTAGAAAATATAAAAAATAAGGATGATAAATTAATGTTATTTACAGCTGATAATTATTTTGCAAATGCTAATGCATATTATAATGAGTTTTTAAAATCAGGAAATATGGATAACATAGAAATAATGTTTGAATATTACAATAAAGCAATAGATAGTTATAATTTGATAGATAATAAAGATTATAACATTATGAAAAATATAGGAATGTGTCATTATCAAATAGCAAATATTAATTTAAAGTGTAATATGCATAATTTAACTATTACTAATTTCGATTTGAAGTCAGAAATGTTTGATGTTTGTATAACAAATTTTAATGCTGCGATAAGTAATTTTCAATATATATTAGAAAATAGTGTTACTAATTTACTATCAAATTATCAACAATTTGAAATTAATTTTAAAATAGCAGAGTCATATTTTTATTTGGGATATATTTATTATCTATATCATTTAAGCAGTAATATGTTCCAATGTTATGAAAATGCTATGTTTTACTATAACAATTCTTTTAAATTAATTTCTAATACTGATGATACAAAAAATCAAATAGTTGTTTTAAATCAAATAGGTATTTTATATTCGTATTTTGGAAATTATAAATTATCTGTAAATATATATAAATATGCAGTTAATATTATAGGAGATATTAAAAATATAAAAAATGATCCTCAATTATACTTATCTATATATATATAAATTTAGCTAGTTCTTATATAAAAGATAAAAATTATGATAAAGCAATTGAAATATCAAAATATCTATATGATAATATAGAAAATATAGGTCTTAATAATGAACATGATATTACAAGTATCATATTATCATTATCTATAATATATGCTATAACTAGAAAATATGATGAGGCTATAACAATTCTTAAGAAAGCAATTAATGAAAATTATACACATTATGATATATATCATAATTTAGGTCGTTGTTTAATTGAAAAAGGAAATTATAAAGAGGGTATTTATTATATATCTAAATCTAATAGAGAACAATCAAAAGCTTATTTAGCTTATGCTCATCTAAAATTAAATGAAAATGAAAAAGCATATGATATATTAGATGAACTTGTAAAAGATAATTTAAATTACGATGTTTTCATTATTTTATATAGAATGTATAAAGAAGGTATATTAGATAAATCAAAAGCTAAAAATGTTTTTGAAAAAATATTGAAAAAAAATATAGAATCATATATTTCCAATAATATTAACAATATAAAAGATAATATATTATATCAATATATACCATGGTATTCTAACAATATACCTGATGAAGTTAAAGACCTTATAGAAAATGAGCAAATTGAATTCAGAAATCCAACTACATTCAATGATCCAATAGATCCTCCTACAAAACTATTAAAAAAAGATGATATACTTTATGAATTAACTAATAATTTTCAAATATCTTGTTTAACTACAGAACCATATAATATATTAATGTGGGCACATTATGCTAATAAACATAATGGCATATGTATTGCTTATGATATTACAGATTTTCTTAATGAAAAAGATGTTTTATTAGAAAAGTTAATGTATACAACAAAACTAACTTTTGACTATGAAAATGAATTGGATAGTTTTTTTAATATTGAAGATAAATATCATCATTTATCTAGTGATAATATATATCCTTTACATTTATTTTTAACTAAAAATGTTCAATGGAGTTATGAAAATGAATTTAGATTAATTAAATATATAGATAATATTGATGATATTAATTATATTGATGGATATGATTTGATTAAATATATTGATGTTAAAGATAAGAGTAAGAAAATTAAAATAAGAAAAAAACTCCATATTAAACATATTTATTTAGGAAAAGATATAGAAGAAAAAGATCAAGAAATTATAAAAAATATAGCAGATAAAAAAAATATTCCTGTTTTAAAAATAAAATGTAAAGAAAGTAATCTATATGAACTAGAAAGTTATGATTTGTAAATGGAGTATTTTTATGAAAGATAGGGGAGAAATTAATATAGCAGTTGCTAATTATTTTGATAATAATTTTAATAATTTTTCTATACTTAATAGAAGAGATGGTAATAATGTACAGTCTAAAGATGAATTAAGACATATTATTATAGGAAGATGGTATTATGGGCTTTATTTGTTAGCTAAAGAAAAATTAGGAAAACAATATATAAGCCATACAGGATATTTTGATAAAAATAATAATCGTATATTAGGTATATGGGAAAATTTAGATGATAATGCTAAGATAAAAGGGGTATCATATGATTTTGAAAAAAATGGTACTTTATTATTAAATATGAGAAACAAATATGAATATAATGGTGTAAATGTTCCAGATACAATGTTTAAAAAAGCTAAAACTATATATGAGGATATGTATAATGAATTACAAAATATATAATAGAGCCATACAAGAATATATAAATGAAATTAGAAATCTTAATATTATATCTGATATAAAAGTGTTTTATGATCAATCTTTATTTATTATTTATTTAATGGATAGTTCTTTGGATAAAAGAATAGAAAATATTGAATTGAATTTAAGAAAGAAATATAGAAATGCTTTTAATAAAAATATATATGTTGAAGAATTTTATTCTTTTTATGGAAACAAAAATGAAGCAGATGATGAAATTAAAAATTGCGTTATAACTGATATAACATCTAATTTTTCAAATGTTAATATTCAAAAAATGAAAATGGGCAAAAAATTGATTAAGCAAAATAATATGAATGTATATAATCCTCCAATGAAAAATAATATTGCATATCATATTTCATTTTATAGCGGAACTTTACCCTCTAAAAAATATTTATCTGCATAAAAGAACATATATTCTATATAAGTTCAAATATACTTTAAAAAATGTATATTTATACACTAAAATAATTAATTATATAATATATAAAACATCGTTTTATACCTAAAATTTTGTTAGTTAATTAATTTTTATTTCAAACTGTATTTGTTTTCAATGTTTTTTATATTTTCTATTACAGTAGTATTAGTAGTATCTAATTCCAAGGCTTTTTTATAATCTTTTAATGCTTCTTTGTATAATCCCAAACTATATTTAGCATTTGCTCTATTACAGTAAGCTTCAAAATAATTATTATCAAGTTCTATTGCTCTGTCATAATCTTTAATAGCATCTTCAAAAAGTCCCATATCATATTTAATTGTGCCTCTATTATTATATGATTTAATATGATACGGATCTATTTTTAAATCTTTATTATTTTTTAAGGTTTCTTCATAAAAGTTTATAGCTTTATCATAATCTTTTAAGCGAGATTTTTCTAGTTTGGATTTGTCTATAGGCTTTTTAAAGAAATAGCTAAAGATTGACATTAGCAACTCCTATATAGTAAATATTGATATATAATTATAACATAAATAATTTTTTATATTTTAAAATTTTATTTATAACCCCGCCATTTATTCTTTATTATTTTATTTTGAAATTATAATTTTTATTATCTTTATAACTTAATCAGAAATTATGACACCCGCCCAAGTTTTTATTAGATTTAAAATTTTTAAGTTTGTCAATTTTTTATTCAACTTTTTCCCGCCTCACACGCTCTGCGGGATTCGCCAAAGTAGCTGCCGTAGGCACGCTTCGCGAAAACGCAATTGCTAGAGCTTTATATTAAAAATATGCCTATTAAATATATGGTATAACTTATAAAAATGCAGTTCTTCGCGAAGCGTATCCGAGTTTATCGAGGATATAGCTTCTCACTGTAGGCGTACTTCGTATGTGGCAATACCACACCTACACTTACAGTGGACTTCGTCAGGTACTCCTTTCAGTCGCAGTACTTCCTTCGGTCGCAAAATAAGTGGGGTGCTGCACACTGTGTATTTCGTAAGGGCAAAGCCCTGCAGATATTTAAAATTTAAAAAAATTATTTCTGACAAAATATAGTTGTTTATGTATATACAGAAGTTAACAAAAGTAATTATTTATGTATGTAATTTATAGTATTGTTATGGCTGTGGAGTGTATATGATAAATTTATATTTTTTATATATTTGTGGAAGTATTACCTAATTAATTTTAGATAAATACTACCGCAAATAAAAATTTATTGTTGATTAGAATTATTTTCTACAAATTCCCTGGCACTATCAACATTATAATTATAAGATTTAAACCCTTCTTCTTCAGTATTCGCTATATTTATAATGTTTATTGAGTCTTTTATATCATTAAACTCTTCATTATTGTTTATTGTTTCATGTAAAAGTTTTAATGTTTCATAATTATTGATTGTGAAAAACATTTGTATATCATTATTTCTACTTAAATTTAAAATGCTTTTAAATAAATATTTAGCTGTTTCATTGTCTAAAGAGCTGGCTATATCATCTGCTAAAATAACATTATTTTTATTTGCAGCTATTGGAAGTATTATAGATAAATATTTTTTTAATCCTTCACCCATTAAATTTAATATTACTAACTTATTCATTCCTTCAATATTAATATAAATATCATTGTTAAGTACATTTATTGCTTTTATATTCTTGTTGAAAAATGAAAGCATTTCTATTATAGGCTCTTCATTTTTATTTTTTAAAATTTCTATTAAATATGCTGTTAATGTATTGTATTCTATATTACTTGTTATATATGTTTCTTCTCTATTTCCTACATTATCAGTTTTTTTATTCATCATATATATTGTATTATTGATGTTTGGAATATTTAATTTTTTTTCTTCTATAGTGTCATCATTGTTGATTATAGTATTATAGTTTAATTCTATATTATCATCTTTAGGTATTTTATTATCTTTTAATACTGGGCTGATATTTATATTGTAGCTTGTATTATCATATTTATTATAATTAAAATTTATATTGTTGTTATAATCAAAATTATAAAATAATGTTTTTATTTCAGTTTTATTTTCTTTGAATCTGCTAATAGTTTTTATATTTTCTATTACATTAATACGGGATTCTGATAAAATAAGCATTAAGGCTTCAAGTATAGTAGTTTTTCCGGAATTATTTTTTCCTACTAAGAAATTTATTTTTTTTATATCATCTATTTTAATTTTGTTAAAACATTTAAAATTTTCTATATATAAGTCTTTAATCATAATAAAATCCATTGAATTTAAATTAATCTAAAATTAAATATCGGAGTTTTGAGAAAAAAATAGAGTTTATTAATTTTTACATTTATAAATTATATGCTATAATAAATACAATTATCAATATAATATTTTAGGGGATTAAAAATGTATATACTGCCAGCGATAGATTTGAAAAACGGAGAGGTTGTACGGCTTGTAGAAGGAGATTATGATAATAAAACAACTTATTTTAAAGATCCTTTAGAAGTTTTGGATTTTTTTATTGAAAGCGGAAGCAGTTATTTGCATGTTGTTGATTTAGATGGGGCAAGCGACGGAGAAACTATTAATTTTAAAACAATAGAAAAAATAATAAAAAAATGCGATTTATTTGTAGAAGTAGGCGGCGGTATAAGAAATGAAGAAACTATAAAAAAATATTTGGATATAGGTGTTAAAAGAACAATATTAGGAACTGCAGCTGTTGAAAATATTGATTTTACTAATAATATGATTAATAAGTATAAAGAGCACATAGCAGTTTCTATTGATTCAAGAGATAGAATGATAGCTGTTAAGGGATGGAAAGAGATAAAAAAAGAAGATTCTGTTGAATTTTGTATTAAATTGGATAGCATGGGAATAGATACTATTATATATACAGATATTTCAAAAGACGGCAAACTTTCCGGCACTAATTTGGATATTTATAAAGAGTTAAGAGAAAAAAATTCATGTAATATAATAGCTTCAGGCGGTGTTACATTTGAAGAAGAAATTATAAAATTAAGAGATATGAAAATTAATGGGGCTATAGTTGGAAAAGCTATATATGAAGGTAGAATGGATTTGAAAAGAATAATAGAAATGGCAAAGCAGTAATTTAATATTGTAATAATAGTGTTGTATATAATTGCTAAATTTTTTGGGGGATTATAAAGGTTGTGAGATAATTATTGAGTAACTTTTATTAGTAATAATATTATATGTAATTATTAATCTTTAGGGGGATTGTAAAAGTTGTGAGCTATAGCTTGATATGATTAGCGAACAATTTTTATTAGCAATATTTTTTATATGCGGTTATTAATTTTTTGGGGGTATCATAAAAATTGTGAGCGTCTAGCAAATTTATTTGCTAGAGTTGATTAGCGAACAATTTTTATTAGCAATATTTTTTATATGCGGTTATTAATTTTTTGGGGGTATCATAAAAATTGTG
>NZ_CALXYQ010000034.1 GCF_944393015.1 uncultured Brachyspira sp.
AAATTATGATACACCTATGTTATACTTCAAAAAGATAAGGAATACTTAAATGCAATATGTATGGCACCCATGCAAAAAATAAAACTAATTACTATTGACAATAATTTTATATTAACATATAATCTATAGTTAATTATTAAATAAATATATTAGGAAATATTGTAAATGAAGACAATCATCGTTATAAACAAAATGTTTTGCCTCATGCAAATGTGTATGTTTAATAATGATGGCTGTAAATAATAATTTATTTTTTATTTTGTACTTTAAAGCCGTCAAAGTTATTTGGCGGCTTTTTTTATTTTAATCTATTAATATAAAAAGGAGTATTAAAGATGTCAAGAGAATTAAAATTTGAAACATTAGCTGCACATGCAGGACAGGATTATAATGATACATTCGGAAGCAGAGGAGTGCCGGTATACAAAACTACTTCATATTTATTTAGAGATTCAAAACATGCTGCTGACTTATTTGATTTAAAAGAACTCGGGTATATTTATACAAGACTAGGAGATCCTACAGCAGATATATTAGAAAAAAGAATTACAGCTATGGAAGGCGGTAAGGCATCTATTGCAGTATCTTCAGGAACAAATGCTATTTTTTATACTATAATCACTATATGTGAGGCTGGAGATGAAATAGTTTCTGCATTCAATGTGTATGGAGGAACATATTCACAATTCGGAGCAATACTTCCTAAATTTGGAATTAACACAAAATTTGTAGATGCTAAAGACCCAGAGAATTTTGCTAAGGCTATCACTAATAAAACTAAATTAATATTTATAGAAACAATTTCAAATCCTTCATTAGATTTTACAGATATTGAAGCAGTTGCTAAAATAGCACATAATGCGGGAATACCATTGGTAGTGGACGGAACTTTTACGACTCCTTATCTTTTGCAAACTATTAAACATGGTGCCGATATTGTAATAAACTCGCTTACAAAATGGATAGGCGGACATGGAAGTGCTGTAGGAGGAATAATCACTGACGGCGGTAACTTTAATTGGCAAAGCGATAAATTCCCTCTATTTTCAAAACCGGATGCAAATTATCATGGATTAAGATGGGCTTATGATTTGCCTGATGAACTTAAAAATATAGCATTTACTTTGAGAGTAAGAACTGTGCCTCTTAGAAATTTGGGTGCTTGTCTTTCTCCTGATAACTCTTGGATATTCATTCAGGGAACAGAGTCTTTGGCAGTGAGAATGGACAGACATTGCTCTAATGCTTTAAAAGTTGCTGAGTTTTTAGAAAAAGATGATAGAGTTGAATGGGTAAGATATCCGGGACTTAAAAATGATCCGTCTTATGCTACAGCAAGCAAATATTTGAAAGATAAATTCGGAGGAATGGTTGTATTCGGTATAAAAGGCGGATATGAAGCTGCAGTTAAATTTATAGACAATATAAAATTATTCTCTCATTTGGTTAATGTAGGAGATGTTAAGAGTTTGGTTGCACATCCTGCTTCCACTACTCATTCACAATTATCTGAAGAGGAATTGAAAAAGGGAGGAATAAGCAAAAACTTCATAAGGCTTTCAATAGGTATAGAACATATTGATGATATACTTTATTATTTAGATGAAGCTTTAACTATAGCAAATAAATAATTTAAATATAAAAAACAGGGGTATTAATAATTACTCCTGTTTTAATAAGAGGATTATTTTATGAAGAATATTATAAAAAAAGATAAAAAAGAAAATAATGAACAAGGAAAAACAGAAGTTAAATATTTTAATTATGAGAAGCCTTTCAAATTTGAAAACGGAGCTTCAATAAATGAATTAACTATAGCATATACTGTAAACGGACATTTAAATGTAAATAAGGATAATGCTATTTTGGTATGCCATGCTTTTACAGGAGATGCTGATGTTATTACTTGGTGGGATAATTTTGTTGGTAAGAAAAAGGCAATAGATACAGATAAATATTTTGTAATATGCTCAAATGTTTTAGGAGGCTGCAGCGGAACAACAGGACCTTCTTCAAAAAAACCAAATAGTAATTCATATTACGGTACAGACTTCCCAACTTTCACAATTAAAGATATAGTAAAAGTACAAAAAATATTAATTGACAGCTTAGGAATAAATAAACTTTATTGCGTGGCTGGAGGTTCTATGGGAGGAATGCAGGTATTACAATGGACTGCAACTTATCCTCAAATGATGGAAAAAGCAATAGTAATAGCTAGTTCTATGAGCCATTCCCCTATGCAGATAGCCTTAAATGAAATAGCAAGACAGGCAATAACAGAAGATACTGAATGGTACGGCGGAAAATATTATGGTATGTCATCTCCTGACAGAGGTCTTGCTTTAGCTAGAATGCTTGGACATATCACATACATGAGTGAAGAATATATGAGAAAGAAATTCGGAAGGAAGAGAAAAACAGCTGTTAAATATTTTACTCCTTCTTTTGAAGTAGAAAATTATCTCCATTATAACGGAGAAAAATTTACGGCAAGATTCGATGCTAATAGTTTTTTATATCTTACTAAAGCTATGGATTTTTTTGATGTTAAAGATGAAATAAAAAAAATAAAACATAAAAAAAATATTAATTTGAAAAAAACTCTAATTATATCTTTTATATCGGATTGGCTTTATCCAAGTACTCAGTCTGCTGAAATAGTTGCTGCTTATCAGCATTCTAATATAGATACAACATTTCATGAAATAGCATCCAATTATGGGCATGATGCATTTTTGTTAAAAAATACAGAACAGACTAGATATATAAAAAATTTCTTAAATAATTAAAATAATAAAAGCTGATAACTTATTTATAAGATATCAGCTTTTTATTTAAATAAAATTACTTAATTTAAGCGGAAGTGCAATTTTTTAATTGTCAATTTTTTCAATCCATTTGAATACTTTATCTAATATATGTTCACTGTCCATAGCCTCAAAGAATATGCCATTAACTAAATTATTATGATAAATATTTTTATTATCAAATATAATACAATCGGCTAAGCCATCATGAAAGCTATTAACTTTATTAGAAAAATGAATAGAATTCTCAACATCGCAAATAGGATCCAATTCGGAATGAACGCATAGTACTTTTGTTTTCTCGCTTCCGTCTATATGATTATAAGGATTAGCCTCTTCCCTATTGTAGCCCTCTTCAAATAATTGATCAAGCATAGGAGTTATTATATCATTAGTACATACATTTAAATCAGTTGGCCCTCCAAGAGATACATATCCTTTAAAAATATTACAATCCACATTATACTTCTTATGCATTTCTTTATAGTAAACAAGCAAAGCTCCCAAATGAGCACCGGCAGATGAGCCTATCACTATAATATCAGAATAATCAATATTTTTATTCTTCAAAACTTCCAATGCTTTATTAAATCCTGCAAATACATCTTCTATTTGAGCGGGATATTTATATTTTTTACTGAGTCGGTATCCTAATAAAATAGTATGGAATTTCTCTTTTGCAAATCTTCTTCCAACAAATCTGTATAAATTAGCATTGCCCTCTCTCCAGCCTCCGCCATATAAATAAACTATAACCTGTTTCTTTGGGCTTTCATTTTCTTTTAATTGAGGAGCAAAATATAATATATATTGTGCCTTATTTTTATCGAATTGATACTTTTCAGGCTTTATTTTCTTATCAGCTTTTATAAAATTAACAGCCATACTTGGATAAGTAAGATACTCTCCAAGCAAATTTTTTCTTCTTATCTTTTCCTCTATTTTTTTCTGTTTTCTTTCCAATTTAGCTTTTTTTTCTTCGAGTTTCCTTTGTTCTTTTTCTTTTTTTATTTGCTCTTTTTCTTCTCTTTTATTATCTTCCATAAAAATACTCCTTATTTATAAATTATATATGAAAAATCTTTATTATAGATGAAACAAAATCAATTCTAAATAATATAAGCATAGCTAAAATAATTATAATACCTCCTCCCAAAGCCGATAAACTGCTCCAAAGTACAAAATGAAATAAAGGAAGAATTATCATTATTATTGATATAAAAGAAGCAGACATTATATAAGAAACATATTCATTAAAATATTTTCTATCTATAACTGCAATTAAAAACATAGCAATATTTAAACCAAGCGACAAGAAAGGAATAACATAATTAAATGACCATTTATAAAAACCGGTGAATATATCTATTACAATAACGAGAGGCATAAGTATAAAAAACTCTATAAGTAATTTCTGCCTTAAATATAAAGTATCCGCTGTAAAACATACATAAGTAAAATAAG
Source organism: uncultured Brachyspira sp. (assembly GCF_944393015.1). Classification (GTDB taxonomy): domain Bacteria; phylum Spirochaetota; class Brachyspiria; order Brachyspirales; family Brachyspiraceae; genus Brachyspira. Next base: position 4,275 of record NZ_CALXYQ010000034.1, read on the forward strand.
AACATAATATTGATATAACAGATATTACAGCCCAATTATATTTTGAATTAGTTGAAATATTTATTATTATCAAAGCTATTATTGCAGCTAATGATGAAAGCAAAACTATTTTTTGGGCATTGATTTTTTTCTGCATTTTATAAAACCATTCATAAGAATGATACTCTTCATTTATTATTTCATTATCATTATTATTTAATTCTTTTAAACATAAAGGACATATATTTCTATTAGTTTTAATTTTCAATCTGCAATTATTACAATAAGCCATTTTATTTATACTCCATAATCATTAGAATAAATTTCCACTTCTGTAATATTAGATATATATCTAAAAAAATATTTTATTATATCAGTTTCTATTACCGTTCTATTAAATGTAATTGATAATTTATCACCGAAACTGCATAAGCCGCAATTTAAAGGACTGTTTATTGTAGGATATACAACAGCTTCAAAATGACTTATATAATCTTTCATATCATCAGGCAAAGATATATTACCAAAATTCGATATTGTCATAGTTTTCAATTTATCTTCAAAAAGTTCAAATGCTAAATTAACTACAAAATTTTTAATAACTAAAGGTATAAATTTTGCAAATATATTATTTTCTAATTTCGTATTCTCATATATAAAATTCTGAAGTTTTTCCTTACTTATTTTTTCTTTCATCTCTCTGTTTGTAATCATTATAATATCATCAAAAGTTAATTCCTTGTCTGTGGGAATCAATATATTAGCAACCCCGAAGAAATTTTTTAATGATATTGAAGGAAATATACTTCTTAAATTAACAGGCACGCACATCACTATATTTTTTCCGTCAAGTCTGTTTTTTATTCTAGTTTCATAAATTGAATAAACCAAAGCCGATAATATATAAGATGTGATTGTAGTATTATGTTTTTTACTCTCTTCCTTTATACTTTTCAAACTTATCATTCCATGCACAACATTATCGCCGTAAAATTTTAAAGGCTTTCCTTTAATCAAATAAACATTCTTTATCTTTTTTTCTTTTTTAGTTTCTATTTTATTCTTTGTATGCACAGAAAAGCTGTCATCATAGTCTGCCATAATTGGAACAGTATCTTTAAATATATCATCATTTTTATCATCAATATTTTTTCCTAACAAAACAAAATAATGATATAGCAAAGATTTTAAAAAACTTATTAAAGCCGTAGCATCGGCGAGAGAGTGATAAACTTCAGTAAAAATTCTATATTTATAATAGCCTACTCTCAAAAGATATCCGTTATTTAATTTGCTGTTTATATTATAGCAGGGATAATATTTATCTTCCTCTACGATCAATCTTCTATGATTTTCTTCAAAGTAATTCCAAAATAATCCTTTCTTTATCATAAGCGAAAGTGTTGGAAATCTTTTTATTGTGATGTCTAATGCTTCCTGAAGTATATCAGGATTAACTTCTTCATTATTAAGTACAACTGACACTCTGAATATTGGTATATTTTTTTTATTTTTTATAGAAACAAAAAGTTTAGCTGCATTATCCAATTTATAAAGATGTTTCATAATAATTACACCATAATTTGATATTAATATTTTAAATCATTTGCTTTATTTTTCAATAATTAAATTAGGAATAAAAAATATATTTAGTATATTATAGTTCATATTTGCCTTATTTTTTATATATATCCTATCATACAAAACAAATGCTATTATTGAATTCAAAATGTTTCCATCAATTCTAATATTATACCATCAGGATCTTTGAAATATAATGCTTTGCTCTTTGAAAATCCGTAAGAAGTAAAATCAAATTCCTGATGCTCTGATAAACATTCTACATTGTTATCAATTAAATGTTTATATACTTTTTCTATATTCTCTACTCTGAAGCAAATCTCTGATGCTGAAATTTTATTTAATTTAGGCTCATCTTTGATAGTTTCAGGGCTTACAAATTGTAATAATTCTATAGGAGGAGCTATTATATTATCACTGCCATTAAGATAAGCAATTTTTACCTTACAATTATTCATAGCAAAAAGAGCATCTGTTTCTTTGCCTTCCATTAAAGCCTCTCCTATTAATGTTAAGCCTAAAATATCTCTGTAGAAATTAATAGATCTTTCTATATTGCTCACAGTAATACCTATATGCATTACTTCCTTTAACATAAAATTTACTCCTAATAATTTTCTCAATATAATTCTAACAAAAAATCAAATAATATGAAATATACTGAACAAAATTAAATTTTATTAACGCACGGTGAATGAATCATTAATATATAATTAAAATTCTATTTTTCAATTAATCTATATTTAAAGTTCTGCTATGCGTGCGGTAAATGCACTATAAATTTAAAAAAATCCTGGGTGGGCAGCTAAAAAATCTAATTAAAGTAACAAGAAAAAATTAAGTTTATATTGCAGATTAAAAACTGTAAGCCTAGAGGGTGGGCAAATGTAATTAAATTTAAAAACTTAAATTACATACCCCGCCCTTTAAAATTTATTGCTAAAATTTAAATTTTAGTATTTTTTATATTTAAAGCTTCAATTAGAAATTAAAGCACCCGCCCAAGTGGTATTTAAATATATAATCTGCTTAACGCACGTTTAATGCATTTTAATTTATTGTTTAAATTGTAATAATAATTAGCTTATATTTTAAATTTTATTCTGCGTGCGGTAAGTTAATAATTTATATAATTAAGAATATAAATATGATAATCAATCAAAATATATATTATAAGTTGACAATAGTTGTATTTTGATATATAATTACGGCGAATAAATAATCAGTAAATAAAAAATCTAATAAATAGAGGTGTAATATGTCAGGACACTCCAAGTGGGCTAGTATTAAACATAAGAAAGCCGCAAATGATTCAAAAAAAGGTAAAATTTGGTCAAAAATAGCAAAAGAAATAACAATCGCAGTAAAAGAAGGCGGAAGCCCAGACCCAGACCAGAATGCAAGATTAAGAATGGTTATAGTAAAAGCTAAAGGCACTAATATGCCTAATGATAATATAGACAGAGCTATAAAAAGAGGTGCTGGAGCAGGAGAAGGTGCTAATATCGAAGAAATGTCTTATGAAGGTTATGCTCCAGGCGGAGTAGCTATAATAGTAGACGTTGCTACAGATAATAAAAATAGAACTGCTGCTGAAATAAGATCTATATTCAGTAAAAATGGCGGAAACTTGGCAGAAAACGGTGCAGTTTCTTGGCAGTTTAAGAAAAAAGCTGTTGTAATGATACCTGCTGCTGGAAATACTGAAGAAAGCTTAATGGATATAGTTTTAGATGCCGGTGCTGAAGATATAGAACAAGATGAAGAAGTATTTACTATCACTGGCCCTATGGAAACTTTATCATCTATAGTTGATGCTTTAAAAGCTAAAGGCATAGAGCCTGAAAGTGCTGAAATAGTACGCGTTGCTGATAATACTATGACTATAGCTGAAAATGATGCTAAAAAAGTTATGAAAATCATAGGTTTATTTGAAGATCATGATGATGTTTCTGCAGTAGCTACTAACTTAGAAATTACTGATAACTTAATAGAAGAATAATAATTATCATAAAATAAACAATAAAAGCAATTAATATCTTTATGATAACTTTAGGAATAGACCCGGGATTTGCTAGATGCGGATATGCTTTTATAGAAGCAAAAAATTCTGCATACAAAATAGTAGATTCCGGGCTTATTGAAACCTTTCAAAATCAAGAATATAATCAAAGACTTTCATTTATATACACTCAATTAGATGAACTCATAAAAAAATATAAACCTTCTAATGCCGCAATAGAAGAATTATTCTTTTCAAAAAATACTAAAACTGCAATAAAAGTTGCTGAAGCAAGAGGTGTTATAATATTAGCTTTAACACTCAATAATATTGAATTCTTTGAATACAAACCTAAAGAGGTAAAATCTCAAATAACAGGCAACGGAAATGCAAATAAAGACGCCATGATGAAAATGGTCAATCTATTTACAGGTGCTGATATTATTCAAGATGATACCGCTGATGCAGTAGCTATAGCCTTGGCACATGCTTCAAGAAACCGAATATTTAATAATATTAAATGATAGGATTTTTATAGTTAATATCATCTATCAAATATATATTATCTTTATGATTTGTTTTAGGTGTTTCAGTTTCTTCTGATGTTTCTGAATTTTCTGATGATTCTGAATCTTGAGTAACTTTATCTTTCTCTTCAGTTCTCTGATTTTCAAGTATGGATTCAAATTCTGCTTGATAATTCTCTAATATAGTACCTTCAAAATCAGCATATAATAAAATCTCTTTTAATTTCTGCAAATCATAAACATAAGTATATGTGTATTTTGCACTGCCAATAGTTTCTAAAGCTCTCACAGCCAAAGTATTATTATGTAATAATTCTTTAAGTAAAATTATACTTTGCTGACTTGCTATTTGAGAATTAGTCAATGAATAAAATTCAGTTTCACCATATTTATTTAATGATGTATTTCTAGGTTCATTTTTTCCTAATCTATATACGATATCTATTTTATCATTATCATTAAAACGCTGTTTAAAAAGCAAAGAAGGAGTATATAAATTTATATTTATGGAATTGCTGTTTACTTTTATCATTAATGTATTGAAGTTTAAACTATTTTCTTCCTGTTTTTTTATAAATATAGAAATTTCTTTTACATCTGTTATAGGATCTATCTTCTCAACTAAATACCATTCTCCTATTGCATAATACTGTGAATATAATATAGAAGAACTGATAAAAATCATAGCAATAATAATTTGTTTTATTATTTTCATAAGCAACTCCATTTACTTTTCTATAGTTATATTATGATAGTTTTATCAATTAAAATCAACAATAAATACAAAATTAAAAAAAATTTTTGATGATTTTAGTTTACATATTAAAATAAAAACAGCAGAAAACTAAAAAATTAGCCTTCTGCTGCAATAAACTTAATAAAATAAATAATATTTTTATTTTAAATTAATCTGTTTTATTTCAACTTTATCTAATAAATTATTCATATCTTCAAATGTTGTAAGCCCCTCACTGAAAGCTGTAGCAGTACCTGAAGCTATAGCGTACTTATAAGAATCTAGTATACTTAAATTTTTGCTTATTCCATATACAATACCAGCCACCATTGCATCCCCAGCACCAACAGAACTTACAAGCTTTCCTTCAGGGGCATTTCCTATATAAGAGCCTTCCTTAGTAACCAATGCAGAACCATCTTTTCCTAATGATACTAAAACATTATCACTTCCGTCTTCTACTAATTGCCTTGCATAAGTTATGATGTCGTATACAGTTTTTATATCTCTTCCAAAATATTCAGACAATTCTTTTCTGTTTGGCTTTGTAAGAAAAACATTTTCCTTAACTGCTATTTTAAAAGCAGTTTCTCTTGAATCTAATATTACTTTTACATTATTTTTTAATTTTGTTTTTTGTATAATATCTTTATAAATATCTTCTTTCACTGAACTAGGTACGCTTCCTGAAAGAACTAATATATCATTATCCTGAATATTATTATCTATAATAGAAAGCAGCTGATCTATATTCTCCTGCAATATCTTAGGAGATTTCCCCATTATTTCAGTTTCTTTTTTTCCTGTTTTTATCTTTACATTGATTCTAGTATTTTGTTCAAGAGCAATAAAATTCTCTTTGATTCCATATTTATTTAAATCTGTTTTTATATAATCACCTGTAAAGCCTCCGCAAAATCCTAAGGCAACAGATTCAATGCCAAAATTTTTTAATACTTTAGAAACATTTATTCCTTTTCCTCCTGCTAAAGTATATGAAGTATTTACTTTATTTAGTTCTCCTTCTTCCAATTTATTCATATCCATATAATAGTCTACTGCAGGATTTAGTGTTAAAGTGTAAATCATATAAACTCCTCTATTTTATTGTTTATTATTTAGTAAATAATACTAATACATATATAATTAGTATATATGAAAAAAGAAAAAAATAAAATATTAATTATAATCAAACTTTACATTTTATTTTATCAAAATAATTCTTTGACTTTTTTTATAATTTAATTATACTTTAGTTATAAATAAAACTTTTAATTTGGAGTATTAATATGGCTGTTTTAGTATGCGGAGGAGCTGGATATATAGGCTCACATGTAGTTAATGAACTTTTAAAACAGAATATAGAAACTGTTATAATAGATTCATTGGAATATGGACATAAAGATGCTATTAAAGATTGCAAGAATTTTTATCATGGAAATATAGGGGATAGCGATTTACTTGATAAAATTTTTAAAAGTCATGATATTGATTCTGTAATGCATTTATGTGCTTATATAGAAGTAGGAGAAAGCGTACAGAATCCTGCTAAATATTATCATAATAATGTATCCAATTCTATTAATCTTCTTAATGCAATGCTTAAAGCAAATGTTAAGAACTTTATATTTTCTTCTACTGCTGCGGTTTACGGAGAACCAGAGAAAATTCCTTTGGAAGAGGATTGCAGAAAAGAACCTACTAATCCTTACGGCGACAGTAAATTAGCATTAGAAAAAATACTTTCTTGGTATACTAAGGCTTATGATTTTAATTATGTAGCTTTAAGATATTTTAATGCTTCAGGTGCTCATCCAGACGGACATATTGGCGAGGATCATAAACCTGAATCACATTTAATACCATTAATACTTCAAGTACCGCTTGGAAAAAGAGATTCAATAAAAATATTCGGTGATGACTACCCTACTCCTGATGGAACTTGTTTAAGAGATTATATACATGTATGCGATTTAGCTTTGGCTCATATTGCCGCTATGAATTATTTGAAGAAAGGCGGAAAAAGTGTTGCATGCAATTTAGGAAATGGAAATGGATTTAGTGTAAAAGAAGTTATTGAAGTAGCCAGAAAGGTTACAGGACATCCTATACCTGCAGAAGTTTGTCCTAGAAGAGCAGGAGATTCATCAGAGCTTATAGCAAGCAGTAAGAGAGCTAAAGAGGTTTTAGGCTGGACTCCTACTATAGACTCATTAGAAACTATAGTACAAACTGCTTGGAATTGGCATAAAAATCACCCTAACGGCTATAATGACAGATAATATTTATTTATACAAGAAAAAATTAAAGGGGCTTAAATTAAGTCCCTTTTTTTATAGCTTTATTCTAATTCCCCGCCCTCTATGCTTTTCAATTAATTTATAAAATTTTTATTTTTATTTCCTTTACAGCTATAATTAAAAAAACATGCCCGCCCTAGCTTATTTTAAATATATAGATTTCCAATACGCACGTTTAGCAATTCTAAATATATAAATTAATTAATTATTCAAATTTAAATTATATAATAAAAATCTTCACACCGTGCGTTGAGATAGCCAAAAAATCTAATCAAAAGCTTGGGTGGGTTGTGCTTTTTTGTGTTAAGTTAAAAAAATAAATAATATTAATATGTGAAATAAAGGCAATAAATATAGAGGGTGGGAATTAGAATAAAATTTTAATATAATAAAAAAAGGAGGCTTTTAAAAGCCCCCTTAAAATTAAATCATATAATATTATCTGTTTCTATAATATGATTTATTATAACCGCCTCTGTCATTATATCTTTTATTGTTATAACCGCCTTTTCTTTTTGAATATACTTTTACGCTTCTGTATGGCGGTTCACCATCACTCTTAGTTTCAACATCATTATCATTTTGAAGTTCTAAGTGTATGATTCTTCTTTCATAAGGCGACATAGGATCCAAAGCCACAACTCTTCTAGTCTTTTTAGCCTGCTGAGCAGCCTGACGGGCAATATGCTTTAAAGTCTCTTCGCGTCTTTCTCTGTAGCCGTCAACATCTAATATGATATGCCTTTCAGTATCATCATTGAATTTTTTAGAAGCTATCAAAGAAATGATGAATTGTAAAGCCTCTAATGTAGCACCTTTTTTACCTATTAGTACACCAGAATCCTCTGTAGAAATATTAATATAAATTCTTTTTTCGCTCTCTTCCTTAGCAGTAACTTCAGCCTCAACCCCCATGTATTTTAATATATTAGATACTATAGATTGAAATTCGCCCAAATTTGTAGAAATTTCTTCATAATAAACTCTTATAATAGTAGGAGATTCCTCTCCAAATCCTAAAATTTTTTGTTTACCCTTATCTATTACCTCAATTCTAACCTGATCCTCCGTAAGATTAAGTTCCTCAAGTGCCTTACTAACGGCTTCCTTTTCTGATTTACCACTAAACTCTTTTACTAACATAGTATCCTCCTTTCTATATGATAAAGTAATTTTTATATTACTTTTAATTTGTTATAACCATTATCTTTTTTTTCTTTTTTTCTTTTTTCCAGTTTGTTTTATTTCTTCTTCTTCAACTATCTCATTTGTATTAGATTTATCAATCTTTGAAGTTATAAACTGCTGAGCAACTCCAAATATATTCTGTGCTGTCCAATATAAAGCAAGTCCGCTCGCAAAGTTATAGAACATAAGAAGCATCATAAGCGGGAAAATAGTAGTCATCATCTTCATCTGTGTAGCTGCACTAGAATTTCCTGCAGAAGATGAAGGCTGCAATTTCATGCTTAAATAACTAGTTACTGCCATCACTATAGGGAACAAGTTAAAATTAAATCCTCCTAATATAGGTATTCCTGCTGGAAATACGAATAATTTATCAGGGGAAGAAAGGTCTGTTATCCATAAGAATGGAGTATTCCTTAATTCTACCATAGACTGCATAAGATAGAAAAATGCTATTAATAATGGGAATGGTAATAACATAGGAAGACATCCGCCTAAAGGATTAATCTTCTCTTTCTTATAAATAGCCATTATTTCAGCATTCAATTTATCAGGATAATCTTTATACTGCTCTCTTAAACGCTCTATCTTAGGATTAACCAACTGCATCTTCTTCATAGATTTATAAGAAGCATGGTTAAGCGGGAAAGTTACAAGCTTGAATAAGAATGTAAACAGTAATATAGCCCAAGCATAATTCTTTGTAATATTATATAAAGCATTAAGAATAATATCTAATATATAAGTTAAAAATCTTAAATTAATTCCTAAGAAAGATTCTTGGAATATAGATTCATAAGATTCTTCTAAATAATACTTAGAGAAAGTCCTTCTTACCTTAGGTCCCATAAACACTGAATAATTATCAGTAATAGAAGAACCGCTTTTTATAGTATGCTTAGACATTAAATTTGCTACATGAAAATCATTTCTATATTCATTAGTTGAAGGCTTAGAAAAAGTCATAGTTTCAAAAACTGTGTTATTAGATTGAGCAGGAGAAGAAATAATAGCAAAATACCTATTATTTAAAGCCACCCATTTATCCTCGCCTTCATATACGGCATATCTCATCTGATTAGTTTTAATTCCTTTTGAAGAATTACCAAATCCAAATAATCTTGAGAAAAGATTATCTTTTACTATATCTCCAGTTAATAGTATTTTAGATTTACCATTTCCTTTTATCAAATATTGTGCCTTAGTAGCATCTTCTCTTACAGCATTTTTATCAGTTCTGTAAGGACCTATACCTGTAGCCAAGAAATATGAATAGAATAAAGAAAGATCTTTTTCACCTACATTTTCTATACTAACAGAATTTTTTAACTGATAAGGGTCTTCTCCAAAAGTAAAAGTTTTTGTTATTTTTACTTCTGTATTATCTATAATAGCATTAGCAGAATATGAAACTTTATCGCCACTTTCTTCTGCTAATTGATAATCCAAATTTTCAGGTATTGCAATAGAATTTGATAGGTTTTGAAATGTTACAGTAAAAGGATAAATACCTTCATAAACCTGTTCTACCATATCAATAATTTCATTTGTAGCATCAGGACCTAAATCCTGCGGATAATAATTTTTTAATTTATATGAATATAAAGAACCATTTTTAAAAGTTGCTATAACATACTCATTTTCAAGAATTTTTTCATTATTAATTGCTGCATTTGTATTTTCTATTTTTTCTATTTTTTGCATTTGAGCAGTATTTAATAGAGTATTTTCAGAAGTTGTATTATTATTACTGACAGCATTTGAATTTGTATTTACATTATTAGAATTATAAACAGGCTTCATTGTTTTAGCCTGATAGAACATGTATAGAAACATTATTATAGCGGAAAGTCCAATAGCTATAACCATTCTTTTATTATTGCTCATAAAATGTTAAAGCTCCTTAAATCAATTATATACAGAAAAGAATTCGTTAAGCAATTAAAAAAGGAAGATGGACTAACACATAAAAATACTATGGCACAGGATCATATATTTTTTTTGCTAGCGGGTTACATCTCAGTACTCTGGCAATTGCAAGAAAACTACCTTTTATAGCCCCATACTTAATGACAGCCTGTTTAGCATATTCAGAACATGAAGGTATATATCTGCAGGAAGGCCTTAAATAAGGTGAAATAGCTTTCTGATACAAAAAAATCAAAAACAAAAGAATCTTTTTCATATATGCAAAACCTTCTGAAATAATTTTAATAAGTCTTTTTTATAATCATCAAATGAAGGCAGCTTATAACTATCAAACCTATTAACTATAATAAAATAATCATATCCAGTAGGAATTTTATCTTTTTGAGTTCTATATATTTCTCTAACTATTCTTTTAACCTTATTTCTGCCAACAGAATTAGTTTTGTTTCTTTTTATAGTTACAGCAAACCTAGAATATGAGCGATTATTTTCTAATAAGAGCACAGTGTATTTAGAATTATAAATTCTTTTAACACTGCTGCTATTATTAAAAAAAGCTGATATGTCTTTTCTGTGCTTTAACCGCTCTTTACTATATAATTTCAATGAGTATTCCCTGTAACAGCTTCCATAAGTACTGCTTAATAATTGCTCAATATTTTACTCATCTGCTGCAGTTAAGCGATATCTGCCTTTTCTTCTTCTACGTTTTAAAACATCTCTTCCATGTTTAGTTGCCATACGTTTAAAAAATCCGAATTTTCTAGCACGACGCAACTTACTTGGCTGATAAGTTCGTTTCATATATGTCTCCTTAAAGATTATATTTCTTTATTAATCATTTTCATAGCAAAAAAATTTATACAAATATACTTGAGTATTATACTACACAACTTTACTCTTGTCAAGTATATAAAAAATACATTTAAAACAGCTATACATAAATATATTACAATTAAAACATATTTCATTTATAAATTTGATATTATATTATTTAATGATATAATAGCCCAATGAAAAAGTATTTACTTGAGAATAAATTAGAAGATATTACTCCGTTGATAGAAACTTTATCTGCTGATGTAAAAAAATACATACCAAATAATGAAATGGATTTATTTGCCGCTGCATTATATGAAGTGATTATGAATGCAATTGAGCATGGAAATCTTAATATCTTATATGAAACTAAAAAAAATTGGCTTAAGAAAAATATTTACCATAAAAAATTAAAAGAACTTCTAAAAACTGAAAAAGCTAAAACAACTCATGTAGAAATAACATTGCAAATAGAAGATGATAATATTATTATTGCTGTTAAAGATCAAGGACTTGGATTTAAACCTAAACAGGAAGCAAAAAAAATCAATAGCGATGGATTTGCTCGCGAAAGCGGAAGAGGAATTATGATGATTAAATCGTACTTTGATGAAGTAAAATTTAATAAAAAAGGCAATGTCATAACTTTAATAAAAATAATAAAAAAAGAGTAATCTTTTACAATAATTAATTAAATATTTTTTAAATAAATAAGCAAATGATAATTATCATATTATATAAGTTTATTGAAAAATGTGATAAAAAATATTTTTTAAAGAGATTCAATTTATGTCTAATGATAAGAAAATAAAAAAAGTAAAAAACACTAAATATTTCCGTAAATCGCCTCCTATACAGTTAGATACTGGATTTGTAAGTTTAGAGAGATTTATGGCTATTAATGAATATGATGACGGATCTTTTTCCAGAGAATATAACTGTGATATAATTAACAGAAAAGGGAGAGATGCTGTTATTATTGTACCGTATACTTATATAGATAATCAAATACATGTTCTTATGATAAGCAATTTCAGACCGGTTGTTTATTATAGAGAAAAAGTTATGACAGGAAAAAGCCCGGAAGAAATAGATGAACATACTATGAATTTCTTAGAGTTTCCTGCCGGAATGCTTGAAGAAGATGAAATTAATGAAAAGAATCCTAATCAGGGAATAAAAAAATGTGCTAAAAGAGAACTTGAAGAAGAAACAGGATATGATGTAGATTTAAAAAAGATAAATGTATTAGGACATAGATATTATAGTTCTTCAGGCATTATAACAGAGAGAATTAATATTGCCACATGCGATATAACAGGATTAACTCCAAAAAAAGAAATTCAAACTGATGGTTCTGTAATGGAAGAAACTATAGAATCTTTTTTCGTTCCGTTCGAGAAGGCTATGAGATGGTGTAAGGAAGGCGTGATAAAAAATGCCGGTACTGAAATAGGACTTCATAGGCTTTATTTCTCAATACTATATGAACATCAGAAGAATCATAATTTAATACTTCAAAAAAGGCTTCATGCTCTTTTGAATGAGATAAATTCTCTAAAAAAAAGTGCTGAACATTATAATAAATTAATAAGAGAATTCAAAGCAACAGTTTCTCATGAATTAAGACATCCGTTTACAGAAATCATGGGGTATATTAATCTGCTTAAAAAGAATAATATGCCTGAAGAAAAAAGAGAAGAATTCTTTAATATAGTTTCAAGAAGCATTAAAAAACTTTATGATACTAATAACAATCTTATACAGATAGCTTTAAAAGATGATGAAAGTTCTAAATATGTATCTGAATTTAACATTAAAGAAGAACTTGATATTATTATAGAAGGTTATAAATTCATCTACCCTAAAAATATAAATATAGAAATGAATATAGAAAAAAACTGCACTACATTAATAGGATATCATGAAAGATTCAGACTTATAATGGAAGGCATAATATCCAATGCTTTCAAATTTACAAAATCAGGAACTATATCAATAAATGTAAGAACTTTAGATACTATAGAAAAAAAAGAGCTTGATTTCTCACCTGACTTATTCAATTATCATACTATGAAAAATATTATACCGAATGAAATTGAGATAATAGTAAAAGATACTGGAAAGGGAATAAAGCCCAGCAAATTAAAAAAAGTATTCATACCATTTTATCAAGCTGATTCAAGATTTGAAAGAGAATATGGCGGAATGGGTATTGGTTTATCTGTTGTAAAAGATTTGCTTGATACTATGCAAGGAACAATAAGCATAGACAGTTCGGAAGGTGCCGGTACTATAGTAAAATTGAGAATGCCTTTTGGTATTCCTAGCAAAAACTAGATACCCCGCCCTTTTAATTTTTTAATCAACTTAGAAATATACAATTTTTTATTTCATTATTGCCTATTTAGAAAATATAGCACCCACCCAAGCTTTTTTAAAAAAGCATGGCACTCAACGCACGCTAAGCTAAATTATAAATATTAATGATATTAAAATTCAAACTTAACTATATTAAAAAATGCCGTTCACCGTGCGTTAATCAAAGTTTTAAATTTAATATTCACTAGGGTGGGCATGCTTTTTCTTAATAAAACACTAAATATAATAAAATTATCAATACTATAAAAATAAAAAAACAAAAGGGCGGGAAATTAAAATAAATCAATAAAAAATATAGTTCTAAATACTATAATATAAAATTATAAACATATTTAACGTCTGTTTTTAATTATTACTATTCTTCTTCCATTGTTCTCAAAATAAAAATCATCTGTATATAAGGAAATGAGAAATATTCCTCTTCCGCTGTCTTTATAAATATTATCCTGGGATTCTGTTAAACATATCATAGCGGAAAAATAATCGAATCCATCACCTTCATCTTCAATTACAACCTTAATTCTTTCATCATCAATATAAAAATACATACTTACATTTTTATTATAGTCATTATTATTTCCATGAATTATGGCATTAGTTAAAGCTTCTTCAAAAGCTATTTGAAAAGCATCGCATTCCTTTACTCCATTAGAATGCAAAAAATGTAAAAAATCATTAGAAATTTTAGGTACTAACAATCTATCACTAGGGATCTTTAGTGACAATCTTTTTTCTACTTTATTTCCGCAATATTCTATACTCATAGTTCAACTCTATAATACTATAACTAATTACATTATATAACTATAAAGTATAGAAAAATAAGACCCATTGTCAAGTTTTTTAAAATATAAAAATATTGACATTAATTCTATTTTGAATACAATTTAACTGTTATTTTATTTTTTTATAAAGGATTTTTTATGAAATATATGAACCTTTACAGAGGATACGAAAAGAGAAAAGAAGCTATTGATAAAAAAATATCTTCTATTATAGAAAGAAGTCAATTCGTATTCGGTGCCGAATTAGATGAATTAGAAAAGGAATTGTCAAATTATACAGGAGCTAAATATGCTGTAGGTGTATCATCTGGGCATGTTGGTTTGGTGCTTTCACTTTTAGCATTAGGATTCAATGCAGGTGAGGATCATTCTAAAAAAGAAGTTATAGTTCCTGCTATGACATTCTTCTCAACTGCTGAAGCTCCTGCTTTCCTAGGAATGAAAGTAAGAGTTTGCGATATTGATGAATATTTTAATATGGATGTAAAAAAGCTTGAAAGTTTGATCAATAAAAATACTGCTGCTATTATACCTGTTAATTTATTCGGACAATGTGCTAATTATGATGTTATATTAGATATTGCTAAGAAAAATAATATATTTGTTATAGAAGATGCTTGTCAATCATTTGGAGCTAGTTATAAAAATATAAAATCCTGTTCCGGAAAATTAGGCGATATTGCTGTAACATCATTTTTCCCAGCTAAACCATTAGGCTGTTTTGGAGACGGTGGAATGGTGTTTACTAATAATGAAGAATTATATAAAAATCTTAAACAGCTTCGTCATCATGGTGATGAAGGCGGAATGATCCATGTTAAATTAGGAACTACAGGAAGACTTGATAATTTACAGGCTGGTATTTTGCTTGAGAAATTCAAAGGCTTTGATGCTGATATGGATCATAGAAGAAGTGCTGCTGAATACTATAATGAAAAATTAAAAGATGTAGTAAAAGTACCTCAAGTAGCCGAATATACTCAAAGCGTACATGCTCAGTATGTTATACAGGTAGAAGATAATAGAGATGAAGTTAGAAATAAATTAAATGAATTAGGCATACCAACTGCACTTTATTATCCTCACCCTATACATTTAGCACCTGTATTAGTTAAGAAGTTAGGATACAAGGAAGGTGATATGCCGGTATCAGAATATGCTTCAAAACATAATATTGCCTTGCCTATAGATAATGATATTCTTAAAGAAGAACAGGATATGGTTATAGAGGCTGTCAAAAAGGTAGTTAATAAATAATTAATTTAGAATTATGATAAAAGCAGGTGTTTAGGCACTTGCTTTTTTATTTTCAATTTAAATAAATAAGAAAATTCTCTTTTAATTTTTACAATATCATGATTTTAATAAATTAATTTATATACTAATAATATATAACATAATAAATTTGACAAATAGAACAATGTTTTATATCATATTTAATATGAGGAGAAAATATGAATAATCTTAATAAATTAATAGACCATACTATTTTAAAACCTGATGCCACAATAGATGATATAAGAAAGCTATGTATAGAAGCTAAAGAATACAGATTTTATTCTGTATGCGTAAATTCAGCTTATGTAAATGTAGCTTATAATTTTTTATTGCATTCAGATGTAAAGGTATGTTCAGTAGTAGGCTTTCCTTTGGGTGCTATGATGAAAGAGGCAAAAGCTTATGAAACAAAAGTTGCAGTGGATAGCGGAGCTGATGAAATAGATATGGTTGTAAACGTTGGTTTCCTAAAAAGCAAAAAAATAGATCTTTTTGAAAGAGATATAAAAAAAGTAAGAGATGCTTGCCATGCCAGCGTATTAAAAGTAATTATAGAAACTTGTCTTCTAACAGATGAAGAAAAAGTATCGGCATGTAAAATAGCTAAAGAATGCGGTGCAGATTTTGTTAAAACTTCAACAGGATTTTCTACAGGCGGAGCAACAGAACATGATGTAAAACTTATGCGTGAGGCTGTAGGAAAAGAAATGGGAGTTAAAGCTTCAGGAGGCATAAAAACTTATGAAGATGCTTTAAAAATGATTGAAGCAGGTGCAAATAGACTTGGAACAAGCAGCGGTATAGCAATAGTAAAATCTTCTATGTAATTACAGTTATGATTATATAGTTATTAATGTAAGTAAAGCAGGAGATAATCATCTATGGAATATAATGAACCTAAAGCATTCTATGATGAAGAGGCATTTAAAAATAATCTTCTTCAATACCATATAAAATTAAAAAAAGGCGATGTAGCAAGATATGTGCTTCTTCCGGGGGATCCTAAAAGAGTGGGATATATTGCAAAATTTTTGGATAATCCTGAATTAAAAGCCGATTACAGAGAATATGTTACTGTAACAGGTAAATATAAAGGAGTAGATGTTTCTGTAACTTCAACAGGTATAGGAGGACCTTCAGCTTCAATAGCTATGGAAGAACTTATTAAAGTAGGTGCCGATACATTTATAAGAGTTGGAACTGCAGGCGGACTTAGTCTTAAAGTAAAGCCTAATGATTTGGCAATAGCTCAGGCTGCAATAAAAGATGAAGGCACTACAAAAGAATATATACCTCTTGAATATCCTGCTATTGCAAATACTGATGTTATGCTTGCATTAAGAGATGCCGCTAAAAAAATAAATGCTAATTATCATATAGGCGTTGTTCATAGTAAAGACTGTTTCTATGGAGAATTAGAACCTCAGAATTCTTTTTTCAGAGAAAAGTTTGAAAATAATCTTAAATATTATACCTTATGCGGTGCCATAGCTTCAGAGATGGAATGTGCCGCTCTTTTTGCCTGTGCCTCTTTAAGAAAGGTAAGAGCCGGCGGAATAATGCATATAGTAGAAAATACTATGGTTGAAAGAATGGGTACTCATTTAGAATACAGCGATAATATAGAAAATATGATATTAACAGCATTAGAAGCTATTATTTTATTAAATGAGAAAGACAAAAAAGCTGAAAAGAAGTAATTAAAGAGGTAATCAAATATGTTTCCAAAAGCCTATTATCAAGAAAATGAAAATCTAGTTCATCATTTGAAATTAAAGAAAGGTGATGTCGGAAGATATGTTATTATGCCGGGAGATCCTAAAAGATGCGTGAAAATTGCTAAAAGATTTGATGATGCCAAATTAATAGCTGATTATAGAGAATATGCAACTTATACAGGATATATAAACGGAGTTAAAGTTTCAACTACTTCTCATGGTATAGGAGGCCCTTCAACTGCTATAGCTTTGGAAGAACTTATCAAAGTTGGAGCTGATACATTTATAAGAGTTGGTACTTGCGGAGGTATGAATATTGATGTATTGCCTGGCGATGTTGTTATAGTTAATGGTGCTATAAAAGGCGGCGGTACAATGGATAATTATATACCTAAAGAGTTTCCATGCGTGCCTAATATAGATGTGCTTGAGGCTATGATTGAAGGAGCTAATAAAGTAAAAACGAGAACTCATGTCGGTGTGGTACAATGCAAAGATGCTTTTTATGCTCAGCATGCACCTGAAAGTATGGCAGTAGACAAAGAATTATTATATAAATGGGATAGTTATATCAAAGCTGGCTGTTTGGCTTCTGAAATGGAATCTGCTACATTATTTGCAGTAGGTGCTGCTAAGAATGTAAGAACCGGAGCGGCTATGCTTGTTTTACATAATCAGGAGAGAGTGAAAAATAATATTAATGACCCAAAAGATTATACTGGGGAAGAAGCAATAGATTTGATAATAGAATCAATTAAAATTTTGATAGAAAAAGATAAAAAATAATAACAATATAAAAACAATAATAAAAAAATAATTTTAGGATGTAATTATGATTAAAAAAATTGTGTTATGTGTTTTATTTATCATTTCTTTATTTGTGTTATCATGCGGTCAAAAAGCAGATAAAGATACAAATACTTCTGAAATAGCTGTACTTATAGATTTAGGGCCTATAGATGATAAATCTTTTAATCAGGGTTCTTGGGAAGGAGTAAAAGATTATGCTGAAAATTACGGTATAACATACAAATATTACAGAGTTCCTGACAAAGATATAGATTCTTATATGAACACTATAGACCTTGCAGCTAGATGCGGTGCTAAACTTATAGTAACTCCTGGATATATGTTTGAACCTGCTATTTATAAGGCGCAGGATATATATACAAATATACATTTTATATTGATAGACGGAGAACCTCAGGACGGAACTTATACTGATTATAAAACATCATCTAATACTGTAGCCATTCTTTATTCAGAAGAAGAAGCAGGATTCTTAGCAGGATACTCTATAGTAAAAGAAGGATATACTAATTTAGGATTTATGGGAGGTGTTGCACACCCTGCAGTTGTAAGATTCGGATACGGATTTGTACAAGGGGCTGATTATGCTGCTGTTGAATTAAAATTACCTAAAAATTCTGTAAATATAAAATATACTTATGTAGGTAATTATGACCCTACTCCGGAAAATCAAACTTTGGCTACTTCTTGGTATAGAAACGGAGTGCAGGTAATATTTTCTGCTGCAGGTGCTGCTGGAAATTCTGTTATGAGTGCTGCTGAAAATAATAATGGATTAGTTATAGGTGTAGATGTTGATCAAAGTTTTGAATCTCCTACTGTTATTACTTCTGCTATAAAATTGATAAGAGAATCTGTTTACAATGCTGTTGCCTCTTATTATAATGGTAATTTCAGCGGAGGAAAAACTACTGTATTAGGTGCTCAGGTTAAAGGTATAGGGCTTCCTATGGCTACTTCTAAATTTAAAGTTTTCACACAAGATGATTATAATATAATATATGATTCTCTTGTAACAAAAACTATCAAAGTATTAAAAGATACTGATGCTGAAAGTGTTGATAAATTACCTTTAAATTTAGTAAAAATTGATTATATAAAATGATTATATCATAAAAATATTGGCAGTAATGGGTGAATTATAAATATGAATAAATTTCTTACTTTTTTTATTATGATTGTTTTTTTGTATGCTGTTTCCTGCAGTGATATAGATGGTGAGGAATCATCTGGTTATGAGATAGCAGTTATTGTAAGAAATATAGATGATAAATCATTTAATCAAAGTACTTGGGAAGGCGTAAAGGATTATGCTGAACATTACGGCATAAGCTATAAATATTATAGAGTTCCTGATAAAAATGTACAAGCAACATTAAATGCGATAGATATAGCTGTTCGTATGGGGGCAAAATTAATAATAACACCGGGACATATATTTGAAACGGCTATTTATAAAGCACAGGATATATATACTAATACACATTTTATTTTGATAGATGGAGAGCATCAAGACGGAACTTATACAGATTATAAGACAGCAAAAAATACTATTGCTATTCTTTATGCCGAAGAGGAAGCAGGATTTTTAGCAGGATATTCTATAGTAAAAGAAGGATATACCAATTTAGGAGTTCTAGGCGATATGGCACTTCCTCCTGTTATAAGATTTGGATACGGTTTTGTACAAGGGGCAGAATTTGCAGCCGATGAATTAAAAATGCCTAAAGGAAGTATAAATATAAAATACACTTATGTTGGAAACTATGATAATTCTCCGGAAAATCAAGCTTTAGCTGCATCTTGGTATAAAAGCGGAACACAAGTAATATTTGCTCCGGCAGGAGGCGCTGCTTATTCTGTTATAAATGCTGCTGAAAATAACAGAGGTTTAGTTGTGGGCATTGATGTGGATCAAAGTTTTGAATCTCCTACTGTTATTACTTCTTCTATGAAATTAATAAGAGAATCCGTTTATAATGCTGTTGCTGCTTATTATAACGGTAACTTCAATGGAGGAAAAACTTTTATATTGGATGCAAGAGTTAAAGGAATAGGACTTCCTATGAATACTTTAAAATTTAAAGTTTTTAAAGAATATGATTATAATATCATATATAACTCCCTTGTGAAAAAAAAGATTAAGGTATTAAAAGACACCGATGCAGAAAGTGTTGAGAAATTACCTTTAAATTTAGTAAAAATTGATTATATAAATTAATTAGGAGGTTCGTATGAAAAAAATTTTGAGCTTTATAATAATTATTGCAGCTTTTATATTAATGATTTCATGCTCTAAAACTGAAGAAAAAGAGGGAGAATTTGATATAGCATTAATAACTGAAGGTGAAATAGATGATAAGTCATACAATCAAGGAGCTTGGGAAGGATTGGTTAGATATGCTGAAAATTCAGGAAAATCATACAAATATTATCAGGCAGCTGAAAAGAGTACAGAAGCGTATATTGATGCTATAGACTCCGCAGTTAACGAAGGTGTAAAATTGATAATAACTCCTAATTTTTTATTTGAAACAGCAGTATACAAATCTCAGGATAAACACCCTGACGTAAATTTTATAATTATAGACGGTGTTCCCCAAGACGGAACTTATACTGATTTCAGAATAGAAGACAATGTTCATGCAGTGCTTTATGCTGAAGAGCAGGCTGGATTTTTGGCAGGATATTCAATAGTAAAAGAAGGTTATACTAATTTAGGCGTTATAGGCGGTATGCCTGTTCCTCCTGTTATAAGATTCGGATATGGATTTGTACAAGGAGCTAATTATGCAGCTAAAGAATTAAATATGCCTATAAGAAGCATAAAAATAAATTATACTTATGTAGGTAATTTTTATGATACTCTACAAAATGAAGAGCTTGCCTCTTCTTGGTATCAAGACGGTGTACAAGTAATATTTGCTCCTGCAGGCGGGGCTGTTAAATCTGTTATAAGTGCAGCTGAACAAAATAATGGATTAGTTATAGGTGTTGATGTTGATCAAAGTTTTGACTCTCCTACTATTATTACTTCTGCAATAAAAAGAATAAGAAATTCTGTTTACAATGCCGTTGATTCCTTTTATAATGGTACTTTTAAGGGAGGAGAAATCGCTGTATTAGATGCTAATGTTAATGGTATAGGGCTGCCTATAAAAACTTCTCAATTTAAAAACTTTACTGAAAATGATTACAATGCAATATATAAAGAACTTTCAGACGGCAATATACAAGTATTAAAAGATAGAAGTGTTAAAACAGTAGAAGAGTTGCCTGTAGATATAGTAGAGATTAATTATATAAAATAATCATTAATTAATATGGCTTTAATAATTTTTAGCAAATAAATATATTAAAAATAGGAGACATCAAATTATGAAAAAAATTCTTGTTTTAATCATTGCTGTAATGAGCTTCATTCTAGTAGTTTCATGCGGCGGCGGAAAAAAATCTGGAGGATATGAACTAGCATTAATAACAGATGTTGGTACTATAGATGACAGATCTTTCAATCAGGGCTCTTGGGAAGGATTAACAAAGTATGCACAAGAGAAAGGAATATCTCATAAATATTATCAGCCTGCTCAAAAAACTACTGATGCTTATGTTGATGCTATAGACTTAGCAGTATCAGCAGGTGCTAAATTGGTAGTAACTCCTGGATTCTTATTCGAGCCTGCAGTATATAGAGCTCAAGATACTCATCCAAATGTAAGTTTTGTACTTTTGGACGGAACTCCTCAAGACGGAACTTATACTGACTTTAGAATAGAAACTAATGTTTATTCTGTACTTTATGCTGAGGAACAAGCTGGATTTTTAGCAGGATATGCTATAGTAAAAGAAGGCTACACTAATTTAGGTGTTATGGCTGGTATGGCTGTTCCTGCTGTTATAAGATTCGGATACGGATTTGTACAAGGTGCTAATTATGCAGCTAAAGAATTGAATATGCCTACAGGAAGCATAAAAATTAACTATACTTATATAGGTAATTTCAATGCTACTCCTGAAAACCAGACTTTAGCTACTTCTTGGTATCAAAGCGGAGTACAAGTAATATTTGCTCCTGCAGGCGGTGCCGGAAACTCTGTTATGAGTGCTGCTGAACAAAATAACGGTTTGGTTATAGGTGTTGATATAGATCAAAGTGCTGAATCTCCTACTGTTATTACTTCTGCTATGAAAATGCTTGGAGAATCTGTTTATAATGCTATAGATGATTTCTATAACAATAAATTCCCTGGCGGAAAATCTGTTATACTTGATGCTAAAGTTAATGGTATAGGACTTCCTATGGCTACTTCTAAATTCCAAAAATTCACTCAAAATGATTATGATATGATATATCAAAAACTTAATAATGGAAACGTAAAAGTTCTTACTGATAAAGATGCTAAAGATGTTAATCAATTACCTTTAGATATAGTTAAAGTTAATTTGATACAATAAAAGTATTAATTATCAAAATATATTTAAAAGAGATACTGGATATAAATCTGGTATCTCTATTTTTTTTATAAATATTTGACAATTTAAAATCATTTAACTATATTTTATATATAAATGTTTTTAAATTATTATATAAAAATGATGATAGGAAATATAATGGAAAATTCAGAATATGTAGTTGAAATGCTTAATATAACCAAACGTTTTAAGGGGATAGTGGCAAATGATAATATCACTATACAATTAAAACGAGGGGAAATACATGCTTTGCTTGGTGAAAATGGAGCAGGAAAATCAACTTTAATGAGTGTTCTTTTCGGGCTTTATAAACAGGAAGAGGGTATCATTAAAGTTAATGGCAAAGAAGTAAATATTGATAATCCTAATACTGCTAATGCTTTGGGCATTGGTATGGTGCATCAGCATTTCAAATTGGTTCATAATTTCACTGCTTTAGAAAATATCATGCTTGGTGTAGAAACAGTTAAAAACGGAATACTTCAAGTTGATGATGCCAGAAAGAAAGTAATGGAATTAAGCAAAACTTACGGTCTTGAAATTTATCCTGATTCTTTGATAAGCGATTTAACTGTAGGTATGCAGCAGAGAGTAGAAATTTTAAAAATGCTTTATAAAGATAATAATATACTTATTTTCGATGAGCCTACTGCTGTACTTACTCCTAGTGAAATAGAAGAGCTTATGAAAATTATGAAATCCTTAACTAAAGAAGGAAAATCTATTCTTTTCATCACTCATAAATTAAATGAAATTAAAGAAGTTGCTGACCGATGTTCTGTACTTCGTAAAGGTAAATATATAGGTACTATTGATGTAAAAAGCACTACAAAAGAAGAGATGTCTGAAATGATGGTTGGAAGAAAGGTATCTTTAGTAGTAGAAAAGACAGAGGCTAAACCTAAAGATATAATACTATCAGTGAAAAACCTCAATGTAAAATCTCCTAATAGTGAAAAAAATATTGTTAAAAATGTTTCTTTCGATGTTCGTGCCGGAGAGATAGTATGTATTGCTGGTATTGATGGAAACGGACAAAGCGAGCTTATATATGCACTTACAGGTTTAATTGAGATGTCAAGCGGAAGCATTCATTTAAATGGCAAAGACATTACTAACCTATCTATAAGAAATAAAACTCTAAGCGGAATAGGACATATTCCGGAAGACAGACATAAACATGGACTTGTACTTGATTATACTCTTGGAGAAAATACAATACTTCAAACTTATTTCACAGAAAGATTTCAAAATAAAGGCTTCTTAAAATTTAAAGAAATAGAAAATTACGCTAATGAACTTATAAAAAGATTTGATATAAGAAGTGCGGAGGGTGCTAAAACTATAGCTAGAAGTATGTCAGGAGGTAATCAGCAAAAGGCTATCATAGCAAGAGAAATAGACAGAAATCCGGATTTACTTATAGCGGTTCAGCCTACAAGAGGTTTAGATGTTGGGGCTATAGAATATATACATAAAGAATTAATAAGACAGCGTGATAATGGTAAAGCTGTTTTACTTGTTTCTTTAGAGCTTGATGAGGTTATGAATTTAAGCGACAGAATACTTGTTATATATGAAGGTGAAATAGTAGCTAATGTTAATAATAAAGATTTAACTATTAATGAACTTGGCCTTTATATGGCAGGCTCTAAAAGAAGTGCATAAAGTTAATGAAGATATGATATCTTATATAATTGAATTATGAGAAGTAATAAAGATTTTAATGTTTTGAATGATTATTTCATGCGGTATATGTTTGCTGCAAAAGGACATGAACATATTTTAAAAAATCTAATAAATTCTGTGAGAATAGATGCTAATCAAGAACCTTTTGAAAGTATTGAAGTATTAAATTCTTTTAATTTAAAAGAAAATATAAATGATAAAGAATCTATAGCAGATGTAAAGGGAAAAACAAAATCTGGCGAAACTATTTTAATAGAAATACAGAGAATAGGTAATCAATCTTTTATATATAGAAGTCTATATTATTGGGCTAAAAATTATTCTACAAATTTAAAATCTAAAAATATATATTCTGATTTGACACCTGTTATAAGTATTAATATTTTAGATTTTAATTTGATAAAAGATATAGATAAGGCTCATAGTTGTTATTTTATAAAAGAATTAGAAACTAATCATATATTAACCAATCATTTAGAAATTCATTTTTTAGAATTGAAAAAATTTAAAAATGATAATAGTTTATATGAAGAGTTATCAGATTGGTTTAATTTTTTAAGTTCAAGAGATAAATTGGAGGATATAATGAAAGTTCTAGTGAAAAAAAATCCCATAATGAAAGAAGTATATGATGAATATTATAAATTTGTTAATAGTAATGATTTATATAATGGATATAGCGATTATGAAAGGGATTATTTTAATATTTTAATGCTTAATGAAGAGCGTATAAAGGGTATTGAAGAAGGTAAAAAAGAACAGCAAATATCTATAGCTAGAAATTTAAAAAAATCAGGAATAGATATAAAAATAATTAGTGAGAATACAGGTTTGAGCATAGAAGAAATAAAAAAATTATGAGCCTATTTTAAGTTTACTTAAAATAGCCTAAAAGCAAATAATTTTTTTATAGATAAAATAAGAAATAAAAAATTTGCGAGTGCCTGACATTCGATAGAATGGCAGGGCCTATTAACGAACAAATTTTTTATAAAGGATAGAAGAAATAAAAAAATTATGAGCCTATTTTAAGTTTACTTAAAATAGCCTAAAAGCAAATAATTTTTTTATAGA
>NZ_CALXYQ010000035.1 GCF_944393015.1 uncultured Brachyspira sp.
GCAAGCAAGCAAGCAAGCAAGCAAGCAAGCAAGCAAGCAAGCAAGCAAGCAAGCAAGCAAGCAAGCAAGCAAGCAATAATTTATCATATCAATATTGTCTTTTTCTATTCAAAGATAAATCTTCAATTTTCTTATATCCTTTGTATAAGTATATCCTTTATATTATTTTATTTCATTTAGAGGTTGTTTATGTGGAAAAATATATGGGATAAAAAAGGTTTAAATATTTCTAACAATTTAACTTTAAGTGATTTAATATCTATAGATGGTTTTGATAGTTCTGGAAAAGAAGTTTTAAATGAAAATGCTTGGATAGAATATGTAAATTATATTGATGATGTTATTGATATAAGAAATAAAAAATCAATATTAGAAATAGCTTGTGGAAGCGGAGCATTTTTAAAAGTTTTAAAAAGTATAGTTAGTGATAATACTAAATTATATGGGTTCGATTATTCTAATAATTTAATTAACATAGCCAAAACAGTTATTGACGATTGTAACTTATGCTGTGATGAAGCTATTAATATTGATATTCTTTTTAATACATATTTTGATTTTATATTTTGTAATAGTGCTTTTCATTATTTTAATGATAAAGAATATACTTATTCTGTAATTAAAAAATATTACAATATATTGTCTAAAGGTGGAAGTCTAGCTTTTTTAGATATTAATGATCAATCTAAAATGGATACTTATTATAAAGTACGTTTTGCTGAAATAGGTGAAGAAGAATATAAAAAAAAGTATGAAGGATTAAATCAACTATTTTTTACTAAAGAAGAACTTTTTAATTTATTAGTTTCATTAGGATTTAGAAAAATAATAATAGAAGATCAGAACATATCAGGTTATACAAATAATCAATATAGATTCAATGTTTTTGCAGTAAATAAAATATAAAAAATTAGGAGTTTTATTTATGAAAGCTATAATACTTGCTGCTGGTAGAGGTACAAGACTTTTACCTATGACTTTAGTTAAACCTAAACCATTATTAGAGATACATGGAAAAACTATATTAGAAAATGCTATTGATATTCTTAAAGAAGGCGGAGTTGATGATATTACTGTTGTTACAGGATATAAACATGACTTGTTTGATCCTTTGCAAAAAAAATTAGGATTCAAAAAAGTTGTATCTTATGATTTTGCTTCTAAAAACAGCAGTGCTTCTTTGAAATTAGTAAAAGATGAAATTACTAATGGTACTATAATAATGAATGGGGATTTATATATTAAAAAATCTTTTTTTGAATATATAAAGCCTAATGAATGTCAATTTTTATCACAAGAAATTAATAATGTTATGGTATGGGAATATGTTGTTGATGAAGAAAAGAAGCTCATAAAAATTAATAAAGAGGCTACTAGCGGAAGATATGGTGAGACAGGAATTGCCTATTTTGCTGGTGAATATGTTGATATTATAAAAGAAGAACTTGATAATTGTACAGATGATGAATATTGGGAATATGCTGTTTTCAGAGCGTTGAATAGAATCGATTTTTATATTAGTGAGGCAGAAGATATTGTAACAGAAGTTGATTCTTTCAAAGATGCAATTATGACTAATACATTAACTTTTGAAGATATTGCTAAACAATGTTCAGATAATGGAGAAGCAATTAGATTAAAAGGATTAACTAATTACAATTACAAAATAACTTTTAACGGTGATAAAAAAGTAATAAGAATTCCTGGATTAGGTACGGAAAAGTTTATTGACAGACCAGCAGAAAAGCATATTATGTCATTAGTTTCTGAAGAGATTGCTCCAAAAAGTATGTTCTTTGATTATGATATAAAAATAACTAATTATTTAGATGGATATAAAGATTTAGAGTTTGACAATATAGATGAAAAGTTTTTATCTCTTTTTATGAAAAGATTGGAGCAGTTACATAAAATAAAATTAAAAGATAATCCTGGATTCGTTCCTTTATTGATTTATAATAAAATAAAAAAATATGAGGAATTAGTGCCTATTAGTTTGGTAACTGAAAAAGAAAGAGAGTTTATACATAATTCAGCTAAAGAATTGGATAAAGATGAAAAGGTGCTATGTCATTTAGATTTATTATTTGGAAATATATTATATAATGGAGAAGATGTAAAAATAATAGATTTTGAATATTCTGGTTTTACTTCTAATTATTTGGATATAGCTAGCTTTGTATGCGAATCAGATATTGATGAAGAAAGACGATTAAAATTATTAAAATCATATAATGGTTTAGAAGATTCCAGAGTTAGAAAAGCTCAGATAATACATAATTATATATGGTCATTATGGGGAATTATGAATAAGTCTTATGAATATATGAGATATCATATATCCGGTCTTCATAAAAATTTGTCCTATTTTAATTTAAATTAAGATATACTTATAGGTTATAATTATGAGTATAAATGAAATAATATTGTATATAATGATTATATTTATGGTTCTAGGAGCTATAGATAAAATTATAGGTAATAAATTTGGTCTTGGAGAACAATTTGAAGCTGGTTTTAATGCTATGGGGGCTTTAGCATTATCTATGATAGGTATTATATGTCTAGCTCCTGTAATAGCCGCATTATTAAAACCTATTATAGTTCCAATATATATGGCTCTTGGGGCAGATCCGGCTATGTTTGCTACAACAATACTTGCTAATGATATGGGAGGTGCGCCATTAGCATTAGAGTTTGCTCAGGATATAAATGCTGGAAAATTTTCAGCTTTTATAGTTGGTGCTATGATGGGACCTACTATAGTTTTTAGTATACCTGTTGCTATTGGTATTATTAATAAAGAGGATCAAAAATATTTAGCTTTAGGTATAGCTTCAGGTATGATTACTATACCTATAGGAGCTTTTTGTGGAGGACTTGCAGCAGGATATGGAATCGTATTTTTAATCAAAAATCTTATTCCTATCATTATAGTATCAATACTTCTTACTTTAGGATTAATATTTATAAGAGATATTTTAATAAAAGTATTTGATTTATTCTCTAAATTTCTAGTGATATTAATTACTATAGGATTAGTTTTTGCTGTAATAGAATCATTAACAGGGATTCAAATTATAAAATTTACTATTGATAATCAAACTGTTACAATGTCTCCCATATCTGATGCTGTTACCACTGTTGCAAGTATAGCTTTTGTTTTAGCTGGTGCTTTTCCTCTTGTATTTGTACTTACTAAAGTAGCTTCAAAACCTTTGGAAGCTGTAGGAAAAAAGTTAGGTATGAATGATGTTGGAGCTGCTGGTTTAGTTGCAACTTTGGCTAATAATATACCTATGTTTAATATAATGAAAGATATGAATAATCAAGGAAAGATTATAAATTGCGCCTTTGCAGTTAGTGCGGCATTTACATTTGGAGATCATTTAGGATTTACTGCTGGTTATGCAGGAGGTGAATACAGAAATATGATATTTCCTATGATAGTAGCTAAATTAATTGGAGGTATCACAGCTATAATGGTAGCTCATTTTGTATCTAAAATAGTTTTAAGAAATCTTGATTAATTAATTCTTGATTGCTAGGTTTGTTTATGGTAAAAAATTAAAGTTAAAAAAGAGTATGTCATTATATAGTTTCGTTAATATTTTTTAGTCTTATATATACTTCCAATTTATACTTTTATTTTCTTATTATAAAATATAGATATATAATATATTTTTTGGTTGTTATTATATTTTTTATTTGTATTATTACTTTTTATATAAAATAGAAAAAAATGGACTAATGGTTTTTCGTATGATTTTTTACCTCATTAAGGTATAGGGGTTGTGTCGGATGAAGATTATAAGATATATAAAGATCATAATTGTGCAAGATACTTTTATGTAACAGTTTCAGCATTAAATTGTATAAGTAATTACATTTCGTATTTAAAAGAAAATAATGTATATGATAATACAAAAATAATTTTAGTATCTGATCATGCCACACCTATAAAATCATCATTATTTAAGAACGATGATCTTGAATTTGCCACTGGAGTCAATGCCGTTCTTATATATAAAGATTTTAATTCTAGAGGCGAGGTAAAAATAGACACTAATTTTTCTACTATAGCAGACTTACATTATTTAGCTACTAAACATATTGAAAATGCAGTGAATCCATTTAATAATAGAATAATAACTAATGATTATAAAAATAATGGAGTGAATATAGTAGATATTATATCTTGGCAGGTTGAAAGACAATTAAGCAATTCATATAATTTTAATTATTATTATGTTAAAGATAATATATTCAATATAAATAATTGGAAGAAATTTCAAATTGATTGGAAAACTAAAGAATCAAAAGAAATAGAATTAAAATAAATAAAGTAAGTTTTGAAATAACCGATAATTTTGACGAACAAATTTATATATCGCAAGGAGGCGTAAAATTATGGGAGTCAAAAAGTATTTCTTTTTATTGCTAGTTTTATTAGCTATGAATAGTATATATGCATTTGCAAATCAAAATATTATAAGAGTACAATTAACAGATGTAAAAGCGCCATATACTATTAATATCAAAGGACCTTATAAGGCATACAATTATAAATATGAAAGTGAAATTATATCTGCTCTTACTAATGAAACTGTAATGGTAGTTGAAAACAGATTAGGATTAAAAGTTAATGATGTTGGAGTTTATAAAGAGGGTATAGTATTTGAAACTCAGGACGGATTTACTTTAAATGGCGTTGAATACTATGGTTCTTTAATGTTCATTCCATACAACAATACAATGATAGTTGTTAATGAACTTAATATTGAAGATTATGTTAAAGGAGTACTTCCTCATGAAATGTCTCCTGATTGGCCTATGGAAGCTTTAAAAGCTCAGGCAGTAGCAGCTAGAACTTATGCTATGTATCATATACTAAAAAATGCTAATAAACTTCCTTTTGATGTTGATAATACTACAAAATATCAAGTTTATAATGGCAAAGAAAAAATGAATTGGTCTGTTGAGCAGGCAGTTGACAGAACTAGATATGAAATAGCTGTTTATAAAGGAAAAGTTATAGCTACATATTTCAGTGCTTTATGCGGCGGACATACTGACAGTGCAGAAAATGTATTCGGTGTTGCTGTTCCTTATTTAGAAGGAGTTTCTTGCCCTTATTGTAATGCTCAGATTAAGCCTTGGACTAATGCTTTAAGCTATAATGAACTTAATGATGATTTAGCTAATTATTCTGTTCATGCTAGTGAAAAATCTTCTATAGGTATAAGCACAGATCCTAAATCTGGTAAAGCTACTAATATAAAAATAGATGACAGCGATATTCGTTCTAGAGATTTCAGAACTACTCTTTCTCCTAGATTAGTACCTTCACTTAACTTTACTATTAAAAAAGTTGATAATGGTATCATAATCACTGGAAAAGGAAGCGGACATGGTGTAGGTATGTGTCAGTGGGGTGCTTATGGTATGGCACAGGTTAAAAAAGATTATAAAGAGATATTGAAATTCTATTATAATGGGGTTGATATTGTAGATTATAATAGGGTTAATAAAGAGTTTGAACCTGATGTTTGGGGGAACTGATTTATAAATAATTAAGTTAAAAATAAAAGGCTTATATTGATATTCAATATAGGCCTTTTTTATTATACCTAAACAACTATATTTTGTTAATTTATATATTTTCTAAATATATTATCAACTTTTTTGTAGCTAACACTCTGCTGGGTTCGCCAAAGTTGCTGCCACAGGCACGTTTTGCAAAAACGCATATACTAACCTTAATATTTTAAGGATATGTATTAAATGTAATATAATACTGTTGTTTTGTGTAAAAATGCAGTTCTTTTGCTTCTTTGGGTCACCAAAAGAAGTGGGGTGTGGGGGCTAGTCCCACAAATAATAAAATTGAAAAAACTAAAATTGATAAACTTAAAAATTTTTAGTATATATTAATATAATATTTATTTCTTTGTAAGATTGTATAAAAATTTTAATGATTTTATATTTTTTTTATAAGGCGGATATCTAGTATCTATTTCAAAACCATAACCTTTATTTAAAATAGTTGTTTCTTTTGAAAAGCATTTAAAGCTATCGTAACCATGATATTGTCCTATACCGCTGTTTCCAATTCCTCCGAAAGGTGCATGAGGATTAAGTATCTGACTTATAGTATCATTAACAGCACAGCATCCGTAACTCATTCTTTCTATAAAGTAATAATTAAAAGCAATATCCTCCGAAAATACATACATAGCTAAAGGCCTTGAACAAACTTTATTTATTATATCTCTTGCTTCTTCTTTTGTTTTATAATAAAGTATTGGGAATACGCTTCCGAATATTTCATCTTTAATTATATTAGTTTCTAAATCTCTAGGTTCTACTATTGTAATGGAAATAGATAAATTATTATCATCGTATTCACCGCCGTAAATTATTTTTCCGTCATTCAAATATGATTTTATTCTTTTATAATGATTTTCATTTATGATTCCATGCAGTTTTCTTTCTTTATTGAATAATTCTATTTCTTTAGTGAATGCTGTTAAAAATTTTTCTTTTAAATCTTCTCTTAATAATATGTAATCCGGAGATATGCAAGTTTGACCAGAGTTTAAAAATTTACCCCATATTATTCTTTTTACAGCTTTATTAAAATTATTTCCTTTAATATCATCTATTATTACAGGTGATTTTCCTCCAAGCTCTAAAGTTACAGAAGTAAGAAACTCCGATGCATTTGCCATAATGATTTTTCCAACTCTTGGAGAGCCTGTGAAGAAAATTTTATCATACTCTATTTTTGTTGTACTTTCCGGAGGCACAGTTTTATCTATAACTGCAATATACTCTTCATCAAATGTATTTTTTATAGAATCGTAAATTACATCATAAACGCAAGGAGTTAATTGAGAAGGTGCTATTATAGCTGTATTTCCTGCACCTATTGCTCCTACAAGCGGAAGAAAAGTTAATTGTACAGGATAATTCCAAGGCGATATTATCAATGATACTCCAAATGGCTTATTTATAACCATTGTCTTAGCATCTATTGTTATCATGTTCTTTTTTACTTTTTTATGATGCATCCATCTTCTTAAATTTTTTATGAATAGATTAATTTCTTCTATAACCATATAAAATTCTGAAGCTATAGCCTCAAACTCGCATTTTTGCATGTCTTTGTATAGTGCATCTATAAAATCTTTTTCATATTTTATGAGCATTGATTTTAATTTTTTTAACTGTTCTATTCTGAAATTATATGATAAAGTTTTTGATGTTTGAAAGAATTTTTTCTGTTTATCTCTTAATTCTATTAAATCCATTTTATATATTTCTCCATAATTTGTTTATACTTAATATACAAAAATATTGATAAATTACTATTATTTTTTATGATTAATATATTGAATTGATTTGCAAAAAATTGTAAAAATAATAAAATAAAAATTTATATATAAAAAATTATATTTGGGTTTTGTGTAAATGAAAAATAAAGCTTTTAAAAGATTCATATTATTTATTATTTGTTTTGCTATTATTGTTGCTGTAATTGCATCTATGCTTACTGCACAGGATATTTCCCTAAAGAAAAAAATCACTTCAAAGAATAAAATCAATTATGGTACTGCATTAGAATTATATAATAGAGAAAAATATTTAGAAGCATATAATCAATTTACTAACATAATAAATAGAGATGAAGATGCAATCATCAAAGATTATATTATATATTATGGAGCTAAAAGTGCTTTGAGTACTAATATGTATGATGAAGCTATAGATTTATATTCATTATTAATGAAAGAATATACAAACTCTCCATTATATCCTTATGCTGAACAGTATAAAGCATTAGCAGAGTTTTATAGAGATGATTATCCTGTGAGCAATTTTTTTAATAGTAGGAAACAAAAATGGATTAAAGAATTTGTAGGTATAAGAGCTTTGAGAAATACTGATGATACTAATAAAGCTAAGATGATAGCTTATGAACTTATAACTAAATTATCAAACAGTGAAGCTATTATTTATTATAATGATAATTATGAAGATGAAATATCTTTATTCGATAATGAATTAAAATATAAAGCAGCTTCAGTACTTTATGATGCCGGATTTAGGAAATCTGCATTAAAACATTTTGAATATTTATACTCTAATAATTATAATAAGGGAAATTCAACTTATTATATGGCTAGAATAAATGAAGCAGAAGGAAATAGGGGAGAAGCAGCTAAATTGTATGATGAATATTTATCTAATGCTAATAATAAAACATATAGAAAAATGAGTCTTTACTATTCCGCAGGTAATTATGATAAATTAACAAATAATTCAAAAGCAATGGAATTATATAATACATTTTTGAGGGAGTATCCAAGAGATGATTATGTTCCTAGAATATATAATAATTTTGTTAATACAAGTTTGAATAAAAATAATTTGGTTCAGGCAAAAGTTTATTTAACTAATGTTATGAATAAATTTCCAAAGAGCTGGCAGACTGAATTAGCATTAAAATCATATTTAAGAAAGGCGTTTAAATTAAAAAATAAAACTGAAACTTATTTTGCTACTTCAGCATTGGAAAAAAGATATACTACATTCAGACATGATTTTCCATTGTCTTGGAGTATGTGGAGTGCGGAAGAATTTGGAGATACTGAAAAAAGAGATGAATATTTAATGAAAACACTTCTTACAAGTAAAAATCATTATTTTGTAAAAGGTGCTTTGACTTTAGCTAATGATGATATGATTAAAAATGTTGAAATCAGCAATACTTATTATTTTGATGAAGCTAAAAAATATTACACTGATTCAAACTATACTAAATCTATGGAAATGCTTGATAAGATTCAGTTCTTAAATTATATTGCTACAGGAAAAGAAGATGATTTGATGAAATCAGCCAGAGATATGGCTAAAAATATTCTTATGCAAAATGATTTTGTAAAAGAGCTATATTCAAATAAAACTGATTATACTTTATTTAATGAATTATCATTACAAACTACTAATGAAGTTGATAGATCAATATTGTTATACTGTTATGGCGATTATGATAATGCATACACAGAATATGATAAAATATTTAAAAAAGCTGAAAAAGTAAATTATCCATTATTTTATTTTGCTGAAAAGATTTTTAAAGATTCAGGAAATACTAAAAGGCTTATGCAGATATCTGTTAATATAGGAAAGTACTTTGATTATCCTTATACTTATAATACAGATTTGCTTCCGGATGAGTTTAGAAAAATGGTTTATCCTAGATATTTTGATGAGTATGTTCTTCCAGAGGCAAAGCATTATAAGATAGATCCGTTATTTGTATATGCTATAATGCGTGAGGAAAGTACATTTGATCCGAAGGCTAAATCTTGGGTTGGAGCTATGGGGCTTATGCAGTTAATGCCTGCAACAGCTGCAGAGCAAAATAGAAATCCTAGATACAGATACGATCCTTTAGATTTAACCGATCCTAAACAAAACATTAATATAGGTATCGGACATTTAAGCTGGTTATTTAAAAATGAAAATGCAAGCAACTATATAATAGTGGCTGCAAGTTACAATGCAGGTTCAGGACGCGGAGCAAGATGGAAAAAAGAGTATGGTACTAATAATATGTATCGTACAGGAAGATTCATAGATATTGAAGAAACTGAATATTATGTAGAGAAAGTTATTAATAGTTATGAACATTACAGTAAATATTATCAAGATTAATATGTAATTATTTTATAGACATATTTGAAATATACTGAAAATTTTTAAGTTTGTCAACCGCGAGCTGCAGACTTTCCCGCACGGTACTGTTTAACCTTATCAAACGCCAACTATACGTGTGGCTGATTACTTTTATTATACTTTATTTTACAGGAAAACATTTTTTACTAATATTAGATAATATTTTATATTATAAAAAATAATAATTTATTATTATTGCTAGCGATAAACTCGCCAAAATGTAGCTGACAACTTCCTTCGTCAGTTATCAGCTGCTCGTTTATCACTTTAAAACTTAATAATATTATTAATAAAAAGCGAGCCGAAGCCCTTCCCATAGGGACACAGGCGTGTAACTTAATTTATTAAGTTAAGCCTTTAGATGTAGGTTAGCATAACAATAATAAAAAATAATTTTTGATAAGATATGTTTGTTTAGGTATATACTATATTGAAGACGATATCATAAAAGAGATTGATATAAATAATTTATTATATAGACATTAATTTTTATCTTTCAATAAAAAATTATAAAAAATAAATCATTTAAATTTATCATTATTCTGTTATAATTAGTTTTTATAAAAAAATAATTTTTTAATTGGTGTTAAAATGATTTTAGATTTAAATAAAACTTATATAAAAGTATTGAAAAAGCAGAATATATTAATTTTGGGTGCTACTTTAAGAAGCGGAGTAAGTATAGCTAATACTCTATATGATATTAACAGAACTTTTAATGTTAATATCAAATATGCTTTAAGTGATAGTAAAACAGAAGAACAACTTAAAGATAGTATAGAAGCATTAAAAGATAAAGATATCAAATTATTTTTCGGTAATCAGGATATATCTATTTTGGATAATATAACTTTGATAATAATTTCACCGGGTATTCCGCATACTATACCTATAGTTGAAGAAGCTAAAAGAAGAAATATAAAAATTATAGGAGAAATTGAATTTGCATACAATTTTATTCCTAATAGAAATTATATTGCAGTAACAGGAACAGACGGAAAAACCACTACAGTTACATTGATTCATGAAATAATAAAGTCTTATAAAAAGGCAAGACTTCTTGGAAATGTTGGAAATACTTTTTCCAAGGAGATTGAAACTATAGAGCCTGATGAAGATATCATATTAGAGCTTTCAAGTTTTCAATTAGAAACGGTTGAAAAATTTCATGCTCATATAGCAGCTATATTGAATATCGCAGAAGATCATCTTGATAGATATAAAGATATAGAAGATTACTTCAATACAAAAAAGAATATAATTATCAATCAAAATAAAAATGATTTTCTCGTACTTAATTATGATAATATATACACTAATATTTGGTATAATGAGCTTAATGGTAATTCTAAGAGTAAGCTCCTTACATTCTCTTTAAAAAGTAAATTTGCTACAATATACTATAATGAAGAAGATGAATTTATATATTATGAGAATGAAAAATTATTTTCTATAGCAAACAGAAAATTAATAGGTAAACATAATATAGCCAATATATTGGCGGCAGTTCTAATATGTTTAAAAGATGGAATACCGGCAGACAATATAGAGAAAGTTGTAAATAATTTCAAAGGTATAGAACATAGAGTTGAATTAGTTGGTGAAATTAATGGAGTTAAATACATAAATGATTCAAAAGCCACATCAATGAATTCTGTAATGAGTGCTTTAAAATCTTTTGATAAAGATATAATTCTCATAATGGGAGGAAGAAATAAAAATATAGATTTCACTCCTTTAAATAGTATAGTAAATGCTAGAGTAAAAAAACTTATACTTATGGGAGAAGCAGCAAATGTCCTTTCAGATATGCTTCATTTTGATAATAAAATTATAGTAAGAGATTTGACAGATGCTTTCAATTATGCTTCGTCTATAGCAATAAGCGGAGATACTGTTTTATTATCACCGGGATGTACTAGCTTTGATATGTTTAAAAACTATGAAGATAGGGGAAAATATTTCAAAAGTTTGGTATATAAACTTAGCGAAAATTTAAAAGAATAATCGTACAATTTAATATAATTATTTCATTTTTATATTTGAATATTTTTTAAAATTATTATAGAATTAATGCTTAATAAAAATAAAAATATTTAAGTTAAAAATGAAATATGGCTAAAAGTATTATAAATATAGTTAATATATCAAAAAGATTTGTTCATAAAGTACTGCTTGATAATGTCAATCTTCTTATAGAAGAAAAATCTAAAATAGGAATGATTGGAAGAAACGGAGCAGGTAAAACAACACTTTTGAAGATTCTTATGGGACTTGAAGAGGCTGATGATGGAGAAGTAATATTTTCAGATGATGTAAGAGTAGGATATCTTCGTCAGCAGGGTGATTTTGATGATAATGAAAAGGTAATAGATTATCTTACTAGAGTTACAGGAAAAGAATCTTGGAAATGTTCTAAAATAGCAAGCAGATTCGGAATAGATCATATAAAAGTTAATAATAATCTAGGAAGTTTATCCAGCGGATATAGAATGAGAGTTAAACTTTCAGAGATGATGCTTTATGAGCCTAATTTTTTAATATTAGACGAACCTTCAAACTTTTTGGATTTAAATACATTGATAGATTTAGAAAATTTTTTAACCGATTATAATGGAGGTTTTTTAATAGTTTCGCATGATAGAGAATTCTTAAAAACAACATGTGAAAAAACTATTGAAATGGAGAATTCAAAAATAACATATTTTCCAGGAAACATAGAAGATTATTTTGAATATAAAGAAGAAAAAGAATATACAATAAAAAAATATAATAAGAATATAGAGGAGAGAAAGGCACATCTAGAAAGATTTGTAGAGAGATTCAGATATAAAGCCACTAAAGCAAAAGCGGTGCAATCCCGTATAAAGCAGATAGAAAAATTAAAAACTATAGAAATTAATCACCCATCAAAGAATGTAAGAATAAAACTTCCGGAAGTTCCTGAAAAGAAAGGTTTTGCTCTTATATCCGATGATTTAGCAGTTGGATATGGCGATAAAGTAGTTGCTAAAAGCGGAAGAATAGAAATAGCAAGAGGAAGCAGGGTAGCAGTTCTTGGACAAAATGGTGAAGGTAAAACTACATTTTTAAGAACTATAGCAGGCAGACTCAATCCTGTATCAGGTACTTATAATTATTCTTATGGAATAAAGATAGCATATTTCGGAGAGGATACTTATAAAAATATAACTTCTAATGATACAGTATTGTCTTATTTAAAGAAGAATGCTAAGCAGGGATTATTGACCCAAGAACTTTTAACACTTTTAGGAAGTTTCTTATTTTCAGGAGATGATGTTAATAAAGATGTAAAAGTATTAAGCGGCGGAGAGATGGCAAGGCTTTCACTTCTTGCTGCTATTACTCAATGTGCTGATGTTCTTATATTGGATGAGCCTACAAACCATTTGGATTTTGAAACGGTTGAGGCACTTGCTAATTCTTTGAGAGATTATGGCGGAACAATATTTTTTACTTCGCATGATAGAACTTTTGCTAGTTTGCTTGCTGATACTATTATAGAAGTTAAAGATAAAAAACTTTCTCTTTATTCAGGTGATTATGAGGCTTATGTTTATAGAGTAAGGCTTGATGCTTTAGAAGAGGAAGAAAAAGAATTAGAGTATCAAAATAAAAATAATGCTAAAGAAAACAGCAGCAATGATGATAAAAACAGCAATAATTATGAAGAGAGAAAAAAGATTAGAAACAGACTTTCAAGATGTGAGTCTTTGCTCAAAAAACATGAAAAACAAATAGAAGATTATAAAAAAGAAGAAGCTGAAATATTGAAGTTTTTTGAAACATCTGCAAATTATGATGATGAAAAAAGTAAAAGGCTTTTGGAAGTTAAAAAATTAATAGAAGAAACAGAAAATGAATGGCTTTTAGTTAATGAAGAAATAGATAATATAAAAGCTATGTTATAAAATTTAATGGAGGATATAAATGAGGATTTTTAAGAATGCTAAAATTTATTCTATGGACAAAAATGATAATATTTATGAATCTGTAGCGGTTGAAAATGGAAGAATAGCTTTTGCTGGAACTAATGAAGAAGTAGCAAAAAAATTTCCAAATGCTGAAGATATAATAGATTTAGAAGGAAAAACGGTTGTTCCCGGATTTAATGACAGCTGTGTTAATTTTGTTGAATATGCCCGTTTTAATACAATGCTTGATTTAAGTAAATGTATGTCCATAAAAGAAGTATTAGATTTAGCACAAAATGCCCAAAAATATGAAGGCTGGGTTATAGGCTGGGGCTGGAATCAGGATTATTTTGAAGAAAAAAGAATGCTTACAAAAAATGATTTGGATAATATATCAAATGAATATCCTGTTGCCTTTAGAAGATGCTGCGGAGAGATGATAGTTGCAAACAGTAAAGCTCTTGAAATATGCGGAATTACAGAAAATATGAAATCTGATAGTATAGATTTTGAAAACGGACTTATAAGTTCTAAAGATATGATATTGATATTGTCTAAAATTAAATCATTAGAAATAGATACTCTTAAATCAATAATATTAGATACTCAGGAAGAATTCTTCAAAATGGGTATAACTTCTGTTCAGACAGATGATTTAAGAAGTTTGCCTGATTTCGATTATAGAAAAATTATAGATGCTTATCAAAAATTAAATAGAGAGAAAAAATTAAAAATAAGAGTATGCGAACAGGCACAGTTTATCAATAAGAAAGATATAGATGATTTCAGAGATTATTACTATTATCAATATATTAATGATGAGAGATTTAAAGTAGCTCGTATAAAACTTGTTATAGATGGCGGTATAGGTTCAAGAACAGCATTATTAAGAGAAGATTATAATGATGCTCAAGGTTTCAAAGGAGTTTCTCAATATAGTCAGGAAGCTCTTGATGAATTAGTTTCTTATGCTAATAGTTTGGATTATTCTTTAGCTATACAGGCTACAGGAGACGGTGCTATAGATATGGCATTAAATTCTATAGAGAAAATCAAAAATACAAAGGATTTCAAATATAGAAGAAACGGATTAGTATATGCCCAAATAACAGATAAAAAATTATTTGAAAGAATGAAGGAATTAAATGTAGGTATATATTATCAGCCTGTATTCCTTCACTATGATATGCATATAGTTGAAGATAGGGTAGGTAAAGAAAAGGCTTCTACTTGTTATGCTTATAAAACAGCTAAAGATATGGGTGTTCATATTGGATTCGGTTCTTCAGGTCCTGTTGATGGTATTAGTGTAATGGAAGGTATACATTGTGCTGTTAATAGAGAGGATTTAAATGGCTGGCCTGAAAATGGTTGGATGCCTCAGGAAAAACTTACAGTTAAAGAAGCAGTTTATTTGTATACTATGGGAAGTGCTTATATGTCTTCTGAAGATAATATTAAAGGAAGTATTGAAGAAGATAAATTGGCTGACTTTGTAGTTTTAGATAGAGATATATTTGAAGTTGATCCTAAAGAAATAAAAGATATTAAAGTATTAAAAACTATAGTTGACGGAGATATAGTTTATAGTGCTTGATATTTATTAATATAACTAGTCAAACTAATAAATAAAAAGGATTTAACAATTAAATGTTAAATCCTTTTTATTATATGTTTTATTTTTATATATTATTTTTTATTCTTTTACAGAACCGCCTGTTAATCCGGATATGAAGTATTTTTGTAAAGTTAAAAATACAGCCATTATAGGAACTACAGCGAATATAGCTCCAACCATAATCTGTCCGTAATCTATTCTTGTATCAGATTTTAATTGTGATAATGCTACAGGTAAAGTAAATTTTTCAGGACTATTTAATATTATTAAAGGCCAAGTAAAGTTAGTCCATTCAGCAACAAACATATATATTCCTAAAGCAGTTAAAGCCGGAATCATTAAAGGCATAACTATTTTTGAGAATATAGTCCATTCATTAGCACCGTCTATTCTAGCAGCTTCTATTAATGTATCAGGTACACTATGGAAATTCTGCCTCATCAAGAATATTCCGAAAGCTCCTGCTATATCAGGAAGTATTATTGCCAAATGAGTATTTTGTATATTTAAAGTTGTCATCATTCTGTATAATGGCACTAATTTAGCATGTGCAGGAAGCATCATGGTAAGCATTATAATAACAAACACTATATTCTTACCTTTAAAATTAAATTTAGATATAGCATAGGCTGCCATAGAACATACCAATAAATTAATAATAGTATATATTATAGCTATTTTTAATGAATTGAATAAAGCATGCCATATTGGAATTCTTTCCTGAAGATTTTTCAAATTTTCAAGAAATTTGCTTCCAAAAGTTATAGGAGGCGGAAATAAAAATATATCTCCTGATTCTCTAGTTGCCGCTATAAACATAAATATTAAAGGATATATACAAGCTATCATAGCTATTGTGAGAACTATATATAATATTATTCTTGTTATTTTTTGCTGTTTATTTTTATTCATTTGTTATTTCCCCCAAATTTCATTTGCAATCTTGAAAGGACTCCTACTATCACAAGTATTGCTACAGATATTGTGGCAGCATAAGTTAAGTTGAGAGATTGGAATGCCTGTCTGTATATATATAATCCTAAAGTTATTGTAGAATTATTAGGTCCTCCGTTTGTTAATAGGTATGCCTCTGTAAATAAATTTAAAGTTCCTATTGTAGATAATATAGTTGAAAATAATATAACAGGCTTAAGCATTGGTATAGTTATATAGAAAAATTGCTGAAATGCATTAGCTCCGTCTATTCTTGAAGCTTCATAATAATCTTCAGGTATAGTTTGAAGTCCTGCCAATATTATTACCATATTATATCCAGTCCATCTCCATGTTATGATGAGCATTATTACTATTCTTGCAGGCCAAGTTTGTGTAAGCCACATTATAGGGCCTATATTGAATATAGAAAATAAAAAGTTAACAACACCTCTTTCCTGAAACAATAATACAAATATTAAACTATAAGCTACCGATTCTACTATAAAAGGTACGAAGAATGCTGTTCTATACATGCTTTTTAATTTTGTAATTCCTCTATGCAGTATTATAGCTAGAAGTATAGATAATATGGTCATTATTGGTACTTGTATTATTAAATAGATTAGTGAGTTTTTTAGAGATATAAAAAAGTACTGATCTGTGAAGAGTCTTTTATAATTTTCTATACCGGCAAATGTAAGAACTCCTCTATTTTGTTTCATAAAACTTAATACTATTGTTTCAAATAGCGGATATATACTAAATACAGCTATGAAAAATAAAGCTGGTGCTAGAAATATCCAAGGTGTAATATTTTTTTTTATTGTCATAATATATCCTAATAAAAATAATATACTCTTAATTAAAAACTTATTTTCTTTGATATTCTTCTTATATGATTACTTATGATTTTATATTATTGATGATACCTACAATAGTAAATCTTATACATTGTATGGTAATTTATATGTAAAAAAATCAATATAAAAAATGAGGTGCCTAATGATAATATCATAAGACACCTTCAAAAAAATAAGTTTATTTATTTGGCTATTGCTCTTCCAGTAGCACTGCTTATTTGATTTGCAGCATCATTCAATGTAGAAGCAATATCTTTATTATTATTCAAAACATCTTCATAAGCACTTACAACTGTATTTCTAACTTCAGCAAAATCATCAGAATTGTATATAACATTAGGTATTTGTTTTGTTACATCAGCTAATATTTTATTGAAATTATCTCCGAAATAGTCATCAGCTTTTAAGAATCTAGGATCATCATAAGCAGGTAAATATGATGGGAATAAGCTAAATTTTTCATACATCATAAGCTGATTATCTACATTCATTAAACTTTCTTTTACGAATTCTAAAGCAGCAGCTTGTTTAATAGGATCAGTAGCAGTTATAGATAATCCAGCACCGCCAGATGAAGAAGCTCTAGCAGCATCTTGATTAAGAGCAGGTATAGGCATAATTCCCCATTTACCTTTCATTTCAGGCATTTGATCTTTTATAGTACCGCCCCACCAGCCGCCTATTATATAAGAAGCAACTTCTCCGTTTTTATTAGCTACTATAGAACCGTCCCAGTTAACAACATTTTTAGCAACGCCTTCATCTATAAGTCTTTTTATCATTTGAAGAGTTTCTATCGCTTTTTGAGATGCAACTGTTATTTCACCTTTATCATTTAAATAATATGATTTATTAGCTATTAATAATGCTCTGTACAAATTTTCATCCTGAGTGAAAGGAAGACCTGTCATATATACATTAGGAAATTTTGCCTGAAGTTTTTTTCCAGCAGCAATATAATCATCGAAAGTTACTATAGTATTAGGATCAATTCCTGCTTCTTTAAATAAATCAACTCTGTAGAACATAACAACAGGACCTGAATCCCAAGGTATAGAAACTAATTTTCCAGTGCTGTCATAACTAGATGCTATTTTAGAAGGATCTACAACACCATCAATAGTTATATAATCTTTCATATCTAAAAAGTATTGAGGATAAGTTTCAGCATAAGTTTGTATATAATCGCTTTCTATTTGTATAACATCAGGCACCCCATTTCCAGAAGATAGTATTACTCCATATCTTTCGTATACATTCTGAGCCAACCCAAATTCCTGAACATTTACTTTTATTTTTGGATATTTGGCATTAAATGCTTTTGCTGTTTCCATTAATGCTTTAGCAGCAACATTCCAAGCCCATACAGTGATTTCTGTTTCTGTATTTTCATCTATAGCCGGCAATTTTGCAGCTGTTGTTGATGTTTGTTTATTGTTATTACATGACATTATAGTAATAGAAATAATGATGAATAACATAAATAA
The DNA here is from genome assembly GCF_944393015.1 of uncultured Brachyspira sp. Classification (GTDB taxonomy): domain Bacteria; phylum Spirochaetota; class Brachyspiria; order Brachyspirales; family Brachyspiraceae; genus Brachyspira. The sequence goes on from NZ_CALXYQ010000035.1 coordinate 18,581, forward strand.
CTTTTTTATCATAGGATACCCCTTATTATATATATTTTTTATAAAATGGTATACATTTTTTACATAAAACTCAAACAAATAAATTTCCATATTAATGCAGTAATTTATTTGTTTATTATTTTATTTATACATAAAGTTTTAAATTATGAGATTTATAATATATTAGATATACTAATTTGATTAAAATTATTATAATTTTTATAGTCATACTTCATCAATAATACTATATCTTGAAAAAATAGATGATAATTGAAATGATTAAAAAACAATGTAAAATATTTTACTGAATTAATAAAAATACATAATATGATATTGGGGCAGTAAGTATTACACTATCAAAGATATCGAATACTCCTCCATGACCTGGGAATAATTTACTTGAATCTTTTGTGTCATACATTCTTTTTATTAAACTTTCTCCCATATCCCCTAAAAATCCTGTTAATGTAAATATTACAGTTAATAACATTAATTGCGGAAAAGAGAAATTAGGTATATTTTTTCCTAATAAGCAGGAAAGATATCCATTTGAATATAGGAAATAGTATAGTATTGAAAGAGGTATTGTGAATATAAACATACCTACTAAACCTTCATAGCTTTTATTAGGCGAAGCACTATTTGATAATTTATGCTTACCGAATTTTCTTCCTATAATATATCCTCCAGTATCACTAAACCAAGCACATAACATTATAAATACTATGTAATATTTTCCGCTTGGCATAAAACGCATAAGAGATATATGCCATACTCCTAAACCAACATATATAAAGCAGAAAACAGCAGTTAATATGGCTCTTCCTTTTTCTTCAAATGTTGATACATGAACTTTAAACATATTAATAATAAATAGTATGGCTATCAAAGCAAAAACCATTACCAATGATAGATCCATAGATGGATGTTTAGTTTCTACTATTTTATAAAGATTGGAGAAATCGCCTTTAAATACATTTATATCGCATATAGTTATGATATATCCTAATACCATAGCTATCATAGTTGCTACAACTGTTCTCAAATTCTTTTGTCTATGTACCTTGGCCATATAAAATATCTCTGAGGCACTTAGAATAGATATAGCCAATATTGCTATATGAAATAAAAATATAACTTTATCATAAAACATTACTATGAGAAATAATGGTAATGTTACAGCTACAGATATAAGCCTTTTCTTCATAATTTTTATAGACCTCCATATCTTCTATTTCTGTTTGAGTATTCTTCTATAGCTTTTTTGAAATTTTTTTTAGAAAAATCCGGCCATAATATATCTGTAAAATATAATTCACTATATGAAGCCTGATACATTAAGAAATTACTTAATCTATATTCGCCTGATGTTCTTATTAAAAAATCAGGGTCTGGTATGTCTTTGGTATATAAATAATTTTGAATAAAATTTTCATCAATACTTTCTATATCTATTTTGCTGTTTATTGCATCATAGCATATATTTTTTAAAGCATTTTTCAATTCATCTCTAAAACCATAATTCAAAGCTAAAATAACAGTAAGTATTGGATTTTTGCATTTTTCAAGAGTTTCTTTTTCTGTTTCTTCTATTGTTTCTATAGTATCTTTTGGAAATGCAGAAATATCGCCTATATGTTTAACTAAAATATTGTTTGAAATAAGCCTTTTAATTTCTTTTTTATAGAATTCTTTTAAAAGTTTAAATAATGCTTTTTTCTCTTCTTCAGGTCTTTTCCAATTTTCTGTTGAAAATGCATATAAAGTTAAATATTTTATATTAAGTTCACAGCAGGCTTCTACTATGTTAATCACATTTTCGCTTCCAGCTCTATGCCCAAGACTTCTGCTCTTATTATGAGATTTAGCCCATCTTCCATTGCCATCCATGATTATAGCTACATGTTCAGGTATATTCGGCTCATCAGTAATCATATAGTATCTAATTCTTTTTCTTTTGTAGTGATCATTTCATCTATTTTTTTGATGTATGAATCTGTATCATTTTGTATTTTTTTCTCTTGGGATTTTGATTCATCTTCAGTGATAGTTTTATCTTTTAACTCTTTTTTTATTTTATCATTTTCATCTCTTCTTATATTTCTTACGGCAATTTTTGCTTCTTCGCCTCTATGTCTAACACCTTTTTTTAATTCTTCTCTTCTTTCTTTAGTAAGTTCTGGTACTACTATTCTTATGTTTCCGCCGTCATTGAAAGGATTGAAACCTAAATCAGCTTTTAATATAGCTTTTTCTATGTCGCTAACTAAACCTTTATCGAATGGCTGTATCATGATAGTTCTTGAATCTGGTGTAGAAACGTTGCCTACTTGTTTTAATGGCATGCTACTTCCATAAGCCTCTACTTTTACTCCGTCCAATATAGAAGCATTAGCTCTTCCTGTTCTTATACCTTTTAAATCATTTTGTAAACTTGAAACTGCTTTTTCCATTCTATCTTTATATGATTCTTTTGACATAGATAAAAACCTCTTTAATTTAAAATAATTTATTGAGTAGATTATAATTTAATATAATACTATTGTCAAGTTAATTCTTTATTTATAAATTCTTACACTACTTGTTCATTTTTATAATTGATATAATTTATAAAGATGTAAAATATATAAACTCAATATTATTAATTTTTATATATAATGACTGTATATGAAAAGTATATTAGATATCTATGAAGAATATGAAGAATTTGAAAATAAAATGAATTTGTTTGATAAATTAAAGAATTGTATATTACTATATCTAGTAAAAAATGTTTACTTAATTATAATGATAAAAAAGCAATAGAAGTTTTTGTTAAATTAAAAGATTTATATGCTAATGAAGCATTAATGCAATTTATTTTTAAAATAAATAAATAATTTTTTATCTTCTATACAAATAAAATTATTTTTAGTATATAATATTAGGATAAACTATGAGAGAGAATTTATGAATGTGTTGGTCAGTGCCTGTTTATTAGGATTGAAATGCAGATATGACGGCAATGATAATAAATCTAATGAACTTCTAAAAGTTATATCTATAGGTTATAACTTAATTCCAGTATGCCCCGAACAGCTCGGAGGTCTTTCTACTCCTAGAAAACCTGCTGAAATTATTGAAGGCAGAGTTATAAATATTGATAATGAAGATGTAACAAAAAATTTTTTTAATGGAGCTAATGAAGTATTAAAACTTGCAAAACTTTATAAAACAGAATTAGCGGTATTAAAAGAGAGAAGTCCTTCCTGCGGTTTTGGTAAAATATATGATGGAACTTTTAGTAAAATGGTTATAAATGGTAATGGTGTATGTGCTGATTTGCTTTATAATAATGGAGTAAAAATTATAGGGGAGAGCGAGATAAAAGAATATTTTGGATTATAGTATATTGAATTATTTATTTTATCTTATATAATTATACTATGTATTTATTGGAATTTAATGAAATAGCAAAAGAAGTCATTTGGGGCGGAAATTCTTTGGTTTCAGTATATTCGAAACCTTTTGATAAAAATAAAACTATAGGCGAAAGCTGGGAAATTTGCGATTTGCCTAATGATAATAATATAGTATCTAATGGGGAGCTTAAAGGAAAAACCTTGTCTTATTTGGTGAAAGAATATGGTTCTGAACTTTTAGGAACAAAGTGCAAAGATGATTATTTTCCTTTGCTTATAAAACTTATAGATGCAAAAGATAAATTATCAATACAAGTTCACCCAGATGAAGAATATGCTAATAAAAGACATAACAAACATGGTAAAAATGAAATGTGGTATGTTATGGAAACTTATGGCGATGCAAAACTTCTCATTGGTCTTAAAGAAAATATTTCAAAAGAAGATTTAAAAAATGCTTTGAATAATAGTAAAAATATAGAAAATATGTTCAATTATTTTGATATAAAGAAGGGAGATGCTTTCTATATACCTAGCGGATGCATACATGCTATACTTGGTAATGCCGTTATAGCAGAGATACAGACTCCTAGTGATGTAACTTATAGGCTTTATGATTGGAATAGATTGGATAAGAATGGTAAATCTAGAGAACTTCATATAGAAGATTCATTTAATGTTATAAAAGATATTAATGCTTTCAATTTAAAATCTGATAAAAAGAATAGTTTTAAAGATGAAAAACTAGAAATTAATACAGTGTTTTCCAATGATTTTTTTAAGACAGAGGAATATATTATAAATGGAACTTATTCTTCAAAGACTAATGGAGAAAGTTTTGAAATAATTATGGTTTTAGATGGAAAAGGTTATATAGAATCAAATATTGCTGACAACGTTATTAAACTTAATGCTGGGAAAACAGTGTTAATTCCAGCTAGTTTGGGCAATTATTTTATTAAAACAGATGATATAATAAAAATATTGAGGGTAACTTTATAATATGAGCGATATTATAGAATTAAAAGATGTGTATAAGAGTTTTGGTGCTCAAAGGGTACTTAATGGGGTTAATCTTAAAGTTAACAAAGGAGAAACTCTATCAGTTATAGGAAATTCAGGATGCGGTAAAAGCGTACTCATAAAACATTTGATGGGATTGCTTCAGCCTGACAGCGGTACTATATTAGTAGACGGACAGGATATTAACAAAATTTCTGATAATGAACTTACAGAAGTGAGAAAAAAGTTTGCCATGGTATTCCAAGGAGCAGCTTTATTTGACTCATTAAATGTATATGAGAATGTAAGTTTCGGCCTTAGAAGAATAAAGAAAGATATCCCTGAAGAAAGAATAAAGGCAAAAGTTGCAGAAGTTCTTGAAATGGTAGGAATGCCTAATATAGAACATAAAATGCCTTCAGAACTTTCTGGAGGTATGAAAAAACGTGTCGGATTGGCTAGAGCTATAGCAATGGACCCAGAAATACTGCTTTATGATGAACCTACAACTGGTTTGGATCCGGTTATGTCTAGGGTTATAGATGATTTAATAGTAAAAATGCAGTCTATTCTTAATGTTACTAGTATAGTTATTACACATGATATGACTAGCGTATTTAGAATGTCCGATAGAGTTGTAATGCTTTATAAAGGTCAGATTATTGAAGGAGGAGACCCAGATCATTTAGCAGAAACAGAAAATCCTCATTTGAAATTCTTCTTTATGAGCAGTATAGCTAAAAAAGGCGAGGATATAGAGAGTATTAGACCAAAAGATTAATATATTTCATATATAAAAAATAAAATATAATTTTAGGATAAGGAAAAATCATGAAGAATAAAGTTAAATTAGGTATATTTTTTATTGCTACATTTGTTATATTTGTAGGGGCTATAATATTATTGGGTAAGATAAAACTCAAGGGTGATGGATACAGGATATATGTAGACTATGTATTCATAGGAGACTTACAAGAAAATGGTAAGGTTTCATATAGAGGAGGCGGAATTCAAATAGGTTTTATTGAAAAAATAGCCATAAATCCTGATGGTACTATTAGAGTAACTTTATTTATTACTGATAAAAATGTTATAATTCCAGTAGGTACTAAATTCTCTATACAAACTGTAGGATTGGGACTTGGAGAAAAGTATATAATGGTATCACCTCCTGCCATAAATACTACAGGTATGACAAGTATGGCTCCTAATACAATAGTGAAAGGGGTTGAACCATTCAGTATAGAAACGACATTAGGTTCTATAGGCGATATAGGTAAAGATTTAAATTTCCAGGAATTATCAGCAGTAGTAAGTAATCTTTCCCAAACTATCAATTTGATATCAGGTGTTATAATTAGTAATGAATCTAACATAAATAATTCTATATCAAATGCAAGTGCAACTTTAGGGTATATTAATAATATTGCTAGAGATTTATCTTATGTTATAAATGATGTAGAAAAAGGACAAGGTACAATAGGTGCTATAATGAAAGATCCTCAAGTACATACTAATTTTAATGAAATAGTTAATAATTTAAGGATATTTAGTGAAAAAATAAAGGATAATCCTTCTCTTTTGCTTTTCAGAGAACCAGAAGTCAAAAAATAATTTTAATATTCATTATTGGAGGGTAATATGTTAAATGATATTATAAGTATGTTTACAAATGGTTTGTTAAGCAAAAATAAAAAATCGAATTTTTCTGAAAATGATGCCATATTGGATGAAATAAAAGATTTACCGAAATCTAAATTAAATAAATGCTTAAAAGATGCTGAACGTATAGCAATTAAGGCGGGTAAATATTCTTTAAAATATTTCGGATGTCCAAAAAAAGTATCAAAAAAAGGAAAAACTGATTTATTTACAGAGGTTGATTTAAAAAATGAAAAGAAGATAAAAGAATATTTATTAAAATGCTATCCTAAATTTGGATTTTATGGAGAAGAATCTAAAGATAATACTAGTAAAAAATTTACTTGGATAGTTGATCCTATAGATGGTACTAGCAATTTTATACATGGTTATCCTTTTTACTGTGTATCTATAGGGCTTGCTTATAAGGGTATACCTATATTAGGGGTTGTATATGCTCCTTTAACAGATACGGTTTATAAGGCACATATAAAGTCAAAAGCCTATAAAAATGATAAGGTTATAAAAGTAAGCAGCAGTAATAAACTTATAGAGTCCCTTGTAATAACAGGATTTTATTATAATGCTAGTGTAGATGATGATTTTCTTCATGATAGAATGGTTGATTTTGCTAATATGGTAAAAAGTACTTTAGCTTTAAGACGAGATGGTTCAGCAGCACTTGATATATGTATGGTAGCAGAAGGTGCGGCTGACGGATTTTTTGAGTATGGGCTTTCTCCTTGGGATATTTGTGCCGGAAGTATTATCTTAAAGCAGGCTGGAGGTATGGTAACTGGTATAAATATGGAAGAATATGATATTTTCTCCAAAGAGCAGTATATAGCAAGCAATAAAAAAATTCACAAAGAAATGGTTAAAGTACTTGAATAAGTTTTCAATAGGTAATAAAATATATAAAAAAAATTAAGGAATGTTTTATGGTAGAAGGAAAAAGAGGAAAAGTTATTCAGGTTGTAGGTTCTACCTTAGATGCTGAGTTTGAAGAGGGACATCTTCCAGCTATATTGAATGCACTTTATATAGATAAAGAAATAGAAGGCATTCAAAGACATATTATTTGTGAAGTACAGCAGCATTTAGGCGGAGGCAGAGTAAGAGCTATAGCTTTAGAATCTACAGATGGTATATCAAGAGGAGATGATATATTTGATACTGGTAATCATATAATGGTACCAGTTGGAACGGAAACTATAGGCAGAATATTTAATGTATTAGGTCAGACTGTAGATAAAGGTGAGCCTATAGTAGCTAAAGAATATAGATCAATACATGCAGCACCTCCTAAATTTGAGACATTAGAGCCTAAACTTGAAATATTTGAAACCGGTATTAAAGTTATAGACTTGTTAGCTCCTTATATTAAAGGCGGTAAAACAGGACTTTTCGGAGGAGCAGGAGTAGGTAAAACAGTTCTTATAATGGAGCTTATACATAATATAGCAAGCGAGCATGGAGGTTATTCTGTGTTTGCTGGTGTAGGTGAGAGAACTAGAGAAGGTAATGACTTATGGTCAGAGATGAAAGAGTCTGGCGTTATCAATAAGACTTGTCTTGTTTATGGTCAGATGAATGAGCCTCCTGGAGCAAGATTAAGAGTAGCTTTATCTGCTTTAACTATGGCTGAATATTTTAGAGACTCTGCAGGTTTAGATGTATTGTTGTTCATAGATAATATATTTAGATTCACACAGGCTGGAAGTGAGGTATCAGCATTACTTGGACGTATGCCTTCAGCAGTTGGTTATCAGCCTACATTAGCTACAGAAATGGGAGCTTTACAGGAAAGAATAACATCCACTAAAAATGGATCTATTACATCAATACAGGCCGTTTATGTACCAGCAGATGACCTTACAGACCCAGCACCTGCTACAGCATTTACTCACCTTGATGCTACTACTGTATTATCAAGAGAAGTTAGTGAAAAAGGTATTTATCCTGCAGTAGATCCTTTAGCTTCAACAAGCAGAATATTAGATCCAAATATATTGGGTCAGGAACATTATGATGTTGCAAGAAAAGTACAGCATATACTACAAAGATATAAAGATTTACAGGATATTATCGCTATACTTGGTGCCGATGAGCTTTCAGAAGATGATAAATTAATAGTATCTAGAGCTAGGAAAATAGAGCAGTTCTTAAGTCAGCCTTTCTTTGTAGGGGAGCAGTTTACAGGACTTCAAGGCAGATATGTAAAATTAGAAGATACTATAAGAAGTTTTAAAGGTATTTGTAACGGCGATTATGATGATTTGCCGGATCAGGCATTTAGATTTGTTGGTTCTATAGAAGAAGCTGTTTCTAAAGCAAAAACTGTATCAAATTAATTTATGTTGCTAAATAAATAATAATATTTACCGACTATATTCTAATAGTATATAAAATTGTAGGTTGCAAAGTATGATATTTAAAATGGATGAGAATACACTGAAAAGAAGATTAAAATTTTATTTGCCTGCTTTATTTATTTTTGCAGGAGTTGTTTCAGTAGCTATTTTTTCTATCTTATTGAAAACAGTTTATCAATTATCAAGTTCTTTAATAAGTTATTTATATATATTTATTTTTGTATTAATTGCTGTTTTTTGTATAAGTATATACTTTGATTGTTTAAAATTAGAGAGAGGAAAATTTATTGCTATAGGAAAAATCTATGTTATAAAGGCAGGAGTGGCAGTAGTACTTGTAGCTATTTTTTCATACAGTCTTCATATATATCTTGGTAAAATATCTATATTTGAGATGCTCAATATACGTTTAATAATGGTTATATTTTTAATTAGTGTAGCCATGTCTATTGCTTCTACAAGTTTTAATATATTAGTAAAGCCATTATATAAAAAAACAGGAAGAAGAGAATATCATCTTCCTATAGCATATAATTTTCTTCCAATATCTATAGCAACTGTAATATTTATAGCTACTTTTGTTAATGGTATGCATTACAGATCTGAAATCATTTATGACAGACAATATGATATAATAACAAAGAAAGGTTATGCTAATGATTTTGCAAATAATATGGCAGATTCTCTAGGAAAATATGTTACAGTAGCTAATAATATATCTGCATACTTGAATATAATATATAGAAATATATATACTTTAGATACATATACTGATTTATTATCAAGTTATTTAAGTACAAGATATGCTAATGATAATAATATTTCATCTGTAGGTATATATTTTGGAGATTTGGAAAATGTTAATATTGCTGTTAACACTAATGAAATCAATAAATTATCAATAAATTGGAAATATGATATTAATGATTTAGCCAGTATTGAAACAAATGGAAGACCTAATATAGCAAATAATTATATTACTAGATTAGCTACAGAAACTAATTCACTTATAGATATCACTGCAAATGCTAATACTTTTTATATATATAGTCCTATTTTATTAAATAATAGACATGTAGGCTTTGTTAGTTTAGAGGTAAGAAGTTCTATATATTTAGATGTATTATCAGATGATACATTTAAGACTAATTTGAATATATTTTTAACAGATGATTCATATAGTATAAAGGCTTCCAATAATCCTTCCTTGATAGGAGATACTCAAAGAGATTTTGACAGCACTGCTATTGGTATAGAAATAAAAAATAATACTCATAATAATTATAGAAATAATATAGTTGATGTAAATGTTATTTCTTTTCAAGATACTAATATTGTGGCTATAAAATATGCTCTATTTAATAACTTATATATTATAAATATGTGGCAGCATAATAGTGCATATAAAAATCAATTGTTTAGAAATACTATAATAAAATCTTCTGTATCAATATATTTAGGTTTATTAGCATTTTTAGTAGTTATTTTAGCTTTGATACTTTCTTTGAGAAAAACTTTAGTATTTGCCAAAAATGTATCAGAGTCTTTGAGTGAAGGAGAAGGAGATTTAACAATCAGACTTCCAGTTATTAGTAATAATGAATCAGGCGAATTGGTACATTCTTTTAATAAGTTCTTAGATAAAGTAAAAAATATCATAGTGAGTGTAAAAAATAATGCTTATACTTTGACAGGTAATATTCAAAATATGAGAGCTTCTATCAGTTTAAGTATCAGCGATTTTAATACAATTTATAAAGAGTTTGAAACAGAATTAGTTAATTCTAATAAGATAGCCGAATCATCAGCAAATGCTGCTAGAGTAAGTTTTATGCAGCGTACTAGATTTACAGCAGTAAATGAAACAGTACAATTATTATTAGAAAATATTAATGATATTAATAATAAGATGAAACAGCAGTCAGAGGCTGTAACTAAGACTAGCAGTTCGGTACAGCAGATGATGGCAAACATAGTAACAGTAAGCCATGGAGCTACTAAGGCTAATGACTATGCTAAGATTTTATATACAGAAGCACAGGAAGGAAGTAATATAGGAGAATCAGTAGTAGGTTCTATACAAAGCATTAAAGAATATTCCAAACAGATAACTAACATTACACAAGTAATACATAATATAGCAGAACAAACAAACCTATTAGCAATGAATGCAGCAATAGAGGCAGCACATGCCGGTGAACATGGCAGAGGTTTCACAGTAGTAGCAGATAAGATAAGAAAATTAGCAGAGGATACAGGTGAGAACTCGAAAATTATTAATGAAATAATTGAGGAGACAACACAGGCAATAGACCATACAGTATCTTTAGCATTCAAGAGTTCTGAATCAATGGGAAAAATATTAGAAGGTTCTAATACTTTAGCAGATTTAATATCAACAATATCCGGAGCTAATGATGAATTAGATATAGGCAGACGTGAGATATTGATGAATATTAGCAACTTGAATAATATTACAGAAGATGTACAGGAACTTTC
>NZ_CALXYQ010000036.1 GCF_944393015.1 uncultured Brachyspira sp.
TAATACCAAATAAAAATAAGGCATAGTAAGTTTATAACCTATTTTAGTAGTTTCATTAAAAAAACTTAAATTATCTACAATTAAACCAAAAATAAAAGCTAAAAGAGCTGTAGAAAAAGATGATATTAAAGCTGTTAATATTTTTATATATAAATTATGAACAATTTTTGCATCTTTGCTTATATCTTCAAAAACTTCATCAATATTGCCAAGCTCATCTATAGATTTACTGCATGCTTCTTCATATTTCATTCCATTTTTTACATAATGCTGAACTTTGGAATTTAACATATCTTTTATTTCATCTAATTGCTCAAGAACTTCTTTAGTATTAGGATATTTCTTTTTAATATTTTTATAAAACTCATTAATATTCATCATCATTTCCTATTAATATTTTTATCAGAATTTTTAAAAAATTGATAAAATAAAAACACAGTAAAAGGCCAAGATAAAAAGTATATAATAACAAATACAAACCAAATATGATGCGGACTAAAAAACATATTAAATATAAATACCGCTATAGATATAATAACAAAACCTATTATAGAATATTTTAAATTTATCTTATAATCACTATAAGTATATTCTACTGTTTCGTATATATTACGCATATTAATAAATTGTATAACTATGAGTAAAAAAATACTAATTATTCCAGAAATAATAAAAAATATACTAGCAATCAATGAATTATTTATATAAGAAAAAAATGATATATTATTATTTTTTAAAGATATAAAGCATAATAATAAACTTAAAAATGCCACAATAAAAATATCAATAATACCAACAAATAAATATAATCTGTATTTATTAACTATTTTTGTATCCTTTGATAATTCCTCAAGAAGTGAATCTACATCTCCGAAAGATTTAAGAGCCTTTTTAAAAGCTTCTTCTTTAGAATCATTTACATATTCTTCGCTTTTCATATATAAATAATTTCTAAGCTCTTCAATTTGATCTCTAATTTTTTGAGTATTAGGGTATTTATTTTTTAATTCATTACAAAAATCATCTATCATAATATTTTCTCATAATATTTTATATATCTACAATATCTATTCAATATCAAGAAGTTTATCTATTATCTTTTTAGTAAACAGCCATATTTCTCTTTCTTCCTGCAAAAACTTTTTACCTTCTTCAGTAATTTTATAATATTTTCTTCTTCCGCCCTGACTTTCATCACCCCAATAACTTTCTATTAGCTTTTTGCCTTCAAGTCTTCTTATAGCACTGTATAAAGTCTGACCGTTAATCTCGTATTCTCCATTAGTTTTATCAGTAATTAATTTAGAAAGTTCATAACCATAAGAATCATTATCTTTCAAAAAATGCAGAACAACAGCATCTATATGACCTCGTATTATATCGCTTTCTATATACATTAATACTAACCCTAAACTAATTATAATTTATTTTTTTAAAGTAAGATAAATATGCAATTTTGTCAATAACCAAAAAAAATAATTTATACTTGTTTCAAAACATTAGCTGATAAAATGATATGTAAAATTATTATAATTTTTTAATTATAAATATAATATGTGGCATATACTGAAATTTTTAAGTTTGTCAACTGATACACTTTATATAAATGTTATCAACTTTTTTGCCGCACAAAAAAGTTGCTGCCTACGGCACGCAGAGCGAAAAACGCAAATATTACAACCTTATATTATTAGAATATGTATTAAAGATGGTGTAATACCTTAGTTTTAGGTTAAAAATGCAGTTGTTCGCGAAGCGTATCCGAGCTTGTCGAGGATATAAGGTTCTTTTATACCAATAAAAGAACTGGGGTGCGGGGCAAAGCCCTGCAAATATTTTAAATTTAAAAAATTATTTTTGACAAAATATAGTTGTGTAGGTATAAAAACAAGCCTATTATTATTTATCAGCGTATCTGAAAGTATTAACGGCAAGCATCAAAGCAATTATTAAACATACTAAAAGTACAGCTATTCCAATAAAATATGCATGAAAATCAAAATAAAAAGCACCTCTAAATGCATTCAAAAAATACTGAAAAATATTTAATTTGCTTAAAATTTTCACTATATTTGGAGCATTGTATAAAGAATAATATCCGTCACTCAAAAACATAGAAGCCATCAAAATAATATTATATAATATGCTCGCAGTTTCATTATTTTTAACCAAGCTAGAAACAAAGAAGCTTATAAATATATAAAGTAAAGAAGCCAATATAATTACAGGCAAAAATAAAAGTATAGAAGCAAAAGAAAATTCCAATTTAAAAAATAAAGCACATACAAAAAATACAAATAAACAGCTTATAATAGATATTATCACCCAAGCACATGATAAACTTATAATATATTTGTATAAAGGAAGAGGCGTTACTTTAAGAAGGTTATAAACCCCTCTCCTTCTCTGACTAAGCACATTAAAACTTGTAGTCATAAAGGAATAGGCAAGCACACTCACACAGCTCATAGCGGTAAGTATATGCACGGTATAGCTTTCCATTTTGAAAAAAAGTCCCAATGATATAACTATCACCAAAGGAAAGAATATAGACCAAAATATAAGAAAAGGATCTCTTATAGCTTTTTTCATTGTGAGTTTAAATATCGTTTTCATAATAATTTTTTAATATATATTTATAATTTTTTGTTGTTCTTTTTCCCGCCGCAAAAAGTTGCAAAAAGTGCAAATATAAAATTAGTGCTAAATCATACTAAAATTGTCTTACATGTAAAATAATTTATTACATTTAAGTTCAAATATAGCCTTTTTGCTTCTTTGTGGCAACAAAAGAAGTGGGGGTGTGGGGGCTAGTCCCCACAAATAATAAAAATAATAAAATAATTTTTGACAAAATATATTTGTTTCAGTATATACTAAAATTAATAATTAGTAATATGCAGGTAAAGTTTCTCCAAACTGTCAAAATTATATTTATTTAAAAGTTCCTCTTTGCTGCCGCTTTCTAATATCTCCCCTTTATATAAAAATACTATTTTACTCGCAAGGTCCTCAACTTCCTCTAAATCATGAGAAGTAAAAAGTATAGTTTTATTATTTTTAGCAAGCTCTAATAACATGTTTTTAACATTATACCTTTCTCTAGGATCCAAACTAGCAGTAGGCTCATCAAATATAAGTAAGTCTGGATTTTGCATAGTAGCTATCATTATAGCAAGTTTTTTCTGTTCACCTCCCGAAAGTTTTATAGCTGGAGTTTTTGGATTAAGTCCGTATTTTTTTGTAATGCTTTCTATTTCTTCATTACTCATATTCATGTCATAAAGGGCTGAAAACATTAATATATTATCCCTTACACTGTAGCCCTCAAAAAACGGTGTGGATTGAAGCTGAACTCCTATATGCTTTTTATAATTATCTATATTTATTTTTAATTCGCCTTTATCAGCTTTTAATATTCCTAATAATATATTGATTAATGTTGTTTTGCCTGAACCATTAGGGCCTACAAGTGCTATTATTTCACCTTTATTTATATCAAAATTAACATTTTTCAAAATAACATTATTATTAAATTTCTTTTCTATATTTCTAGCACTAATCAATATTTCCATTATAACCAACTCAATATATTATAATATATACAAAAAATTTTTAAGTTTATCAATTTTTTGTTGTTCTTTTTCCCGCCGCAAAAAGAACCAAAAAGTGCAAAAGAATTTTTTTCTAACCGTAGGCATACTTATATGTAGCAAGAAAAAAGTGGGGCTACCAACACAATTTACTACAGTTGCGGTAAAGTCCCAAATGTAAAAACAAAAATATAGCTATTTAAGTATAAACCCGCTGCATTAATAAAATTAACACAGCAGGCATACTAATTTACTATAAACTATTATAATAAATTAATTGTTAGTTGTAGTTGTTACGTTAACGCAGCAAGAACAACAACAAGAACAGCAACATCCTCCAGGAGTCAATACAACAGATTGGCTTTTTAGAGAACATGTTGTTCGTACTTTAGAAGAATATTTAATCATATAACAACTCCTTTTGATGTTTTTATATTAAATTTTCTATATATAAAATATATAAAAAAATTAATACCAATAATTAAATTTTATGAATATTTGCTAATATTTTCAAATTGCCCAAAATAATAAAGCGTAAAAGATATATTGGCAAATACAGAAGGAATCAAACTTCCGCTATACTCAAATGTGAGAGCATTAATAGTTATAACAACAAAACAAGCTATAGTAAATATTAATGCCTGTTTTATGCTATTTACTCTCAAAATTTCCTCTAATGAAAATAACATACTTACTATGAAAATAGTAAAAAATATACTGTAATTACTAAACAGAATTTTTACAGCTGAATATATCACTCCGTTAAAGAATAAGCATTTGATTATACTTGCAAACATTATTAAAGTCCATTTAGGATTACTTCTTGAAGAATAAAGCATATCCACAGAAGGAACTAATAATATATTATTAAATATTGTATTTACTCTTATATCTTTATTGATTAAACTTATTATACTCATAATCAGTTCAAAAGCAGATATAACAGCAAAAATATTTATAAAAATATAAATTATATATTTTCTTTCTATATACAAATATAATAAAATATTTTGTTTTTGTATAACACTTATTATAACAGCAAAAATAATCATTAAAAGCCAATATATATAAGTGCTTACATAAACATACATCTCATTATATTCAAGCCTGCTATGATTCATTAATTTAAAACAAATATTATTAATGATATTAGTACGTTCTGAAAACTTGATTATAATACCCAATATAAAAGATACGGCTATATATGGTAAAAGATTTAAAAATATCAATTTAATGCCTCTCTTTTATTTCTTCTAAATGATAATATATATAAAATAAAGTTCTGTAAGAAATGAGTAATTACAGGTGCTATTATACTAAAAGAAGAATATACAAATAATAAAGAATATATAATTCCTACAATGAATTTCTGAAATACAGCATTAGCTCCGAAATATATATGATTAATAGAGTATATAAATGCTGAAAGTATAATCACAATATAAATATTAATGCCAAATACATTATAAGTAATATTAAAAAATACCTGTCTGAAAATAATCTCTTCGCATAAAGCCCCTATAAATATAACGATAATATCAAATAATATATTCTTTTTTTCTATTATTTCATGAACTTCTATATTTTTTATCCAGAATCTATATTTAAAAAAATGAATGAGCATTGCCTCAAATATTTCTATGCCTATACATACAAAAGACATAATAAAAGCTAAAATCACAAAATAAATACTAATATTATAATTAATGCTTCCAATATACCCAGTAAAAAACACTATTATCACAAATAAAAGATAACTTAAACTATTTGGAAGTATAGTATTAATTCTGCCCAAATTTAATTTATAAAATATTCCAATCAAAGAAGTAGGAAAAGAAATAGCCAAGAGTACAAGAAAAGCACTAAGGTAATGGGTGTGGAAATTCATAATTTGAAATTCCTCCATTATCAATGATTCTAGGATGCTTACTATAAGGGAAAGCAGGCATTGACATTTGAACAAGCTCCGGAACATATACACGCATCACATGCAAATCTTTATCAGATATTTCTGAAGGCGTAATATCCAAATAAACTGCATATTTTGATACATTATAAAGCCCTTTAAGTAAATATTCCAAATCTGATTCAGTATTTACTTCAAGATTTTTATATTTCTTTAATTCTATTTTCTCCTGAACTTTGCTGTTAATGAATTTTAAATTTTTATCTTTATTCTCAGCATCAGCCCAATAATTAACATTGCTGTCAAGATTAAGATAATTTTTTGGAGATACAGTTTCCAAATAATCGGCAGGCATTGATAAGGGGCCGTTAATATTTAATGTAAGTATAGCCAAAGCCTCCATAAAAGCTCTGTATATCACTTTTCTAGATTAAGCCCTGAAGAAGCACCTACAACAATATAAGGAGATTTTTCATTTTTATTTTCAAGCATAACAGTAAATACATAGCCCAATTTTTTGTCAACTGTATAATCAAAAACTCTCACATTATAATCAATATCTTTCAAAATACTATTCATAACTTCATTAAGAATATCATCATCAATAATAATTTCTTTAACTTTACTGTCAGTATACCATTTTATCATGCAGCTGTCGCATTCTATAATTTCAGTTATAGCAGATTTCAAAGCAAGAGGAATACTTTTATGACTTGCACTTCCCTTTGAAAATCCGCCTATAAATATTTTTTCTTTTTTATCTCTTCTAATAATATGCGATAAAAAGAAATTCTGTGCCGGTACATAATATTCTTTTTCTTTATCAAACAAAGAAGGAAGAAGCACCCAAGACAATATATCATCTTCTGTAATATTTTCTAAAATTCCTATGCTGTTTAATTTATTACAATCTTCATCGCTATATATTTTTACATATTCAAAAGGTATTATATTATCAGAATACTTTTCTTTTAATTGATTATATGAAGCATATTTTAATTTTTCTTCAAAGTATAAATTTGCTGTAAATAATGCATATCTCTCAATGCCTTCACCCAATAATCTAATAATAGCCTCATCTCTATAAATACCATAGCCTGAAAGATGATAATTAACTTCAGCATTATCGCCTAATAATATTTTATGATAATCAGGAAGCATTGCCGTACATGTATTAATATTTTCAGCAATAACAGAATTAGCCTGCATTATGATAAGAGAATCCATAATACCTGTTTGATGTCCGCAAATAGAATTGTATTTATTTAATATATTTTTATGGCTTGGGTAATATTTAATCATATATTTTCATCTCTTTATTTAATCACTCAATAATTACTTTAATATAACTTTGCTTGAAAAATTTTCTATTATCTCCTTTGAAGAAGTGTACATTTCATTATATTTAGCCTTACTTACATTACCGCATGCAGGACAGAAAGGTACTCTTAGTAAATCCTGAATTTGAATCTCCAACAAAGGTATATAAACATTTATAACACGTCCTGCAAGTTTGCATTTACCTATAGTAGCAAATAAAAATGCCTCATACAATGCAAGAGAAGTAAATGTCTGCAAAATAGGCGTTATATATGTTCTTTTACCGTTTGATTTGAAATTCATAGTCTGCTTCACAAATTTATTATAAACTGATAAACTTTCATTTCTAGAAATCACCCTATTTTCAAAGCATTCATAACATCCGGTTTCTTTGCCTTTTATTGTGGTAATATTCAAAAAAGGTCCGTCTAATATTGATATAACTATTGGTATAGATTTATCAAGTAAAAGCCTGTTTATATTTCTAAGTAAATTTAATCTTGGCTTCTCAGCACTTACAACAACACATGATATATCATCAAATAATTTTATTAATTCTTTATGTTTTTCAATATTTTCAATAGCATCTGTTGTATCTGTGAGATTTGCTTTTTCTAGTTTTTTTATATCATCAGCATTCATCATAATAACATTCATATACAAATCTTCAGAAGTCAATCTAGCATACTCTTTTAATCTGTCATTATCTGTAATGAACATTATTTTATTTTTCTGAACCTTGCTTTCATCTGGTATATCATAAAAATATTCTCCTATAAACTCATAAACTGTATTAAGCATATTATTTTTTTTGTCATCATACTCTAAAAATCTATTGCCTATAAGAGAAGAGATAAGCTCATTTAAAAAATTACTGTCTTTATCATTAAGAGAAAATTTCTTTACTATATCATCAAAAGAAATCAATTTATCATCAAAAAGTTCTTTAGCTATGAATATTAAAGCTTCTTTTATACTGTCATTTAAATCACTAAGCTCTAAAGAAGCCTCTTCAAAATTCCATATTCCCTTTCTAAATCTAATTTCATCATCAGAATTAAAGAAAATACTCACATTATCATAAAGTTTAATATTTTTTTTAGCCATTTTATTAACCTATTATTTTCTATATATGTTTCTCATACCATAAATTTAATTATTTTATTTTGAAAGTAAAGTCAAATGCACAACATGATTGGTATTACCATCAATATTAAGTAAATCCTCGGATAAAGTTTTATTAAATCCCCCAATATCGCATGCCAAAATACCGCTTGCCGCTGCAGTAAGCTGTATATTTTGAGCAATCTCACCCGTTTCTATCAAAGCAAATTGAAGTCCCATATCTCCGTACTTCCTTGAGTTTTCATATATACTATACACATAATAAATAGATAATGCCGTTTTTCTTAAATCTATACCGCCGCCAAAAACATTATTATTATAATAGTTTTCTAAATCCTCATCATTGAATAATTTTATTTTTTCAAGAGAATGAGTAAAAGGCATGTATTTATATATACCTTTATCAAGATTATTTATATTGAGTGCCGCTATATAAAGATATACAGGGTAAAGTCCTCCGCCTGAAGGAGCTGTTCTTAACTTTGATATATATTTATCTGAAAAAGTTATTGTACCATATTCATTTTTATTTAAATTAAAATCGAAATCTCCTGAAATTCCATCTCCATAATAAAGTAAATTGGATAAATCAACCATTGTTAATGGCTTTCCTTTGAAATCTCTTCTGCTTCTTCTTGATCTTATTACAGAGCCTATAGGAGCATTAATATTTTTATAAGGCGGAAGTTTAACGGCATTTCCTTTTTTATGAACTTCTTCCTCTAATAATACTCTATTACTTAAAGCAGCATCTATTGGAAATGATGAATAGCCTACAACATCAAGCATTGTAGATAAATCTATTGATGATTTTTTAGAGTTTAAAAGATATTCTTCACTGATATTTCTGTTTACTTCCGAATGCATTGAAGCTCTGTATGATGATTCAGAAGTTTTTATTCCTATAGTATCGGCATACATAGAAACAGGTATATTCGAAGAAAAATTTACTACACTAAAAAGCAATGGAATCTCTTTAGCTTCCAATTCCTCTCTCGATACTTCTATTTTTTTTAATTTATTTTTTAAATTTTTATCTTTCGCTTTCATATCAACAACTATCTAAATATATTTTTATAAACAGTAAATAATTAATTTAGTCAAAAATATCAAATTATCATTATTTTAAAATAAATAAGTAATAATAAAATACAACATAATATATTTTATAGTTTTATATAATTACAATAATATCAATTAAATGTATTATAAAATTATAAAAAATGTGATTTACAAAACTTTTTTGTATAAAAATTAATTAAAAAAATATATACAAAAAAATTTCTTTATTAAATAATTATCATTACAAAAACTTGACAAGTAAATAACAGTTAATATACTTGAATTTATATAGTATTTTTTTCAATATAGGGGGATAATAGTATGGAAATTTTTAATTATATGGAAAAATACAATTATGAAGAATTGGTATTTTTTAATGACAGCAAAACAGGACTTAAAGCTATTACCTGCATTCACTCCACAAAATTAGGGCCTTCTCTTGGAGGTACAAGACTTTGGAATTACAATAATGAAAATGAAGCTATAGAAGATGTTTTGAGGCTTGCAAGAGGAATGTCTTTAAAATCTGCATGTGCCGGACTTGATTTAGGCGGCGGAAAAACTGTAATAATGGCCGATCCTAAAAAAGTTAAAGGAAATGAACTTTTCTGGAGATCTTATGGAAGATTTATAGAATCTTTAAACGGAAGATATATCACTGCTGAAGATGTAAACACAAGTACTGAAGAAATGGAATATGTTGCTAAAGAAACTAATTTCGTTGCAGGACTAAGAAGCAAATCCGGAGACCCTTCTCCTATGACTGCTTATGGTGTTTATATGGCTATAAAAGCAAGTGCTTTAAAAGCTTTTGGAACTGATAATTTAGGCGGCAAAAAAATATCCATTCAGGGACTTGGACATGTAGGTTTGGTATTATGCGATTATTTAGCTAAAGATAATGTACATTTATTCGTATCTGATATTGATAATGATAAAGTAAAAAAGGTTGTTGAACTCTATAAAGCTAAAGAAGTTGATGTTAATTCTATATATGAACAAGATGTGGATATATTCGCTCCTTGCGGACTAGGTGCTATAATAAATGATGAAACTATACCAAAATTAAAATGCAAAGTTATAGCAGGTTCGGCTAATAATGTTCTTAAAGAATCTCATCATGGAAGAATATTGAAAGAGAAAGGTATTGTTTATGCTCCTGATTATGTTGCAAATGCAGGAGGCGTTATCAATGTGGCTATGGAAAATCCTACCTATAATTACGAAGCTGCTAAAAGTGCTACAGAAAAAATATATAATAGAATATTAGAAATATTTGAAATATCCGATAGAGAAAATATTTCTACAAATGAAGCTGCAGATAAATTAGCTATGCAAAGAATAGAATCTATAGGAGAAATACATTCAAGATACATAAGAAGATAATTAAAAAATAGATAGCAATAATAATAGGCTTATTTAAAAAGTTTATTATTATTGCTATGCTCGCCTCAAAATACAAGCAATTTCTAAATTCCAATAATTTTATAATATAAAAAATATATACCTAAACAAATATATTTTGTCAATTTTGATATTTTTTTCAGATGTATTATCAACTTTTTTGACGCACAAAAAAGTTGCAAAAAACGCAAGTGCTATAACCTTCTATTATTCAATATGTATTAGATGTGTGGTAACATCTAAAATTTAGTTATACCTTGCCACAGGCACGCAGAGCAGTGTGGCCACCACAAACAATAAAATTGAAAAAATATATTTGTTTAGGTATACACTGCAATCTAAAATGAACTTTTTATCATAAAGTTATTATTTTCTTGCTTTTTATTTTTTTTTGATATTAGAATGACGATTCAATTAAAAACAAATAAGGATACCTCTATGAATACTATCAAAACTATGATAATTATGCTTATATTAGCAAGCCTTTTATATTCTTATAATTCAAAGGATATTAATAATTTCTACAATGCCTATTATTCATCAAGCTATAATATAAAAACTATAGAAAATAATAATTCACAAACTTATAAAAATATTTATTCTCTTATCAAAGCAAAAACTATGACTAATGATAAAGAAAAATATAATTACTTAAAAGAAGCTATAAATCAAAATAAAGATTATGAAAAATCTAATGATGCTGATTATTTGATAAGCGTATCTGAACTTATGAATTATATTGTTTATTATTCAGGACTTTCTGAAAAGATTTCTTTCGGATCAAAAAGCAAAGATATATACAAAAAAATATTAGAAACAGATGATAAAAACTTCTTTGCACTTCTTGGTACAGGTGTAGGATATATGCATGCTCCGGCAATAGCAGGCGGAAGCGATAAAAAAGCTTTTCAATATTTTAACGATGCTCTTGCAAATGCTAAAGAAAAATACCAGAAATATTTATCTTATGTTTGGATATCTCAGTATTATTTCAAAACAAAGGATGAAGAAAATTATCAGAAATATATTAACATGTGTAAAGAAATATATCCTAACGGCGAATTATTAAAAGAAGCTTTAGATAGAAACAACACAAAGAAAAAAACTTTATAATTATATATTATTTTTATTGACAAAATTTAAATATAGTTTATAATGAACAATGTTCAATATAAAGGCGTAAAGCAATGATATATTGAACATTTATTTTACTCAAATACTGAACAATGTTCAACATGAAGGCTAAATTATGAGAATATTATTTATATCTTTAGGTTTTTTATTTATGGGCATAGGTGTTATTGGTGTGGTAGTTCCTATACTCCCAACAGCACCTTTTTTGCTCTTATCAGGATTCTTTTTTGCTAAAGGATCTAAAAAATTTCATGATTGGTTTATATCAACTAATCTTTATAAAAAGCATTTAGAAAGTTTTGTTAAATCAAAAACTATGACTTTAAAATCTAAATTAACTATATTGATACCAGTTACTATTATGCTATCAATAGCATTCGTATTTATAAATCATCTGCATGCTAGAATAGCATTAGTTGTAGTTCTATTAATAAAATATGTATATTTCTTTGCTTATATAAAAACCACAAAAGAATACAGCGGCAGCATAGAAACAAATGTCGAATTGATAAAGAAAATTAATTATTTGGATACGGTTATGAAAATATATAAATATATTATTGTTATAAATATTATTTCATTGAGTTTATTTGATATTGCTTATACAGAAGAAGATAAAAAGAATAAATTTGTATCAGGGCTTGATAATAGATTTTTTCTATAGGACTTTACAGCAGTGCTGATACTATAAAAACAAGTGTTAATATAGAGTTTGGATTTAAATTATTTAAATTTAATAATTTTGAGATGAAAAGTTATACTTCAATAGTAGGTTCAAAAATATATGATGAAAATCCTGATATGTATCAATTAGGATTCATGCAGAAATTTACTTTTGGAAGTGCTGATGTATACACAGAGGAAATAAGTATAGGAAGATATGCTTTTACTTTTGTAAGTTTCGGATTTTTATCATTCGATCCGGATAGAAGCGGAAAGTTTTTATTTTCAACACCTATGTATTGGGAAGTAGGAGGAGGTGCCGGATTTAATATTAATGTAAGCAGACATGTTGCTATAATGTTAGAATTCGGCGGAGGTCTTCATGATGTATATGACGGAGCAAAACTTGGATACCCGAAAAAATTAAATACGGCAGGTTTTGGAAGAATTAGTATAGGAACTAGATACTATATTAACTAGTACAATTTAAGGAATTAGTATATGAACAATATTGTAACTTCAAAAGAAGAAATACTTAGAGTAAGCAGAGAACTTATAAAAAAAAGAGGGCTTAACTCAATAAATATGCGTTCTCTTGCAGAAGCATCTAATATAGCTGTTGGATCTATATACAATTATTTTAAATCCAAAGAGGAACTTACTATAGAAGTTATAGGAAGTGTATGGATGGATATATTTCACCCTTCAAATGTTTGCTTGGAATCTGATAGCTTTTTAGATATTGTTGATACTATTTATAAAAACTTGGAGAAAGGAAGTAAAAAATATCCTAGTTTTTTCTCTATGCATTCTACTATGATGTTTGGAAAAAATAAAAGCAAAGGTATCAATATGATGAATATGGTAAAAAAGCATATTAAAGAGGGATTATATAAAACTCTTATGAATGATAAAAAAGTAAGAGAAGATGCTTTCAATGATAATTTTACTGCTGATAAATTTATAGATACTATATTCTCATTTATTATAAGTTCTATGATTAATGCTGATTATGATGGTTCTATGATAAAAGAAATAATAAAAAGAACCATTTATTAATATATTAAAATAAAAAATAAAGGAAAGTTTATGATTAATAAAAGACTTATATCATTAATGGGAAATGCTAAAAAATACATAGCATGGCATGTGATAATACAGCTTGTGAATTTGGCTCTAAATATAACAGCTGTAATTTTCATGGCTGATATAATACAAAAAGCTTCACAAGGAAATGTATTAAAAGAAGATATATTAAAACTTGCTATTGCCATTTTTGTTATAATAATATTGAGATTCAGATTCAATATTTTAATGGCTAATATGTCATATCATGCTTCAGGAAGAGTAAAACAAACTTTAAGAGAAAAAATGTACTCAAAACTTCTAACACTTGGAAGCAGATATAAAGAAAAATTCTCTACAAGTGAAATAGTTCAGATATCTATGGAAGGCGTTGATCAATTAGAAACTTATTTCGGACGTTATCTTCCTCAGTTTTTCTATAGTATGATAGCTCCTATAGTGCTTTTTTGCGTACTTTCTACTATAAGCGTTAAGTCGGCTGTTATACTTTTGATATGTGTTCCTCTTATACCTATATCAATCATTGCTATAGTACAAATTGCTAAGAGAATATTAAAAAAATATTGGGGAAGTTATAGTGATTTAGGTGAAATATTTTTAGAAGATGTACAGGGACTTACAACTTTAAAAATATATAAAGCAGATGAAAAGAAAAATGAAGAAATGAATATAGAGGCTGAAAAATTTAGAATTGCTACTATGAATCTTCTTTTTATGCAGCTTAACTCTACTACTATAATGGACATAATAGCTTATGGCGGAGCTGCTTTAGGAGTAATAATATCTGTACTTGAATATATGAAAGGAAATATAAATTTAGCAGGCACATTCACTATAATAATGCTTTCTGCAGAATTTTTTATACCTTTAAGACTTTTAGGTTCTTTCTTCCATATAGCTATGAATGGAATATCAGCAAGCGATAAGATGTTTGAAATACTTGATATGAAAGAAGATGATAAAAGAGTAAATAATATAAATAAAGAAAATGAAGAGATTACTTTTAAAGATGTAAGTTTCGCATACAATAAAGATAAAACTATATTAAAAAATATTAATATGACTATAAAAGAAAAATCATTCGTTTCTATAGTAGGCGTTTCAGGTTCAGGAAAAAGCACTATAGCTGGACTCATATCTTTGAAAAATGAAAATTATAAAGGTTCAATAAAAATAGGAGATATAGAACTTGATACAATAAATAAAGATGATTTATACAAAAAAATAGTTGTTGTTGATCATAACAGTTATTTATTTGAAGGAACTGTATATGATAATTTAAAAATGGCAGGAAATGCTATAACAGAAAATCAAATGAATGAAGCATTAAAGAAAGTTGAGCTTTATGATTTTCTTCAAACTGAAAATGGACTTAATACTATAATAATGGAGAAAGCTGCTAATTTATCCGGAGGACAAAGACAGAGATTAGCTTTGGCTAGAGCAATACTTTTTAATGCTGATATATATATATTTGATGAAGCTACTTCTAATGTTGATGTTGAAAGTGAAGAAAGTATTATGCAGATTATAAGAGATATTGCCAAAGAAAAAACTGTTATATTAATATCCCATAGACTTTACAACTGTATACCTTCAGATCATATATATTTCTTAAAAGACGGAATAATAATGGAAGAAGGAACTCATAATAAATTGATGAGCTTAAATGGAGAGTATGCTAAAATTTACAATGAACAAAGCAATTTAGAAAGCATAACTAAAGGCGAAAGTTTAAGCATAGCCATTTAATTTTCATCATTAATAATTATAAAAAATAAATTTAATAGGAGTTTATAATGCGTAGAAGCGGTATAAGAATTATGGCGGAACTAATTGGATTAATTGCTCCGCTTATGCATGTTATGATATTAGCTATAACTACAGGAGTGTTAGGTTTTTTATGTGCTATATCTATAACTATATTTGGAGGATATGCCATATTAACATATTTAGGTTTGGATTCTCTATTTACAATAAAAACTATATTTGTAACTGTTTTAGTGCTTGCAGCTTTAAGAGGCATACTTCACTATATTGAACAGTTAAGCAATCATTATATAGCATTTAAATTACTTGCTTTAATAAGAGATAAAGTTTTTAAAGCTTTAAGAAAATTATCTCCTGCAAAACTTGAAGGAAGAGATAAAGGAAACTTAATAGCACTTATTACAAGCGATATAGAATTATTAGAAGTATTTTATGCCCATACTATTTCACCTATAGCTATAGGAATATTAACTTCTCTTATAATGACAATATTCATAGGAAGTTTTAATATCATACTGGGTGCTATTGCATTTTTGGGATATTTTACTATAGGTTTTATTATTCCTTATTTTTCATCTAAATTTGGGAAAAATGATGGAATGGCTTATAGAAATAATTTCGGAAAATTAAACAGTTATTTTCTTGACAGTTTATGGGGAATAAAAGAAATACTTCAATTCGGATATGGCGAAAAAAGAACACAAAATATAGAAAGCAAGACTGATGATTTGATGGATTTAAATAAAAAATTAAAAAAATATGAAGGTATAATATCAGGGCTTACAACTTCTGCTGTATCATTATTTACATTAGCTGTTCTTATTGTAAGTATAATGATATCAAAAGAATCAAATTTTGCTGCGATTATAATACCTACTATAGCAATGGCAAGCTCTTTCGGTCCTGTTATAGCATTGAGTAATTTGTCAAATAATTTATTTATGACATTAGCTAGCGGAGAGAGAGTACTCAATTTACTTGCTGAAAAGCCTATAGTAGAAGAAGTTTATGAAGGTAAAAAAGATATTTCTTTCAATGGTGTTGAATGCGAAGATGTATATTTCGATTATGAGGGCGAGAATATATTAAATGATTATAATTTAGAGATAGAGCCTAATAAAATAATAGGTATAAGCGGAAAAAGCGGAAGCGGAAAATCAACACTTCTTAAACTTTTTATGCGTTTCTGGGATATTAAAGAAGGAAGTATTAAAATATCAAATACTAATATAAAAGATATTAACACAGATAAATTAAGAGATATGGAAAGCTATGTAACTCAGGAAACTTCTATATTTAAAGATACTATAGAAAATAATATAAAAATAGCTGATAAAAATGCTACACATGAAGAAGTTGTAGAAGCATGCAAAAAAGCTTCATTACATGATTTTATTATGAGTCTTCCAAATGGTTATGATACAAATGTAGGAGAACTTGGAGATACTTTATCAGGCGGAGAAAAACAAAGAATAGGAATAGCAAGAAGTTTCTTACATAAAGCTCCTTTCATACTTCTTGATGAGCCTACAAGTAATCTTGATAGTTTGAATGAGGCTGTTATATTGAAGTCCATAAAAGATAATAGTGAAAACAGAACTGTTGTTTTAGTTTCACATAGACTTTCTACTCTCAATATAGCAGATAAAGTTTATAAAATGAAGACTGACAGAGTAAGTTAAAATTAAATTAAGTATATAATGAGAATCTATATATTAATAGATTTTCATTATATACATACCTTATCAAAATATAATCATATAAACTTATCTATAATATAAAAATACCTGTATATAATTCTATACCTAGAAATAACTATAACAAATAATATATACAATTATAATTACAGCTATATTTAAAAAATTAAAATATATTGAAAATAAAAATATTGATTAAATATAATAGAAATAAACTTATTTTTTAAATAAATGCATATATGGAACATTCATTATTTCAGCCAAAGCAAGAGCTGAAAAATTTGCTTCTTCTATATTATAATCTGCCCCATTATCTAATAATACTTTTATAACTTCTTCAGGCTGATTTTTGATGATAGCAGTATGCAATGGGCTAACTCCTCTTTCATTTATAGCATTAACATTTGCACCTTTTGCTATTAAAGCTGCAACTACTTCAGCATTATCTATCTGCACAGCAAGATGAAGACAGCTTATTTTATTATCTGCATAATTTACTTCTTCCTCTGTACTTTTTGATATAAGCTCCAATAATTTATTGATATGATCCTTCAAGTCAAAATTTTCATCATCTTTCTTTTTAATAATTTTAGAAAGCAAATCGTATAATTTGGATCTTTTATATAAATTAGTGTTAATTGGCATTAATTAAAACCCCTGAATTTAATATGCCAATATTATAATATAAAACTTGAAATTTTGCAATATAAAGCTCATAAGTATATGTGAAAAATTGATAAAATAAATTCATAAAAAGCAGATTTAGTATACTCTAATATACAAAATACTATATAAGTCTATCTATATATTTAGTTATACTATTTCCGGATGAAAAACTAGAAAATCTTTTTACTATATTACCATTTCTATCTATTAAGAATTTTGTGAAATTCCATTTTATATCTTTATTAAATAAATAATTGCTATTATTAATAAGATATGAATATAAAGGCTCTATATTATTTCCTTTAACATCTATTTTTTTAAATCTATCAAAAGTCGTATTATATTTCAATTTGCAGAAATTATCTATTTGTTCATCTGATTCAGGAGCCTGATTCAAAAATTGATTACAAGGAAAATCTAATATTTCAAAGCCTCTGCTATTATACATTTCATATATATTTTCTAAATCTTTGTATTGATTAGTGAAACCGCATCTAGTAGCAGTATTAACTATCAAAATGACTTTATTTTTATATTTTGCTAAAGACACATCATTGCCATTTATATCTTTAACATTGAAATCATATATGCTCATTTATTTTCTCTTTCTTTTTTCTTATATTCATTCCAGAGTTGATCCATTTCATCTAAAGACATATCTTCTAATTTCTTATTCATTTCATAAGCAGTTTTTTCAACATAATTAAATCTTTTTCTAAACTTTTCATTAACTTTAATAAGAGAGTTTACAGGATTAATCTTATTCATACGGGCAAAATCAAGAACAGTCATAATCAAATCGCCTATTTCTTCTTCCAAATGTTCCTTATCCTGCTCTTTATATGCTTCTTTTACTTCCAAAAGTTCCTCTTCTACTTTAGATAAAGAATCATCAATATGCTCATATTCAAATCCCACACTAGCTGCTTTTTTCATTAATTTGTAGGATTTTTCCATAATAGGAAGCGATTTAGGTATTCCGTCAAGCACACTTTTAAATTCATCTGCCACATCAATACCTTTCTCTTCTTTTTTTATTTTATCCCATTGCTTAAGTATACCCTGCACATCTTTTACATTACTATCACCAAATACATGAGGATGTCTTCTTATAAGTTTTTCATTAATACTTTTACAAACATCATCTATATTAAATTTATTTTCATCTTTTGCAAGCTCTGAAAAAAATACAACATGTAAAAGTACATCTCCAAGTTCTTCTTTAATATTTTCATAATCTTTATTGTTGATAGCCTCTACAAGTTCATAAGCCTCTTCTAAAAAACAAGGAATTAAACTACCAAAAGTCTGCACCTTATCCCAAGCACATCCATTTTCTCCTCTTAAAGTTTGTATTATAGATATAAGTTCTTCAAATGATTTCATTATTATGACTCTTTAACTAAGTTTTGATTTTTTTATTCTCATATAATTAATTCTTCTAGGTTCAAGTATAGCATTATATATTATAGCATTCTTTATATCCAATGAAGATAACATATGATTAACTTGTCTTTTATTTTCTGATGTTCTAATATTATTAAAATCACTGCTGACTGTTTCTTCTTTTATGGTATTAATTTGAGCCAATCTAGAATTATATTTTTCCTGCAGTTCTAATATTTCTCTGTCATTATTTGAAGTTTCATAACTACTAGTATACACTTCTTCTCTTTTTGTATTTTCTCTGAGAACTTCTTCATTATAATTCTTTAAATTTTTAATATTTCTTTGTAATTCTTTAAATATTTGTTCTTCATTTTTATTATTATTAAATCTTTTATTATTAACTTTTTTATTATTTTGAGTATAAGTTTTTTGTTTTGGTTTTTTATTTTGTTTATTTCCCTTTGTTGCTTTTTGAATCAAACTTACTATACCCCATATAACGGCTATTATTAAATATATAACTAATTCACTCATTTTGTACCTTTTATATTTTATTCTTTTGAATCATTATCTTCTTCATAATTATTATCATTTTCTTTTTTATCTTTATTTGCTCTACTATTTACAATTCTAGTTGTTATAGAATATACAGCCAGTAATATAAATCCAATAAGAAGCAGTAAATTTATATTAGACATAAAAACTCTCTTTTAAATAAAATATTTTATTAGTTTAATATAAATTTATATTAATTTCAAGTTATTTATAAAATTTAAATAATAAAAAAGGTGAAGTACTAATTAATAATACTTCACCTTTAATATTCATTTCAACTGGTTATTATTACCAAGTATCTAATGGGTCATCTTCTTCTCTATAAGTTTCTAAGTACATATCTGTTTTAGCCATTAATTGGTCGAAATAGATATAGTATTTACCATAAGAATCTTTAGGATCAACTTTAACATGTATACCCATAAAGCTAATACCTTGTTCAACTTGACCTCTGAATTCTTCTTGTCTTATATTAGCAGGAACCTGTACAGTAATATTTTTCCAACCCATAAAATTAAGTGCTTCATTACCAACAGATTGAGGTTTACCGTTTACATCATAAACATAGAAACTCATTCTGTTATTATGGTTACGTCCTGCTACCCAAACACTAAGTTCTTTAGTATAACCAGGTATTTTAACAGGTCTAGGAGGAGTAACAGAGAACCAAGGATAACCTGTTCTGAAGTACTCTACTTTAGCACCTAAAATATATTTATTATTTTCAGCACCTTCAGCTACAACATCAGCTGGACCGCCTTCACGACGAATAATACTAACTACACCATAATCTCTAGGCATAGAAGCTTGCCAAGTATTAGCAAATTCAAAATCATCTATTAAGTAATTAGTGATAGCTTCAGTTACAAAGTTATTACCATTTTCACCCTGATTTTGAGTAGTTTGCTCACCTGTTTGAGCCGCATCTTGGGCAAACAACAAGAATGCAACAGTTAGAATTAACATTGTTATCAAGATACTTAATCTTTTCATATTCATTCTTCTCCTTACTTATACATTATTGTTGCGCTTCTTGTGGCTGTTCTGTAGTAGTTCCAGCATTACCGCCGTCTTCACCTACTACTTTAGCTCCGCCTTCTGTATATTGTTCAGAAGATCTTCCACCAACTTCCTGACCTAATGTAGTTTCAATATCAGAACCGTCATAAGCTTCTCTGAATGTATCTGTTACTGTTTGGAAGTAATCCAATAAAACTACAAAGTTATCAGCTCTTTCCTCTGGTGATGACCAGAAACGGAAATTCATAAATCTTAAACCTTTAGCTCTAGGAACATAAGGCTCTTCTTGAGGAATGAAAGATGGTACTGCTGTACTCATATTTCTCCAACCTATATATCTTATAGATCCCAAAGGTAATGTATAAGTATAACCACGATAATCTTCAAATATCATTTCCATAGTATAGTCATAATTACCACCCCATACCCAAACGTCGAAAGTTTGAGCTTTACCTGGTATGATTTTTTGTACTGTTGGAACTAAGTCAAAGAAGTTATAAGATTTTCTGAAAAAAGAAACACTTACTGATAATGAATTAGTTGAATTATAACTTTGGTTACCCATACCATATGGTTTTGTAGCGAACAATCTCATGTTAGGATATTTCATTACAACACCATTTTCATTTGTTCTATCACCTCTAAACATAAAACGGCTAGCATTTGATATTGGTTGCCATTCGTCTAATGTTTCAAAGTTGTAAAGCAATCTAGTTTCCATGTAAACACTAGAAGTTTGTCCATAAACAGCAAATGAACATATGCTTATGAATAGACAAATGATTATGAGGTAGCGAGAAAAATCTCTCGTACTTCTATAGAATTTCATAGCGCACTCTCCTTAATATTTATAGCTAAGCAATTATATCCAATAACTTAGCACAATTATATTATAATCAACAAAAATTGTCAACTATAAAATATAAAATTCTAATATATTATATCGATATCATAACTATATAATTTTAGTCAATATTATTAAAATTTGATTAAAAATTATATTATGTTAATATGTAAGCAAAATTTATTAGAAAAAGACGGATAAATGAGATTAAATAAATATATAGCATCTTTAAATTTGGCTAGCAGAAGAGAAGCTGACAGACTTATTCAAAACGGAAAAGTTAAAGTTAATGGAATAGTGAATACTAATCCGGCTACTCAAGTTGATGAAAACGATAAAGTAGAGTGCAGTATAGAACAATATAAAGAAGATAAAATATATATAAAATTAAATAAGCCTAGAGGTTATGTTGTATCATCAAATAAAAACGAAGGAAAACCTATATACAACCTTATAAAAAATGATTTTGACAATATATATCCTGTTGGAAGATTGGATAAAGACAGCAGCGGACTTATACTTCTCACTAATGACGGAGTATTTGCTAAACAAATAATAGGAGAAAATACAAACTGTGAAAAAGAGTACTATGTAAGAGTAAATGACAGCGTACCTGACGGAGCTTTGAAAAAATTAGAATATGGTATTTCATTAGACGGACAAAAACTTAAGCCTGCTAAAGTAAAAAGAATAAATAAAAATTCATTTAATATAATCCTAACTGAAGGTAAGAATAGACAAATAAGAAGAATGTGCCAAAAAATAGGTTTTGAAGTTGTTATTCTTAAAAGACTTAGAATAGCTGAAATATTATTAGAAGATCTTAAAGAAGGAACTTTTAAACATTTAACTAAAGAAGAAATTAATTCGATACTAATAGATAAGTAAAAACGTTTTTTAGATATTTGACACATTAAATACTTTTTATTATAATATTAATGCAAAAAAAATATCATCTAAGGTTCCATTATGAAAAACAATAAGATATTATTAATTAAATTAATAGTTCCATTCGCTGTTTTTTTAATTATAGCATATATAGCTATATTCTTCACATATAACAAAGTTTATATTCAAGAAAAATGCAATAATAGAAATAGAAAACGCAGAATTAGTATTATCCATAGAATTGGAAAAAATATATACTGTTATGTATACATTAAGGGGATATTTTCAAGCTAATGAACCAATATTCGCGAATATAAGAAGAACATTGCAAGATATATTAAAATCAAACGGAAATATATATGACATATTATACGGTAATGAAATACCATATAATAAAAGCGGACTTTTTGTTAATGGAATAACACCTTATCCGGATACTTATGATCAAACTTCAAGACTTTGGTATAAAGGAGCTATTTCAAAAGACGGCATATTTATTACAGAACCGTATGTTGATGCCAATACCGGAAATATATGTATAACATTATCATTGGCAGTATATACAAATAATTCATTGAAAGGTGTTATTGGTATAGACTTCTTGGAAATGAATAATCTATTAACAAAAGTTATAACTGATAATCAAGTAAATCTAGTTGCTTCAGATGGCTTATATATGTCGCATCAAGATAAAAATTACATATTCAATAAACAATATAATATATATAATGAACCTTTATTCAAAGATGCAAAAACTTACGAAGACCCTAAAAAAACTATAATAAGAATTGTAGGAAATGAATGGTATTCTATAAAACCATTAGAAGGAACAACATATAAATTAGTAATACGCGGAAACTTAGATGAAGTTAATGCAAGAATTACAAAAACTATGCTTGCATATCTTTTAATAACTATTATTTTAATAGTTATACAAACTGCTTTAGCATTCTTTGTTGTAATTCCTATATCACAAATGTTGGATAAAGCAATTAAAAGTATAGACCAAATGTCTCAGGGAAATTTTGTTATAGAAAATTCTATTGAAAAGAAAGATGATAAATCAGGCAGCTTAGTTTACTATGTTAATAATATGAAAAATGCTATTAGAAATGTAGTATCAAAATTACAATCAAATTTAACAACTATCAATTCAGAAATTCAAAATATATCATCAAGTACCGAATATTTATCTGACAGAACAAATACTCAAGCAGCTGCTATAGAAGAATTAACAGGTTCTATGCAGTCATTATCAAGTTCTATAAATGGAATAACTTCAAATGCATTAAAAGCAAAAGATAAAAGCGTAAAAATTATGGAAACAACTTCTACTGGTGTTGAAGCTGTTGTAGAAATATCCTCACATATGCATGAAATATCTGAATCAAGTAAGAAAATATCTGAAATAACTAAATTAATTCAATCTATAGCATTCCAAACTAATATATTGGCTTTGAATGCTGCTGTTGAGGCTGCACGTGCCGGAGAACAAGGCCGAGGTTTTGCTATAGTAGCAAGTGAAGTAAGGTCTTTAGCTCAAACTGTAAATGAAGCTGCCACAAATATTACTTCTATTGTAGAAGAAACTGTAAAACGTATTGAAATAGGTAATGAATCAGCTAATAAATCTTCTGCTATACTAGATAATATTAATGCTCTTGTTAAAGAAATGGAAAAAGAATTGCATGATATATCTCAGTCAATAATGCAGGAAGAAGATGGTATTAGCCAAATGAATATAGCAATAAAAGAATTGAATAATATAACTCAAGAAAACTCTAGTTTGGCAACTCAAAACTCTACTTCAAGTTCTGAAATATCTAATATGAGTCAGGATATTATAAGAGAGATAGAGTATTTCAAAGTTATGTAAATACCAAATAATATTGCTAAATATAATCATTAAGATTGAAGTTTATCTAACAAAAAGTCATAAACTTCAATTTTAATGATTTTTTTGTATAAGAAACTATAGTTCCTATTTATATAATTATTACCGCCAATAAAAATTGAAT
The DNA here is from genome assembly GCF_944393015.1 of uncultured Brachyspira sp. GTDB lineage: Bacteria > Spirochaetota > Brachyspiria > Brachyspirales > Brachyspiraceae > Brachyspira. Next base: position 24,141 of record NZ_CALXYQ010000036.1, read on the forward strand.
AATACAATTTATTTTATATACTATATAGTATAAATTAAATGGAGATAAAATTATGCTTGAAGTCGGCGCAGCTGTAATTATATTATCTATTGTAATAATATTTTTCTTTTCTTTAAAAAAAACATACTCTACAAAAGAATCAAATACAAATGAAAACAAAACGGATAATTATGAAGAACCTAAAGAACATGAAGAACAGAATAAAGAAGAATTCAAAATAAATGCAATAACAGAACAAAGATTAAAATATATGGATACTGGAAGCATAAAAACAAAAAGAGTTCTGAATATAGAAGAAACGAGAATATTTTATTCTATGGTAAAAATATTAAATGATTATAATGTAAATCCTCAAGTATCTTTCAGAGCTTTTTTAAAAGGTGAAGAAGATACAGATGCTTGGAAAACTTTCAGAGATTTCTATTGTGATTTTCTTATAACATACAAAAGAGGTTCAAAAATGAATGAACCTGCAGCTGTTATAGAATATCATGGAGGAGGACATTTCGGTGATACAGAAGAACAAAGAGAAAAAGTAAAAAATAATGATATGATAAGAGAAAAACTTTTTAACAAAATAGGATTAAAATATTTTATAATAAGAGACTCTGATATAAAAATGGATTCAGGTTTAATAGATGAAGAAAAATTATCTTTACTTTTAAAAGATGTTAATACAATTTTATCAAATACTAAAGAATCATAAAAGGAAATTTTTATTATGGAAAGTTTAGCAGTATTACTTATTTTTATAATACCTATTATTTTATTTTTATTATTTATAGGAAAAATCGATAAACAAAATTACAGAAGACCATTCAGAAGATATTATAAAAGGAAATACCCAAGAAAAGATATAACTAGCCAAAGACTTGAAAATATGGATACTGGCAACATATCAATAAAAAAAATTATGAATATTGAAGAAAGCAAAATATTTTTTTCTATGTTAAAAGTATTTAAAGATTATAATATTTATAAGCAAGTATCATATAAAGCATTTTTGGACGCTGAAGAAGATACAGATATTTGGAAAAGTTATAGAGATTTTTATTCTGATTTTTTAATAACTTATAAGCGAGGAGATAATACAAATAAACCTATAGCTATAATAGAATACGATGGTGCTGGACATTATGGACATACCGAAGAAATGAAAGAAAGAATAAAAAACAATGATATGATAAAAGAGCTGTTAATTAATAAGGCTGGAATGCAGTATTTCATTATAAAAGAGAATGATATAAAAATAGATTCAAAATTTATAGATGATAAAAAATTAGAAAGCTGCTTATCTGATATAATGAACTCAATAAAAAATGATAACTAACTCTATATAAATAAAAATTAGTTATCATTTTATAAATTTTATTAATCTTTATTAGACTTGTTTCAAAACTAAAATAATAAATATTTACACTGTTTAATTTTAAGTGCTTTTTATTTTTGCAGTTGGGGCTTTGCCCCAAACCCCACTTCTTTTGTTGGCACAAAGAAGCAAAAAGACTGCAATTTATCACAAAAGCATAGATTATACAGAATATAAAATATAATACCTTCTTAAAATTATGCTGAAAATTTTTCAACTAATATTGTTAAATAGTTTTTAAATAAGTCTATTATAAAGAGAAAAATATTTTTCCATTTTCCACATTAGAGGTGGCAACCAAAACTTTTACTCTATCACCTAACTCATAAGCCTTTACTTTATCAACATATACGCTTTGCATATCCTGATAAAATCTATAATTAGAACCCACATAAGTAGCCTCAATAAAACCTTCTATTTCCAAACCTTCTATTTCAACATATATTCCTTTTGGAGTGATAGAACTAACCGCTCCATAATACTCATCACCGAGTCTGTCTTTCATGTATCTTGCTGCTTTTATTTGAATGAGATATTTTTCAGCCTTCTTTGAAGTTTTATCAAGCAGAGATAAACTTTCAATAGAATCCTTACATATATTTTTTAACTTTTCATTTATCACATCTTTATTAGATAAAATAGTATCTTTAACTATTCTATGAATGAGTAAATCTGCATATCTTCTTATAGGCGAAGTGAAATAAGTATAATAATCAAGTCCCAAACCAAAATGACTCTTATTAACTATACTGTAAGATGAAGGAGTCATAGAACGAAGAAGTACAGGTATAAGCAAATTTTCTTCAGGTTTTCCTTTCACATTATCAATGAATCCTTTTATATCATAAGTTTTATCAGGATTTTCTTTTAAATTATAACCTTTAGTATGTGCAAGTATTTTAAAATTATTAAATCTGTATTCATCAGGAAGTCCATGATAACGGAATATAACGCCGTCATAATTAGATAACTTCTCAGCTATTTGACTATTAGCAAGAAGCATTAATTCTTCTATTATAGCCATAGATTCTTTTTTCTCTTCTGCATAAAACTCTATAGGCATACCTTCATCATTAAGAACTATTTTTATATCCTGATTTTCAAACTCTACTCCCCTGCCCTCTTTTCTTTTTTTATACAAAATATTTTTTATATTTAAACCATTATCAATAAGCTCTAAAAGCCAATCCTCATCGCTTTCTTCTTTTTTTATAAGCTTCTCAGCATAATCATAAGATAATTTTCTGTCGGATCTTATAACGCTTTTACAAACAGATGAAGATAATATTTCACCTTCATTATTTATATCAAAAATAAAAGTAATAGCAAATCTATCCTCATTCTCATTTAAAGAAATTATATTATTAGACAAAACTTCAGGAAACATATTATAAACTGTATCAATCAAATAAGTAGAATTTCCTCTTGCCCTAGCCTCTAAATCTAAAGGAGAATCAAGTTCTATAAAATGGCTTACATCAGAAATATGAACATACACTTTATAATTATCAGTTTTTTCTATGCTGAAAGCATCGTCCAAATCTTTTGAACTTTCACTATCTATAGTTATTGTTTTTAAATTTCTTAAATCAACTCTGTCATCTTCTATATTTGTGAAATCAGCTTTATTATTAATTTCTTCAGCCAATTTTAAAAGCTCTTCGCTGAAATCCAATTTTATATTATAAGATTTAGCTATGATCTTAGAATCTGATTTAGCATCTTTAGGATCAACATTCACCCTTACAGATTTTACAGTTTTAGGAGCTTCCTCTTTACCTTCTAATTTATTAATATATTGTCTTCCCTCTTTTGTTACTCTAAGTAAATTACCTGCTGTTTTTTCTATATATCCGCTGCTTATAGCTTTTCTTATCAAATTAGTGAGAGATGTTTTTTCTAAAGCTGTTTTTGAATTAAATTTTATAAATATATTATAATCCATTTGATTTTTCATTAATTTTTTTATTAATTCTTCTGCAGTTTTCATTAACACACCTTTAATTAAATTTATAAATAATAATATACTTTTTTTATACTTATTTCAAATTAATGCTTAAAAATATAAATCTTTTAATTACTTTATATGGTAATTTTTATTTTTTAGATTATAATATATATTCAAAATGAAAATAAATAATAGAGAAGAATAAAATTATGAATGAAAATAATATAGTTTCTAAATTAACAAAAATATACGAACAATACGGATACAAGAAAATTAAATTGAGTAAATTTGAAGATTATAATTTATACAACAATTATAAAGATTTTCTTCAAACAGAACATATATTAACATTTATGAATTTAAATGGTAATTTACAGTCATTAAGACCAGACGTTACATTATCAATAGTAAAAAAAGTTTTGAAAGATAATAATAAATACACTAATAAAATTTATTATATAGAAGATATTTATAAAATAGACAGCGTTTCAAATGAATATGAGGAGATTCAACAGGTAGGAGTAGAAATAATAGGAACTCTAAGCACATATTCAAATTTAGAAATAATTAGTATGGCAGTAGATAGTTTAAAATCTATAAATGATGAATATATATTAGAAATATCAAGTATAGATTTTATGTTCGCTTTGATAGATGAACTTAATTTAGATGAAGATAAAAAACTAGAAATACTCAATTTTATATACAGCAAAAATAAACATGATTTAGAAAAAACATTAATAGCTAATAATATAGATGATAAATATAAAAATAATATAATATCATTAATAGACTTATGCGGAAACTATAAAGATATATTAAAAAAAATAGAAAGCATAATAATAAATGATAAAATGCAAAAAGCATACGATGAATTAAAAAGCCTTTCAGCTGTATTTGAAAATTATGATAACTTTGATAAAATTTTATTAGACTTTTCAATAGAAAGTAAATTAGGTTATTACAATGGAATAATTTTTAAAGGATATATAAAAGGCAATAATGATGCTGTATTATCTGGCGGAAGATACGATAAACTTCTTGCGAAATTCAATGCCCATACACAAAATGAAAAAAATAAAAAGAATGCAATAGGTTTCGCTGTTTATATGGATAAGCTATACACAAATGACACAATAAAAAACGAATATGATTTTGATATACTTATACTATATAAAAGCGGCGATGAAAAAATTTTACTAAGCAAAGTACAAAGTTTAATAAAAGAAAATAAGAAAGTAAGAACTGATATATATAGTGATGATTATAATACAGATTATAATTACAGAGAGAAATACATATTTGAGAATGACGTTTTAATTAATTCATAAAAATTGCGAATGCCTGACATTTGTAAAAATGGATGGCTTGTAAATGAGTAATTTTTATTAGCAATAATATAAAAAATTTTACTAAGCAAAGTACAAAGTTTAATAAAAGAAAATAAGAAAGTAAGAACTGATATATATAGTGATGAT
>NZ_CALXYQ010000037.1 GCF_944393015.1 uncultured Brachyspira sp.
TATTTTAGCTTAAGTTAATAGTTTATATTACATGTAAAACAATTTTAGTATGATTTAGTATTAATTCTATCCTTGCATTTTTTGGTTCTTTTTGCGGCGGGAAAAAGAACAACAAAAAAATTGACAAACTTAAAAATTTTTAGTATACACTAGATTTTTTATAAATTACTAAAAAAATTAAAAACTTATTTATTAATTTATGATTTAATCAACTATAATCAGGAAATAAATAAATTTATTTTAAAAAACTAACTATATAATCTATGATATCTTTTTATTATTTTCATTATAAACTACATTATTGTCCTTTAAGAAAATATTAATTTTAAACAACTATGCTCTAATTAATAGCAAGCAAAGTTTCCTGTAAAGCCTGCATATATTCTCTTGCTCTTGAAACATTAGGATTAGCAGGATATTCTGATATAAAAGTATCCAAAACCTTATAAGAATCAGCGTATCTTCCCACTTTGAAATATGATAAACCTATATAAAGCAAAGCCTCAGCATCTAGAGTATAAACATTATTAAGTCTTACTCTATTATAATAATCCAATGCCTTATTATAATTTTTTTCATTATAATATGATTGTGCTATTCTAAATAAAGCATCTTCAGCATATTCAGTTCTAGGGAATAATTCTGCTATTTTTGTATAATACATTCTTGATTTTATATAATTACCTTCTACAAATGTTTTATGTGCCATAGCAGGAACCTGTATTAAATAAGTTCTTACAACTTCATCATAATATACACTTGTTTTATTATATTTAAGAAAATCTTCATAAGTTTCAAATGCTCTATCAAACTCATTCATATTGAAATAAACTCTTGCTCTTCCAAGCACAGCCAATTCTCCGTCATTTCTTAAAAAATAGCTTAATGCTTCGCCGTATTTCTTTTGAAGGAATAATTGATAACCATATTGCACATTTATTTTTGAAGCTAAATTTGAATCTGATACTTTTAAATATTCCTGCAGTTTTGATATTATATAAGGGTCAGCTTGATTTTCTAATCTTGATATATCTGCATAAGCTAAAATGGCATTTACAGAATATTGTGCAAAATCCGGATTATTAATTATACTTGTAAGTCTTTCTTTTGCTAAAGAATATTTTTTTAATCTTTTTAAAGAATCTGCAACCATAAAATATGCTTCAGCTATATTATTTACAGGTCTGGATTTACTATCTATCGATAAATACTCATTTAAATTATTAATAGCTTCCTGATAATTTTCTATCTCATAGCTTCTTTTTCCTTTTTGGAAATATCTTTCAGGAGATGATAAAGCCGATATTTTTGTAATGAACACACCGCCCAATATTGCTACTATAGTTATAACAGATGCCAAAACTGCTGCATAAGTTTTCATAAATCAATACTCCAATTATAAATCACTTAAAACTTGATTTATCCAAAAATTAACTTCCTGAGTGTTATAAGATTTTATACGATTAAAAACATCCAATGAATTTTTCTTTCTGCCCAAATACTTATAGCTTTTTCCAAGAAGAAGATTAATATCATAATACAAATTTCTATTTATATTTTTTCTCGATATAGGCTCTAATATAGAAGCTGCCTGAGAATAATTTTTTAGTTTGAACTGTGCCAATGCTCTGTCATATTGAGTTTTATATCTGCTATACTCATTTTGTTGAGTTTTAGAAGCATTATTAATACTTCCTTTACTTGATGATGACGATGGCACAGAACTAGCAACATTGTTTGTTACTGTAACATTATTTGTTAATGTTACAGTATTAGTAAGAGTAACAGTATTTGTTAATAAAATATTATTTGTAAATATAACATTATTAGTAACTGTTACAGTATTAGTAATAATGTTGTTATTGATATTTGTATTATATTTCAGATTATTATTCAATGTATTATTTTCTGTTATTCCATTAAAAGACAGAGACGATGTATCAATATTCTCTTTAGCATTATAAAAAACAGAGTCATTTATATATGAAACTACAGCATAATAGTATGTAGAAGTAATTATAGGACTGTCTGATATAACGTATGATTTAGAATCATTAGTAGCTTTTACATAATCAACCACTGTAGAATTAGAAAAAGATGATTTTCCTATTATAGGGCTTTTACTTCTATAAACATAGTATACTAAATTATTATCAGTAATTCCTTCCCAACTTATCAATACTATATTATTATTAGTTTCTGAAGTATAAGTTTTTATATTAGCTACAAACCTTTCAGCATTAGGCAGATTATTTATTAAATCTTCATCATAATATGCAGGTGTTTGCGTATATAAAACATTTATTGATATATAAAAGAATATTATGCTTATAAATGCAAATAATAAATAAATACCATTTTTTTTACTTCTTTTTCTGTTCATATAATAGTCCTTAAATGCTTTTTCAATTTTCGGAAATGAAATATATAAAATTTAATTGAATCAAATGAATGATAATAAACGATAAATAGGAATTTAAAAATAAAAAAGCCGAAAAATCAACTTTCCGGCTCATAAAAATTTATAATAAAATAATATTTTTTTTATTATATCTTAATTATATTTTCTCCATAGCTATAGCAACCAAGAAGCCCACACACATAGATATAACTGTAGAAGCTAACATAGGAAGACTCATAGTTGTCATACTAGGCCATAAACTTAAAAATGACACTATTATAATGCCAAGTACAAAACCAAACAAAGTAGATTTATATTTTTGAAGTAATATAGTTACAAGTTTTGATATACCGAATATTCCTATAACAACTCCTAAACCTAAAAATATTAAAGGAATTAGAAGGCTGAAATTAAAAGTATCTACAAATGAAGATATAAAATAAGATATATTCTCATATTCTCCCAATATAAGTAAAAGTAAAGAACCAGATATTCCAGGTATTACCATAGCAACAGCAGCAGCTATACCGCATAAAAATAATTTAATACCATAAATAAGTGAAAAATTTCCGGCATAAGTAGTTGCCCCTACAGGCTTATTTATATCAAAATATACAAATATAGCCATAATAAAAGCACCTATAAAAAATGCTGTAAAAACTTTGAAATTAAATTCTTCTACTGTTTTAGTTATAAATGGAAAAGAACCTAATATTAAACCTACAAAAAATATTCTAGTTGGTATAGGATAATAAGTAAATGTATAGTTTATAAGTTTTAAAAATAATACTATAGAAATAGCAGCTCCCAATGCTACAGGTATCAAAACTTTTAAACTTTCTTTAATTTCATCCCATTTTAATTTTATTAATGCATTAGGTAAAATAGATATAGAATAAGTTAATTTTTCATATATACCTAATACAAAAGCTATAGTACCTCCGGATACGCCTGGTATGGCATTTGCAATACCTATGGCCATTCCTTTGATAAAATATGATATATAATTTCTCATGATTTCCTCTTTAAGATTTATATATTGATAAAAAAGATAAGTTAAATATTTGAATAATAAAAAGAAAAGTTATAAAAAAATAACCATGAATATTATACATACTCATGGCTATTATTAATAAAAAAATTAGCTTATAACAGCAATTATTTCAACTTCTACTAAAGCATCTTTAGGTAAAGCTTTTATAGCAACAGTGCTTCTTGCAGGCGGATTTTCTGGGAAATAATTTGCATATACTTCATTGAAAGCTGCAAAATTAGCCATATCTGTTAAGAAACAAGTAGTTTTAATAATATTAGCCATAGTTAAATTTTCTGACTCTAAAAGACCTTTAATGTTTTCCATAACTCTTTCTGTTTGTTTTTTTATATCATTTTCAGCCATTTCTCCGCTTACTGGATCCAAAGGTATTTGACCTGATGCAAAAATGAAATTTCCGCTTTTTACTGCTTGTGAATAAGGTCCTATTGCTTGAGGTGCTTTGTGAGTTTTAATGATTTTTTTGTCCATGTATCGATTCTCCTTTTATATATATTTTTTAATTTTTTTCCATTTTATTTATTATGTTAATTATAATTATTTTTTGACAAAATATCAAGTAATTTATATACTATTTTTTTTATTTGTATAATATATATTAATTTGACAATAATAAAAATTATATTATTATGTATGATAATACTTATCAAAATAATAAGGCTGTAAATATGCAAATAAACGCTGAAACTATATTAACAGGACTATTCGCATCTCCTTCAAAGCATAGCATATCACCTATCATGCATAATGAAGCATTTAATAAACTTAATCTTAATTATATATATTTAGCTTTTGAAGTTGATAAAAATAATTTAAAAGAAGCTGTGAATTCTATAAAAACTCTCAATATGAGAGGTGTTAATTTGTCTATGCCTAATAAAAAAGAGGTAATAAAATATTTAGACAAAATATCTGAAGCTGCAGAACTTTCTCAAAGTGTGAATACAATAGTAAATGATAATGGAATGCTTACAGGATACAGCACAGACGGAGAAGGTTTTATAAAATCATTAGAAGAAGAGCAAGTGTTTATAAAAGATAAAAATATTACTATATTAGGAACAGGAGGAGCTTCCATTGCAATAATATCTCAGGCGGCATTGTATGGAGTTAAAGAAATATATGTATTTAAAAGAGATACTAATTGGAATGAACAGAAAAAAATTATAGATAATATTGCTTCTAAAACTAATTGCAATATAACTCTATATTCTTTAGAAAATAAAGATATATTAAAATCAAAAATAGATAATAGTTATGTATTAATAAATGCAACAAGTGTAGGTATGAAGGAAGATGTTTCTCTTATAGAAGATGCTTCATTTTTCAGAAATGATCTTGTAGTAAGCGATTGTATATATCATCCTGCAAAAACTAAATTATTAAAAATTGCAGAAAAAGAAGGATGCAAAATAATAAATGGAATGGGAATGTTATTATATCAAGGTGCTTTAGCTTTTGAACTTTGGACTAATAAAAAAATGCCTGTAGAATATGTAAAAAATATTATATTTAAATAGTATTGTAATAAATCTTATATGAGTGAGGGAGCGGAAATGGAAAATATAGTAAAAATAAAAAATGTAAAATTGGGCGACGGCATTCCAAAAATATGCATATCTGTAGTTGAGAAAAATGAAAAAGATATTATTAAATACATAAAAGAAATAAGCAAACTTCCTGTAGATATTATAGAATGGAGAGCCGATTTCTTTATAGATGATATAAATAAATATAATGATAATTTTGATGATATAATATCATTTTCAAAAGAGATAAAAAAATTAAGCAGCAAGCCAATACTATTTACTTTAAGAAGCAATAAAGAAGGCGGAAACATTAAATATAATATGTATGAAAGTATTATAAACTTATATGATGACATTATAAAAAACAAATGCTTTGAGGCAATAGATTTAGAATTATTAACATTAAAAGAAAATGATATAAAAAAATTAATAAAATCAGCCTCTTCAAACAATATAAAAACTATAATATCAAATCATGACTTCAATAAAACTCCTTCAAAAAAAGAAATAATATCAAGAATAAATAAAATGATAAGATTAAAATGCGACATAGCAAAAGTTGCTTATATGCCTAAAAACAAAAAAGATGTTATTACTCTATTAGATGCTTCAAGTGATATAAAAAATTTCCCTGTAATAGCCATATCTATGGGTAATATTGGAATTATAAGCAGAATATTCGGCTCTGTACTCACTTTTGCATCTGCAAAACGCTCATCTGCTCCAGGACAATTAGAATCTATGAAATTAAAATATATATTAGATACAATTTACGAAAAAATTTAATTTTATTTTATTTGATGACAAAATCTGTCATGGCTATCTCCTATTATTGTAATATAAAATAAAAGGAGAATAACAAATGGAAAATATAGAGAAAAAAATAGAAGATAAATTAAATAATATTTATGATTTTTTTAAAAAGAATAATATAAATAAATATAGTAACTATAGCAGAAAAAAACTATTAAATATTAAGAAATTAGATTTAAGCTCTTCAAAATTAAGTTATATTCCAAAAGAAATATATATATTAACAAATCTTGAAAATTTGGATATATGCAATAATCAAATAGAAGAAATACCAGATAGTATATGCTCCTTAGTAAATTTAAAATATATTGATGCAAGCTTCAATAAGTTAAAAAAACTACCTAAAAAAATATCATTGCTTCAAAATCTTGAAGAAATAGATATATCTAATAATATGTTTAAAACTTTTCCTAAAGAAATATATGAATTAAAAGAATTAAAAAATATTAATATTTCAGGATATTCTTTAAATGAAATACCTAAAGAAATTTTTAATTTGGTAAAATTAGAAAAATTGGACTTATCTAATAATAAAATAGAAAATATACCTAATGAAATTTCTAAATTACAAAATTTAGAAAAACTTTATTTACATAACAATAATATAACTAAAATACCTAAGACTATAGAAAAACTATCTAAATTAAAAATACTATCTTTAAAAAATAATAATTTGAAAGATATTAATGAATATATAGGAAAGTTAAAAAATCTTGAAGAATTTTATTTCAGCAGTAAGTATACAATAAAGGCAGCTGATAATTTTTATTCTTTAGAAAACTTAAAAAAATTATATATAGAAGGTGATTTTTCAAATATAAAAAATGAAATACATAGATTAAAAAATATTAAATATTTATATTTAGCAAATAATTATTAATAATAGAATATAAAAAAGTGCATATTATTACAATAACTAATAATATGCACTTGTACAATATGAATTTTATGACTACTTTAACATTATGTCTTTAGCAAACCATTTTTCAGATATTTTAGCAGCTGTACCATCAGCTCTCATCTCATCCAATATTTTATCAACCTCTGCCAAAAGTTTAGCATCTGATTTTCTAAATCCTATACCATATAATTCTTCTGTCAAAGGACTATTTTCTACAACAACAAAAGGAGCTTTCTTTTCAGCTATATAATACTGAGCTGCAACTTCATCTATAACAACAGCATCTATTCTTTTAGCCTGTAAATCTAAGAATGCATTAACGTTAACATCATATCTTCTAATCTCTTTAGCATTCTTACTTGAAGGATCAGCAGTTAATGCTTCATCATTACTTCCAACCTGAACGCCTAATACTTTTCCTGATAAATCATCTTTAGAATTAATAGTGTTGTCGTCAACAGCCTTTACTATTACCAATTTATTATTAAGATAAGGTTTTGAAAAATTAATCTGTTGTTTTCTAGCTTCATTGATAGTAACACCATTCCAAAGAACATCTACATCGCCTTTATTAAGACTTAATATTGAACTAGACCATTCTATTGGTTTTATTTCCAATGCTACTCCAAGTCTGTTTGCTACTTCTCTTGCCAAATCAATATCAAAACCTACTACTTCACCATTTTCATCTCTGAATCCCATTGGTGCAAAAGTATCATCTAAGCCCAATACTAATTTTCCTGCATCTTTTACTTTTTGCAATGAATTATCTTCTTCTGCTGCAGCATTGTTTCCTGCAGTATTATCAGCAGCCTTATTACCGCCGCCACAGCTTATAATAAATGCAAAAATAATAAATAATAAAATACTTGATATACGTTTCATAATTTTTCTCCTAAATTTTATGATTTTTATAATATGATAAATTTAATTATTAGAATTTTTAATTAATGTACGAAGGTGGTATGAAGTTGAAATGAAAAAGAATTATTAAAGAAACAATTCAAAAAAAGACTATTCATAATATAAACTCCCTAACACACTTTTATTACTACATACTATAATACTATTTATAAAAATGTCAATATAAAAACTTAAATATATTTACAATTTATTCAACTTTCTTTGATAAAATAATCATTTATGAAAAATTTTATTTAAAAACTCTTTAATTCTTTCATTGCTTTGATTATTAAAGAAATTATCAGAAGTATCCATAGCGATAATTTTACCAGCATCCATAAAAGCAATATTTGTAGATAATTCATGTACAAAACTTATTTCATGGCTTACAACAATCATAGTCATTTTTTCTTTAGCAAGCTCTTTTAATACAGTGAGAACTTCACCTATAAGCTCAGGATCCAATGCTGAAGTAGGCTCATCGCAAAGAAGTATTTCAGGCTTCATAGCCAAGGCTCTAGCAATTGCAACTCTCTGTTTCTGTCCGCCGGATAATTCATTAGGATAGCTGTCTTTTTTATGTTTAAGCCCTACACTATCAAGAAGTTTCAATGCTTCTTCTATAGCCTCATCTTTATTTTGTTTTTTTACTATAACAGGTGCTTCTATGATATTTTCTAAGGCTGTTTTATGAGGAAATAAATTAAAATGCTGAAATATCATACCTATTTTTTCTTTTCTTTTCATAAAATCTGCATGACTGATATCAAGTGCCTTCTCACCTTCTCTCTTACAAAATAGAACTTCATTATCTATATAAACCTCACCATAATCAGGCTGTTCTATCTGTATAATATTTCTTAAAAGTGAACTTTTTCCAGCTCCTGAAGGTCCTATAATAGAAAGTATATCACCTTTATTAACTGTAAATGATACTCCATTTATGGCAGGAGTTCCTTTATAATGCTTTTTTATATTTACAACTTTTAAATTAGTTTCTTTAGTTTCTGATGACATACTTTTTCTCCAATTGTCTGAATACAAACACAAGTATAGAAGTAAATAATAAATATATAATAGCTGCTATTAAAAAAGGCAGTAATTTATAATCTCTAGTAAGTATTTGTCTGGCATGAAGCATTAAATCCCCTATTCCTAAAACTATAACCAAAGCAGTATCTTTTATCAAGTTAATAGCTTCATTAGAAAGAGGAGGAAGAACTCTTCTTACAGCCTGAGGAAGAATGATTCTTGTCATAATCTGTCTGTAACTCAAATTAAGTGCGAAACCTGCCTCATACTGACCTTTTTCTATACTTTCAATACCTGCTCTGAATATTTCCATAAGATAGGCTGAATAATTAAGAACAAATGTTACAGCTGCAGATGTGAATGCAGGAAAGGCTATCATATTATTAGTCATAAGCGGAAGTCCGTAATAGAAAAATATAAGCTGAAGTATTAAAGGAGTACCTCTAAATATCCAAGCATATATATCAAAAATATATCTCACGAATTTCGGAGAGCTAAACTGTAATGCTGCAAAAAGCATAGATAATGGAAGGGAAAATATTGCCGTTACAAAGTAAAGACATAAAGTTGTGTATGTTCCCTTAAGCAAATATAAAGTAGTAGATATTAGATAATCCATAAAATACAACCAATAATAATTTTTTAGTTTCAAGATAGCATTATAATGTTATTTGTAAAAATATCAATAATAAAAGATAATTCATAAAAAAATACTTACATATTTATTATTTTAATATTGATTATTATTATGTATAATGAATACAAACAATAAATATATTAGGAGTTTTTTAATGTCAAGTAAAATTTGTATTATAACTGGAGCATCAAATGGTATAGGAAAAGAAATTGCATTATTATTTGCAAAAAACAACTGCGATATAGCATTTATTGACAAAGACAATGAAAACGGTTTAAAACTACAAAAACAAATAAAAGATATGAGCAGAGAATGCCTATTCATAAATGACAGCATAGACAATGAAAAATCCATAAAATCATTCACTGACAAAATAATAGAAAAATTCGGCAATGTAGATTATTTAATAAATAATGCCTGCTATTCAAATAAAGGGCTTTTAAGTAATTGCAGTTATGATGATTTTTTAGAAATTTTCAAAATAGGTGCTGCTGCTCCTTATGAGATTACAAAAAATCTTATGAATCATTTCAATGAAAAAGCCTGCATAATAAATATATCTTCAACAAGAGCTTTTATGTCGCAAAAAGACAGCGAAAGCTACAGTGCTGCAAAAGGTGCTATTATAGCTTTAACTCATGCTATGGCTATAAGTTTATCTCATAAAGTGAGAGTTAATTCTATTAGCCCTGGCTGGATTAATACCATTGATAATGCTTCATTCAGCAAAGAAGACATACTTCAGCATCCTAGTGCAAAGGTTGGAAAAACTTCTGATATAGCTAGTACCGCTTGGTTTCTTTGTAATAATGATTTTATAAATGGAGAAAATATCACTGTAGACGGCGGTATGACAAAACTTATGATATATCATAATGATGAAGGCTGGAAATTAGATATTTAATTATATTCAAAAATTCATTTAAACGCACGGTTAGTAAAATTTTATACCTAATTAGAATCTTATTAATAATTAATCTAATTATATAATTTCGCTATTCGTGCGGTATATAGATCAACAAATTTAAAAAAATCTTGGGTGGGCATCTGAAATTTCAGAAATAAATTCTAAAAAAATATAATATAAAAATAACAGATAAATTCAAAAAGCCTAGAGGGTGGGATTCAAAATAGGCAAAAAATCTATTTACATACCCCGCCCTTTATTCTTTGCTGCTTATTTTTAAAATTATAATTTTAATTAATTTTAAAACTTTATTTGAAAAAGCATACCCGCCCAAGCGATATTTAAATTTAAAAATTTATTTTAGATAATCAGATAATATAAGATAAGCTCCATATTCAAATCTTTCATCAGCATTTTTGAATTTTATTTTAATATCAATTTCATCTGTGGTATTAGAACCATAATAAAGATTTGGAGTTTCTATTGATACTACAGCTTTATTATAGTAATCATATAAAAAATAAAAACTTACAAATCCTCCATCATCTACTTTATCCATACCAAATTTCAATGCAGTACTCTTTATACTTCCTACTTTTGCCTTTTTGGGTATCCTAGAAATTAAATCTTCTTTTGTTTCTAAGGATAATTGATTGAAAGGCTGAACTATATCATAATCTGAAAGCTGATTTTTCCACTTTTCTATCATTTCTTTATTAGTTTCCATAGGACTCAATAAAGTTATTAAAGCATTATCTTCTATATTCATTTCCTCATCATCAGCATTATTGAATGAGCCGTCATCCATATATCTGAAAGTACTTAATAAATTATTATCTTTATCATATACTCCCCAAATAAGCTTAACAGCAAAAGCCCTCATAAAAGGATTGTCAAAAAATATTTCTTTCCATTCATTTAAAGTCCATTTTCTACCGTCCATTAATACCAACTGCAAACGTTCAGTCTGAGTTTTAAGCATCTTATTTATATCGCTTTTTAATTTTGTTAATTCTTTTTTTGGAGTTTGCGGGAAATCTTTAGGTAACGTTTTATATTCTTTATTTTTCATTTCATCAAATATTGATATAGTAAAATCAGGCTTCAATGTTATTTTAAATTTTTTATTATCGCTTTCTATTATTCTAACTCCGTTTTTATCAAAATCAAAATCAGGTATAATCTTATCAGCAAAAGCCTCTTTACTTATGCCTAATTTTTTAGTGATATCTTCTATAATAAATGAACAGGTATTTTTAACGCTGGACTGTTTGAATTTTCTTGAAGCTTCATACACTAATGAAAAACCTTTTTTAGTTCCGCTTAAAGCAATAGCCTCCAACATAGAACATGCCAATTTAAATCTTCCGCTTGCAATAGATACCGCTCTTTTGTACAAATTATCAAGCTGTATATTATTTGCAAATATGCAGTAAGGATAAAGTATAGATTTAGTTTTATTATTTTCATCCCATAATTTATATATATTCTCAAGAGTTTCGCTTAAACTTTCACTATCTAAAGAATTACCTATCATATCAGCATTTCTTAATCTGTAAGCCTCTTTTATATCTAAATATTCACCTAAAATATATCTTATCACTTTGCTTGAAACTACGGCACTTTTATCTTTTATAAAAACATTCGATATTATAGAATCATCTATAAATGAAGTAGTTTTATCAAATTTTTTATTATAATTTTTTTCTACTATGTTATTAATTTCTTCTAATGAAAGCACTATCATAAACCTCTAAAATATTTTTATACAAAATATATTATTTAGAAAATAAAATCAATAATCAAATTTCAATCTCTTATCTTCTTTGAATTTCTTTCTTGAAGGATTTCCTTCAGCTATATATATTTTTTTATTTTTTATTGAATATATAGAAGACCAAACGGTATCAAAATTAAACTTCCTATCATATTGACATAAAAAACCATATTCCCCTGAAATAAGTTTTTTGGCAAAGTCTAAATCATAATCATAATTTTTAAATGCTTTCTCCATAGTAATATATCTTTCATGTGAATAAACATCATCTTCAATATCAGTATTATATTCTTTCATAGACTTACTTACAAAATGATTCGATATAAACACATAATCATTTTTTATTATTTCTATATTTTTGCAATTACATTCTATCAATGCAATATTTCCGTTTCTATCTGCTAATACTATATTCTGTGCCGATGAAATAGGAATATTTTTCAAAAACTCTAAAGCCTCATCAACGGCAGAGCATTTCTCTAAAATATATCTTATTATCATTCCTGCATTGAATCCATAATCTATTATTGTAGGGTATACAAAAGTTAATGCTGCTGCAAGTCCTTTTTCATTTATACCATCTTCAATTTCTATGAATGCAGTAGTATTTCCTATAAATGAATATGAACCATTTAATTTATAATATACGCTGTCGCAATAGTATTTTATATCTTTAAAAAAATCACTGTTTTTGGCAAGTATTATATCTTCATCTGTTTTGAAAGCAAAAGAAGAACATTTATTATCAAAAGTAAATGCATATATCGTAAATAAAAAATCGCATATATCTTTATAATCTATTTTTATATTATCATTCGTATTTAATCCGTCAGCTAATCCTTTTATCTCTTCTATTATTTCAGGGAAAAATTTATTATATATAGGCATGCATTTATTAGCAAAATCTTTTCTTTCATTTGAGATTTTAATTTTTTCTAATGGATTAATATTATTTTTAGAAAGCAATTTACCATATTTAAGTCCTGCCTCATAATGACTGCCTTTAAATCTTGAATGATACATTTGATAGCTCCTTATAATATTTATATAATTATACAATTCACAATTATATATACTGAAATTTTTTTAAGTTTGTCAAAATTTAGATTTTTAATTTTATTGTTTGTGGTGGCTTTGTCCTGCGAAGCACACAGTCGTGCCGCTTTGCGTACTTCCTAACACCCCAGTTCTTTTACCGAGTAGGTACCTTTCAGTATTGGTATAAGGCGAAGCCCGCCTGCGGCGATAACCAAAAAAACTGCATTTGACGAAGTCCACCTTCGCTCTGCGTGCATTTGGTAGGCTAGAAGCAGGCATAGCCAGCCTCACAAAGTGTGCCTACGGCATGCGAAAAGCTATATTTTAGCTTAATTTTAATAATTTATATTACATAAAAAACAAAGTTAGTATTATTTAGCACTAATTTTACACTTGCACTTTCGCCGCAGGCGTACTTCGTATAGTTCTTTTTGCGGCTGGAAAAAGAACAACAATAAAATTAACAAAGTTAAAAATTTTCAGTATATACACAAAGACTAGCATAATAAAAATTTTAAGTAAATATGAATAAAAATTTTTTTAAGATTAAAAACATAATTAAGGGGCGGGTGGGCGGGCAAAATAAAACCATAAAAATATATTAATGCTTTTTTCATTCATTTAAACAAAAAAGAGGAAGCCTTTTAAGCTCCCTCTATTTTGTAGTATTTTTCAATAAATAATTAGTATCTTTCCATAAATAATCTTTAGGAAATTGTATTTAATAAATATTGATTAATCATCAAATTTCTGTCCCATTAACTGTCCATTAGAAGATATGAATAATTCCATAAAGTTATTTAATTTTACTTTATAATTACCCCACTCTTTCTCTACATCTATTACAGCAGCTTGAGGATAAGTATTTTTTATAGTGTTTGCTATATTAACAGGTAAAGCAGAAAAAGGTACAGCATTATATTCACCGTCTATGCTATGCCAATCACCGTTAGCCAAAAAGTCTATTTGAGTACCATTTGATAATTTTACTTCGAATTTTCCTCCGTCTCTCTCTACCATCCATATTTGTACATTAGGATAAACCTGCTGTATGAAACTTCTAGCTTTTTGAGGAAGTGAAGAAGCTGGAACAACCCAATCAGCAAAAGCACTTGAAGTGGAAATTATAGTTAAAGTTATTAATAAAGCGAATAATTTTTTAGTCATAGTAAATCTCCTTTAATTTATAAATATTTAATTGCTGTTAGCAACCATGTAAATTATCTTTACAATTATAAGTATAGCCTAAAACAGATATTTGTCAATATAATTTACATTAAATTTACAAAAAATTTACCTAAAATATAGATTTTTATATACATTACAATACAAATACAACATATATATTTTTTACACATTAAACAAAGTAAAAAAAATTTACTTTTATAGATAATTAAATATAATAAAACATTATTTAAATAAAATATTTGAATTTTTCATTGTATAGTATATATTCTATTCATTACAAAAATTAATTTATAGGTGTTTATTATGTCAAATATTACAAATAATACGGAAGAAAAAAAAGAACAAATTGAATTATTATCATGTGCTTTGGAAGGAGGCTGTTCTGCTAAAATTCCGCCTGATTTACTTGAAAAAACTCTTGCCCCTTTAATGCAAATAAAAACTGATTCTAATTTACTTTCAGATGTAGATATAGGAGATGATGCAGGAGTTTATAAGATTTCAGATGATAATGCTTTAATATTTACAGTGGATTATTTCCCTCCTGTTATAGCAGACCCTTACGGATTCGGACAAATAGCAGCATGCAACTCTATAAGCGATATTTATGCTATGGGTGGAGAACCTAAATTAGCATTGAATATCACTATGTTTCCAAAAGATGATTCTTTAAATATATTAGCTAATATGCTTAAAGGCGGACAGGATAAAGCAACAGAGGCCGGAGTATTGGTTGTAGGAGGACATACCATAACAGATGCATCGGTAAAATACGGAATGGCTGTTATAGGTTTTGCTAATCCTAATAAAATAACTACAAATGCAGCTGCTAAAGAAGGAGATATTATAATATTTACAAAACCTCTAGGAACAGGTGCTTGTTTGGCTGCTATGAGACAGGGACTTATAAAAGAATCTCATATAGAAGATGTTTTTGAATCTATGAAAACATTAAATAAAAAAGCATGTGCTGTTATGAATAAATATAATGTTAAATGTGCAACTGATATTACAGGATTCGGACTCATAGGGCATGCTTATAAAATGGCTAAAGCAAGCAATGTAACTATAGAGCTTCAATCATCAGCATTGCCTATGTTTAATAAAACTTATGAAGTGCTTGATATGGGATGTATACCAGGAGCTGCTTTTACTAATATGCGTTATGTAGGAGATAATATCAAAGTAGATGATAATGTTGACTATAATTTAAAAATGCTTTCCTTTGACCCTCAAACTTCCGGCGGTTTATTTATATGTGCTGATAAAAGTAATGCAGAAAATATACTAGCTGATTTATGGCGCGAAGGTATAGACTGTGCTTGTATCATAGGAAAAGTAAAAAACAAAGAAAAAGAATATATACATTTAACGAAGTAAATTACAAAATATTTAAAGTATATACTGAAATGATTTTATTTTGCCGACTACTGCACATTATGTAATTATTATCAAGTTTTTTACAAAATAAAATTTTTTATCGTTTATAATTTTTTCACAAAAAACTTAAATACTGAAACTTTATATAAAAAATATGTATTGAATGTAAAATAATACTTTAATTTTAATCAAAATGCAGTCTTTTTGGTTCTCGCCGTAGGCGTACTTCGTATGTGTCAACAAAAGAACTGGGGTGCGCGGCAAAGCCCTGCAACTATTTATAATCTAAAAAACTAATTTTTGACAAACTATAGTTGTTTAAGTATATACTGAAAATTTTTAAGTTTGTCAATTTTTTTATTCAACTTTTTCCCACCGCAAAAAGTGCAAATATAAAATTAGTACTAAATAATACTATTTTTTGTTTTACATGTAAGATAAAACATTAAATTTAATCTAAAATATAGCCTTTCGCGAAGTGTATCCAAGTTTATCGAGGATATAGTTCTCACCTGCCAACATCTACCAAAGGCATGCTTCGCAAGGTGTACATCGTAGTACTAGTCAAACTAATAATAAAAATAGGGCTTAACTTTATATAAAGTCAAGCCCCTTTAAAAATTATTTATATAAATATTTTATCTATTATTTTTTGCTTGTTTTCTTAGCAGGTGCTTTTTTAGCAGCTTGTTTCTTAGCAGCTGTTACTTTAGAAGCTGTTTTTTTTGCTGCAGGTTTTTTAGCAGATGCAGTTTTAGAAGCGGCTTTTTTTGCAGCTGGCTTCTTAGCAGCAGATTTTTTAGCCGGCTTAGAACTTATTATTCCCTGAGCAGCAGCAAGTCTTGCTATAGGTACTCTATAAGGTGAACAACTTACATAGTTAAGTCCTATGCTGTAGCAGAACATAACTGTAGCAGGATCTCCTCCATGCTCACCGCAGATACCAACTGTTAGATTTTTATTAGCAGCTCTACCTTTAGTAACACCTATTCTCAAAAGCTCTCCTATACCTTCCTGATCCAATGATTGGAAAGGATCTTTCTCGTATATCTCTTTATTTACATAGTCTTTCAAGAATTTACCAGCATCATCTCTTGAGAAACCGCCTCCCATTTGAGTTAAGTCATTAGTACCGAATGAGAAGAATTCAGCTTCTGTAGCGATCTTATCAGCAACTAAAGCAGCTCTAGGAACTTCTATCATAGTACCAACTTTATACTTAACTGAAGAACCTTCTTTTTCAAATACTTCATTAGCTATTTTAATGATTCTTTCTTTTATCATTTTAAGCTCTTTTAAAGTACCTACAAGAGGGATCATTATTTCAGGATGAACTTTTACACCATTTTTCTGAACTTTAACAGCAGCCTCTAATATAGCTCTAGCCTGCATATCATAGATTTCAGGATAAGTAATACCAAGACGGCAGCCTCTATGTCCAAGCATTGGGTTGAATTCATGTAAACTATCTCTAATAGCTCTAAGTTTCTCAAAAGGAACATTCATTTCATTAGAAAGTTCTTGTAATTGAGAATCTTCATGAGGAATGAATTCATGCAAAGGCGGGTCAAGAAGTCTTACTGTTACAGGATATCCATTCATAGCAGTAAATATTCCGATAAAGTCTTCTCTTTGCATAGGAAGAATGCTGTCTAAAGCATCATCATAAAGTTTTCTAGGCTCTTTATATAAAGGCTCAATCTCTTCTATAGTTTTCTTATCGCCGATTTTTTCAGCAGCTTCTAATTTTTCTTTTAACTGCTTAACTTCTTCAGCAACAAGTATAAGCTGTCTTACACTCTTAATTCTGTCAGCATTGAAGAACATATGCTCAGTTCTGCAAAGTCCTATACCTTCAGCACCGAATTTTCTAGCAATTTGTGCATCATTAGGAGTATCAGCATTAGTATGAACTTCAAATTTCTTTTCTTTTCTCTTTTCATCAGCCCATTGCATAAGTTTTTTGAAGTCTTCAGACATTTCAGCTTCTTTAGTAGCAACTTGTCCTGCCATAACTTCACCAGTAGAACCGTCTATAGAAATATAATCGCCTTCATTAACAACATCATCGCCTACTTTCATACATTTATTAGCATAATCTATTTCTAAAGCACTACATCCAGCAACACAGCATTTACCCATACCGCGAGCAACAACAGCAGCATGTGAAGTAGAACCGCCTCTTGCTGTCAATATACCTTCAGCAGCGTTCATACCTTTAATATCTTCAGGGCTAGTTTCTATACGAACAAGTATAGTCTGTTCTCCTGCCTCTTTCATAGCTTCAGCTCTGTCAGCAGCAAATACTACTTTACCAACAGCAGCACCAGGAGAAGCATTTAATCCTTTAGCAAGAACTTTAGCTCCTTTTTTAGCAGTAGGATCGAACATTGGGTGAAGTAATTGATCCAAATCAGAAGGATTTACTCTCATCAATGCTTCTTCTTTAGAAATTATTTTAGCTTCAGCAAGTTCAACAGCTATTCTTACAGCAGCAGCAGCAGTTCTTTTACCATTACGAGTTTGAAGCATATAAAGCTTACCTTCCTGTATAGTAAACTCCATATCCTGCATATCACTGTAATATTTTTCTAATTGATTTTTATAGCTTACTAATTGTTTATAAACAGCAGGCATAACCTCTTCAAGAGAAGGATATTTTGCTTTTCTTTCTTCTTCACTAATATTGTTGTTTTTAGCCCATTCTAAACTGCCTTCTAATGTAATTTCCTGAGGAGTTCTGATACCAGCAACAACGTCTTCACCTTGAGCATTGATTAAGAACTCACCATAGAATTTATTTTCACCTGTAGATGGGTTACGAGAGAAACATACACCTGTAGCAGAAGTATTTCCCATATTACCGAATACCATAGCCTGAACATTTACAGCAGTACCTAAAAGACCTCTTATGTCATTTAATTTTCTGTATGCTTCAGCTCTAGGGTTATTCCAGCTTCTAAATACAGCATTAATAGCATGCCATAACTGTACTTTAGGATCTTCAGGGAATTCCTCTCCTTTCTCCTCTTTATACATAGCTTTATATTTTTCTACTACTATTTTTAATTCTTCAACATCTAAATCTGTATCTTTAACCTCTTTTTCAGGTTTTCCAACTTTAGGTGCTATAGCTTTTTTTCTCTCATCTAATATTTCTTCAAATTTATCATGATCTACGCCCATAGCAACATCGCCGAACATTTGTATAAATCTTCTATAAGCATCCCAAGCAAATCTAGCATTATTAGTTTTTGCTACAAGACCTTCTACTACTTTTTCATTAATACCTAGGTTAAGAATAGTATCCATCATACCAGGCATAGATATAGCAGCTCCGGAACGAACAGAAACAAGTAAAGGCTTATTAACATCACCGAATTTCATATTCATAGCCTTTTCAAGCTTTTTGATGTTTTCATCAACCATTTTTTCTAAACCCTTAGGGTATGACTTATTTTTTGAATAATAATCACAAACTTCTGTGGTAATTGTAAAACCAGCAGGTACAGGTACTTTACTTTCTGTCATTTGTGCAAGTCCTAAACCTTTACCACCTAAAAGAGCTTTAGTTTCTTTAGCGCCTTCAGATTTACCGTTACCGAAGAAGTAAACCATCTTTTTTGATGCCATAATACACTCTCCTCTAAAAATAAAATATTTATATAAACTTTAAGTCATTACTTATTATATAGTATAATACTATTTTTCTTATTGTCAATTTTATTGTAAAAATTTCATTAATTTTTTTTATCTTTAATTAATTTTTGAAATTAAATTAAGCATTGCATATTAATCAATTTTTATTTTTTGCCTTTTTCTCTAATAACAAAAAAATATTTAAATTTTTTTTATATATTGTATAATTATTTGATGTAAAAAAGGAAAATTAAAATATGTTAAAAAAACTAAATATACTCTTTGTTCTATTATTAATAGCTTTGAATGCCTATGGAGCAATAGTAATATCAACTTACAAAAAACCTAGAGAAATAAAATATAAATATAGAATGACAGAAAGAGGAAAAGTATTAATAGTTCCTAGAAATATATTGTTTCAATTTAATAGCGGAGAATTAGATTTAAAGAAATATTTAAATACTATTAAATATGTTGGAGATGTGAGCAAAAGTACTAATATTATGATGATTATCATAGAAGGTCATATAAGTACTAATGAATATAAAAAAACAACTAATGGATATGACAGAAAAGATATATTATTCCTCTATAATAGGAAAAATATTGATGATTTAGCATATAAAAGGTCTTACAATGTATATTTGGCTATAACAAATGGTGCTGTAAATAAATTAACTAATTATGGACTTCAGGATTTACTAAGCGAATATAAAAAAATTGAAGAAAACAGAAGAGCAGAATTTATTTTAATAGAAAATGATAATGATCTGAATGTATATACTAATTATATAAATAATTTGATAATGTCAAAATAATGATATTTTTATAAAATATTCTTTGATATAAATATATTATAGGTGTGAATTATGCATGATAATAGAGAAAAACTTTCAAGCAGATTAGGTTTTTTATTGGTTTCGGCAGGATGTGCCATAGGGTTGGGTAATGTATGGAGATTTCCTTATATTACAGGAAAATACGGAGGAGCACTTTTTGTACTTCTTTATTTAATTTCTCTTGTAATATTGGGTCTTCCTATACTTGTAATGGAATTTTCTGTTGGAAGAGCCGGTAAAAGAGATTTAGCTGGTTCTTACAGAGCTTTACAAAAACCAGGATATAAATGGCATATAATAGGATATATACAGATATTCGGTTGTGTACTTCTTATGATGTTTTATACTACTGTAGCGGGATGGTGTTTATCATACTGTTATTTTATGGCTGCAGGAAAAGTTGAAGGACTCAATCCGCAGCAGGTAGGTGAATTCTTCGGCTCTGTTCTTGCTTCTCCTTCTACTTTAATACTTTGGATGACTGTAACTGTTATAATAGCAACCTTTGTATGTATGATGGGGCTTGAAAATGGAGTTGAAAAAGTTACTAAAGTAATGATGACTCTGCTTTTATTGGTTCTTTTAGTGCTTATAATAAGAGCGGTTACTCTTCCTAATGCTAAAGAAGGACTTAAGTTCTATTTGCTTCCTGATACAAATAAAATGTTCAGCGGAGGACTTAAAGGATTTTTCTCTGTTGCTTATGCTGCTATAGGTCAGTCATTCTTTACTTTGAGTTTAGGAATTGGAGCTATGACCATATTCGGAAGCTATATTGATAAAAACTACTCTCTTACAGGCGAATCTATAATGGTTATGGGGCTTGATACTTTAATAGCGTTTCTTTCCGGTCTTGTGATATTCCCTACAACATTCTCTTTTGGAATAAATCCCGGAGAAGGTGCAGGATTAGTATTCTTAACTTTACCTAATATATTTAATTCTATGGTATTAGGAAGATTATGGGGAGCATTATTCTTCTTATTCTTATCAATGGCTGCTCTAACTACTATTATAGCAGTATTTGAAAACTTAATTGCATTTACTATGTCTGAAACTAAAATGCCTCGTAAAAAAACTACTATAATAGTATCAATTACTATATTTATATTGAGCCTTCCTACAGCTTTAGGATTTAATTTACTTTCATTTATAAAACCTCTTGGAGAAGGAAGCACTATAGCTGACGGACTTGATTTTCTTGTAAGCAACAATTTCCTTCCTATAGGCGGTATAATAATACTGATATTCTGTACTAGAGAATTCGGTTGGGGTTGGGACAACTTTGTAAAAGAAGCTGATACAGGAAAAGGTATAAAATTCCCTAAATGGGCTAGATTCTATGTTTCATATATTCTGCCTTTCATAGTATTAGCTATATTTGTAATTGACTATATAAACAGATTCTTTATTTAAGATATTTTATATATTAGACTGTTTAAAAACTATTTATAAATAATTTTTTAAGTTTGTCAAATTTAGATTTTTAATTTTATTGTTTGTGGTGGCTTTGCCCTTACGAAGTACAAGCGTGCAGCATTCACACTTCTTTTGCCGAAGCTCTGCGTGCCGTAGGCAAGGCACCTACTTGGTGGACGATGTCCGCCTTTGGCGTGCGGCGAGAAAAAGAACAATAAACAAATTGACAAACTTAAAAATTTTTAGTATATACCTAAACAACTATATTTTGTCAAAAATAAAACTATAGTTTCTTTTTAATATATGGGGCTTTGCCCACCGCGAAGCGTACCCGTAGGGTAACACCCCAGTTCTTTTGTTGGCACAGGCGAAGCCCGCCTGCGGCGAGAACCAAAAAGCCTGCATTTATTGTCCAAATTTAGGTTATGTCATATATTTAATAAGTATATATTTAATAAGTATATATTTAATATAAAGTTCTAGTAATTGCGTTTTTCGCGAAGCGTATCCGAAGGATAAAAACTTTGACGAAGTCCGCAGAGCGTGTGCGGCAAAAAAGTTGATAATATATTTATAAAATATATAAATTGACAAAATATAATTGTTTAGTTATACACTAATAATTATATAACTAATTTTATAAATAAGTCTATTGATAATAAAAAAGCTCATCTATATAAAATATAGAGATGAGCTTTTTATTTTATACTAGAAAATAATTTATTCTCTAGATACATTCAATATTTTTGCTTTGAGTTCATTTTCTATATTTCTAAGTTCTAACTCTGCAGCTCTTCTCTTTTCTCTGCCTTCAGTCTGTATTTTAATAACCTCATCTAAAGTGGATATTAACTGCTGATTTGTATGTTTTAAAGTTTCAATATCAACTATTCCTCTTTCTGATTCTTTAGCTGTTTCTATAGTAGAAGTTTTAAGCATATCTGCATTCTTTCTTAACAACTCATTTGTAGTATCAGTAACAGCTCTTTGTGCTTTTGCTGCCTCATTAGAATGATGAAGTCCTATAGCAAGAACCATTTGATTCTTCCAAAGAGGTATTGTATTTGTTATAGTTGATTGAATTTTTTCTGTCATTATAACATTATTATTCTGAACCAAACGTATTTGAGGTATTGTCTGTATAGAAATTGTCTTTGTAAGCTCTAAATCATGTATTCTTTTTTCAAATCTATTAGCCAAATCTTTAAAATCTCTAGCCATTTGTGCATCTTCAGCAGTATTACTTGCAATAGCCTTTGATTCTAAAGCAGGTATTTCATTAGTCATTAAATGATTAAGTTTCTGTTTCCCTGCTTCTATATAAATTTCAAGTTCTTTTAAATATTCCAGATTATAATTATACATTTGATCTAAAATACTTATGTCTTTTAGAAGATTTCTTTGATGTGCTTCTAGATTTTTTACAATACTATCAATATTAGCTTCTACACTAGTATATTTAGCTTTTAATTTAGTAATATTATTAGCAGCTTTCTTGAAGAATCCGAATAAACCTTTTCCTTTAGTTTCATTTTCTATATCAAAACCTTTAAGTTCTGTTATAACATCAGTAATAGCCTCTCCTACTTCGCCTAAATCTTTATTCATAACATTACTTAAAGTATTTTCAGAAAACTGTATCATTTTATTTTGAGCTGCTGATCCGTAAGACATTATAGATACAGAATCCTGTAAATTAATACTATTTGATAATTCATTTATTTTTGCCAAATCTTCAGGTGTAAATTGTCCATTTGAAACGCTGTTCATATCATTTAATACTTGCTGTGCTGAATTCTGAGGCTGATAATTCTGTGTATTTACGAAGTTTTGCCCCTGCATATTAACAGGCATTGCATTTTGCTGCACCGGCTGAACATTTATAACATTCTGTCCCTGCATATTATTAGGCACTACATTTTGCTGCACCGGCTGAACATTTATAACATTCTGTCCCTGCATATTATTAGGCATTGCATTTTGCTGCATAGGCTGAGCATTTACAAAATTCTGTCCCTGCATATTGTTAGGCATTACATTTGGCTGCATAGGCTGAGCATTTACAAAATTCTGTCCCTGCATATTATTAGGCATTACATTTTGCTGCATAGGCTGAGCATTTACAATATTTTGGTCTTGAATATTATTAGCCTGTTGATTGTTTTCTAAGTTATTATTTTCCATAGAACCTCTCCAATTATTTATTTTTTCTTTTTAATTAATAACCATCTTTATCAAGCATGTTTTTTAATACATCTATATCGCTGTTT
Source organism: uncultured Brachyspira sp. (assembly GCF_944393015.1). Classification (GTDB taxonomy): domain Bacteria; phylum Spirochaetota; class Brachyspiria; order Brachyspirales; family Brachyspiraceae; genus Brachyspira. Next base: position 23,728 of record NZ_CALXYQ010000037.1, read on the forward strand.
ATATCCATTAATTTATTCTGATTCATTTCTACAAGCATTTTTTTCAATGCTTCATTTAATTTTATTATAACATCTTCTATTTCCTGTGCTGTTTTTTGCATATTTTCATTTTTTACAGGAAAATTACAAAAATCTATATAAGAATTAAGCATTTTTATAGCTGTAGGAAGATGATATTCATTTATTTTTTCTAGTCTTTTCTCTCCCTCTTTATTAGCTTTAGAATATGAAACCATTTCCTTTAATATACCTATCATTTCTTTTAATGCAGGAGTAAGTTCAGGATCATCTATTTTTTGAGAGAAATCTGTAATTTTATATATATTTCTTTCTGTTTCTAAAATTGTTAAACTGTCTTTATTTGAATAACTATCATTTCTATAATTATTTTGATTATAATTATTTACATCATCTTCTCTTGGGAAATTTCTTTGTATATTTTGTCTTAATTTCTGAAAAATAAAATCATCTTCATCTCTTGGCATATATATCCTCTACAATGAACTAAATTAATAAAACTATAAACTAAATATAAAGTAAAAATATATTTACCATTACTTGGTATATATTATAATCAATAAAAATAATATTTGCAAGATATTGATTCTTTTAATATTATTTTACTATGAGATAATGCAGATACTCGCATGTTTTTGAAGCAGAATTATATCTTTTGCTATCAGCTTTAAATCTGCTGTATTCTTTAACAAATAATCCGTATTTTCCTTTTTTTGACATTATTTTCTTTATATCTTCTAATGACAATAAACCTTCATTATTGTAGCTTAAAAATATATATTTAGCATTAGCTTTATTTATAAGCTCCTCAAATGCATCATAAACATAATTTTTATTACAGTATAATGATTTTATTCTGTCATTTCTAAGTCCCGTTTTTCCTTTTATTACAGGATTATCATATTTAGATATAGTTTCAAGTATATGATAATTATCTGCATATTGTCTTCTATTATATGGCGGATCTAAATATAATATATCAGTTTCAATATTTTCTATTAATTTATTGGCATCTTCATTATATACTTTATGCTCTATGTCGCTTATAACAAATTCGCAAGGACAATAATTGAAAGTTTTTGAAGCTGTTTTTTTTATATCTTTCAAAAATGCACCATAAACTGAAGCTGTATTTGCACATCTATCAATATTTTCAAGCAAGCTTGCAAGAAGAAAATAATATTCATTTTCATTAATTTTCTTATTATTAAGCCATTTCTCTATTTTCATTCTTATAGCATCGCATTTCATGGCATTTTCATCTGAAAAGTATATTCTCTTATGTTCTTTATCTTTAGTGCCTCCAAGAGAATAATTATTATAAATAAAACCTTTTTTATAATCTATATTATTTAAATACTCGCATACAATTATATATTTTTCTTTAATATCAGTTTCTTTTAATTCTTTTATTTCTTCACATAAACCATCAAAATTTAAATATTTATGATTTTCTATATAATGCTTATTTAAAACATAACTATAATACTGAATATCATTAGCTATAATTGAGAAATTTTTAGATTTAAAATATCTTCCGACAATACCTGTACCTGCAAACAAATCACAGAATGTATGACAATTATTATCTATTACAGACATTATAGATTCGTACAAAAAATCTAATAAAGACAGTTTACTTCCTATATAATTCATTAATATAAATAATATCATACTTTTTAAAACTTTAAACAGGGAAACACTTGGGCAGATATGCTTTTTCAAAAATAAACTAAAAAATATAAGGGGATATGACTGCCCTACTCTAATTTTTGATAATTAATATATAAATTTTAGTACTCTAACAATTTTAATTTTCTTATATTTACTATATAATAATAACAAATAACTTTAAGGAGAGAATATTATATGAGTGAAGATATTCTATTTACAAGAAGAAGTATAAGAAAATACATTAAAGGCAAACAAGTTAAGATGAAAAGATAGAATATATGCTTAGAGCTGCTATGTATGCTCCGTCTGCAAATAATAGAAGAAATTGGGAGTTTATAGTAGTAAAAAACAGAGAAACATTAGATAAAATCATGAACTCTCACCCTTATGCTAAAATGCTAGATACTGCTACATTAGCTATAGTTGTATGCGGAGATTTATCCGATGAATCAGGCAAACTTTACTGGCAGCAAAACTGTTCTGCAGCTTTACAAAATTTAATGCTTGCAGCAAAAGCTAAAGATTTGGGAAGCGTTTGGATTGGTCTTGCTCCTCGTGAAGAGAGAATGAATGAAATAATAAAAATATTTAATTTACCTGATCATATTAAGCCTTTAGGAATAGTCGTTATTGGTTATCCTGACGGAGAGCCTGCAATGCCTGACAGATTTGAGCCTAATAAAATACATTATGAAAAGTATTGATAATTAAATGAAATATTAGACATATTTCAAAACTACTTGACGAGATTATCTGAAAAATTTTCAACATAATTTTAAGAATAGAATTATATTTTATATGTTGTATAATCTCTAATTTTGCGTATAAATTGCAGTCTTTTTGCTTCTTTGTGCCAACAAAAGAAGTGGGGTTTGGGGCAAAGCCCCAATTATAAAAATAAATAAAGTAAAGCTATTGCAAATATTTATTAAATTAGTTTTGAAACAAGTCTATTATATAAAATTATAAATATATAATAAAAAAATAAAAAAAATTTATTATTAGGAGATTATTTATGAAAAAAATTTTTATTATATTATTTATGATTTTTGCTGTATCATTCATAAATGAAAACTATGCTCAAAATAGTACTAAAAAAGTTAATATAAGTTTCGATTATACAAAAAGACCGGGTTATTCAAGCAATCAAATAGCTGTTTGGGCTGAAGATAATAACGGCAACTATATAGCTACAATATATATTACAGATTTTACAGGAAGAAGAGAGGGCTGGACATATAGAAAGCAATCTTTAAATAATTGGCAGAAAAAAGCTAATGCTCAAAGTATAGATAAAAAAATAATTGATGCCGTATCAAAATCTACACCAAAACAGGGCAAAGTTAATATAGTTTGGGACTGCAAAGATAATCAAGGAAACATAGTAAAAGACGGCACTTACAGAATAGTTGTTGAAGCTACTATATATCAGGATAATAATGTACTTTATACTTCTATTATCAATATAGGAAATCAGGCTAATTCTCAAAAAGCATCAGCTAAATACTCAAAACCTGAAGCTCAAAAAATAGACATAATAAAAAATGTAAATGTAAGTTTTATGCCTTAAATGTAATTTAGTCTATTATATTGACATATACACTTCTATAGTATAATATAAAACCTTTCTAATATTTATGAGGGTAAAATATGTTAAAAAATAAAAATATTTTTAGAATAATTGTATCTTTTATTTTCTTAATAATAACATCTTTATTTCTATATTCTCAGGAATATGACACCAATTACTATAAAAATCTTTTTGATAAAATGTTTACAAATGAAGATGAATTAAAAGAAATGGCAAAAGACCCTAAAGAATATATGGAAAACCTGTTTAAAGAAGCAGCAGAAAAAGTATTAAAAGAAAAAATAGAACTTTATAAAAAATATAATGTTATAGAAATAGACAGTTTAGAATATGAATATCAAAATGCTGCAGAAGGTTATGGGGATTTAGAAGCTGTTAAGAAGTTTATACAAAAATATGATATAAACGGAGTATATGACGGATATACTTTGCTTTATACTTATTCAAAATATAATGGAAAACCTGATATAGTAGAGTTCTTACTTGAAAATAATGCTGATGTTTATCAAAAATCTATTAATGGTAAAACAGCCCTTTACAGTGCTGTAAATGATTATGCTTATGATGTTGTTGAAATTATCTTGAAACATTATAAAAACAATGATGATATAAATGATGAGTTTTTATTAGCTGTTAATAAAGAAAATGAGTTTATATTAAAAAGTCTATTAAAAAAGAAATTTTTATTCTTTGGAAATAAATTCAAAATGGATTTAGACAAAGGGCTTGAAATAGCACTTGATAAAGGCAATGAAGATATAGCAGCTATATTGGTTTTAAATGGAGCTAAAACTGATAATTTTTTATATTATTTTAAATTGGTATTTGGTAAATATTTAATTCTTACAGCTATTCTTATAGCTGTTATTATTATTTTTATTAAAGCATATAAAAAAAGATATATTCCTGATATTTATCAAAAGACAATAACGTTTATAACTTTTAAAGATAAAGTAAATAATATGTATATTTACTGTTATGCTTATTATGGCAGACTATTATCTGTAATTAGTGGTTGTTTTGGAAATATATTTATAAATAATGATAAGATAAAAGGGTATTATAATATACTCAGTAATTTTATGGATAATTATATTTCTATTTATTGTTTTGATGATAATAAACAAAATGACAAAGAATATTTTAGCTGGTATGATATTATTATAGAAAGAAATGAAAAAGCCATTATAAAATTTGATTGTTCTCTTTATGATTTTATAAATAGTGATAAAAAGGAAATCAACTATATTGTGGAAATATCTGATTCTAAAATTATAAATGGAGTTTTTGAAGTTAATAGAAATCCTGATATTAAGTTAGAATATTTTAAATTAATATTTAAAAAGATGGCAAAATCTAATCATTTGATAAATATTCTTCGCTATTTATTTGATCTCTATCATTTCAATATAAAAAACAATGATAAAATTAATTCATATGTAAACGGAGATAATAAACCACATTCTCAGAAACAAAATGAATTGAAAATAGCTGTAGAAAAGATTTTAAAAAAACATGATAAGGTTTTATTTAATGATATTAAAACTAAATACTATGATAAACTTAAAGATTTTTATAATGCTGATAATATAGTGTATTTTGATGATAAAACAATATGCGTATACAAGAGATTTGCTAAGATAGAATATAATAATAATCTTATAATAAATAATATATCGCTCATAATTGATTTAGATAATGAAAAATTAATAAGTCCTTATTTGAAAGATTTTGTTAATAATGCTGATGAGATATTAAAAAGATAT
>NZ_CALXYQ010000038.1 GCF_944393015.1 uncultured Brachyspira sp.
GTGCAGTTTGTAAAATCAACATCGACAGCGATTCAAGACTTGCTATGACTGCTGCTATTAGAAAAGTATTCCATGATGATCCTAAAGAATTCGATCCTAGAAAATATTTAGGACCTGCTCGTGATGAAATGAAAAAACTTTATATGCATAAAATAATTAATGTATTAGGTTCAGACGGTAAAATTTAATAAAAATTAAAGGAGATATATACTGTGGGAAAACAACATAGAAAAGTAGTTAAACGCAAAAGAGCATTAAGAAGAATCAAAAGACAAAAAGATGCTCTAAATGCTAAAACTAAATAATCATTGAAAACAATTTTTTTAAGGGCATGAGTTAATTCTTATGCCCTTAATTATTTAACTAATCAAAATATATTACTTATAAAAATAGGAAATAAAATGAAAAAATATATATTAATATTATTATTTGCTTTAATAGTATCATGTACAAAAACAGTAGATAAATCACCTCTTGCACTTCAAACAGATTTCGGAAGAAAGGATAATGCAGTTGCTAGTATGTATGGAGTTGCTTTGACTGTAGATAAAGATTTAAAAGTTTATGATCTTACTCATGAGATACCTGCTTTTAATATTTGGGAAGCTGCTTTAAGACTAGATCAAACTGCTAGATATTGGCCTGAAGGTACTGTATTTGTAAATGTAGTAGATCCGGGAGTTGGTACTGACAGAAAATCTGTTGTTATGAAAACTACTAACAATTATTATTTTGTAACTCCTGATAATGGTTCTTTAACTTTTGTTGCTGAAAGTTTAGGTATAAAAGAAGTAAGGGAGATTGATGAGGCTGTAAACAGACTCACTAATTCACAAGAATCATACACTTTTCATGGCAGAGATGTTTATGTATATACTGGTGCAAGATTAGCTTCAAAGCAAATAACTTTTGAACAGGTTGGAAAATCTCTAGGTACTAATATTACTAAAATAGAATATCAAAAAGCAAAATTTGAAAACGGAAAATTCTCTGCTAATATTCCAATACTCGATGTACAGTACGGTAATGTATGGTCATCACTTCCTCGTCAATTAATGCTGGATAATGGAGTACAGGTTGGAGATATTTTGAATGTTTCTATATACAATCAAGGAAATTTAGTATGGAACGGAGAGGTTAAACTTGTCAATACTTTCGGAGATGTACCTGAAGGTGATAATATGGCTTATTTCAATTCAGAGCTTAATTTATCTGTTGCTGTGAATATGGGTAATTTCTCTGATAAATACAAAGTTTACAGCGGTCCTGAATGGAGTATGGAAATAATAAAAAAATAATATATACTAAAAATTTTTAAATTTGTCAATTTTTTTATTGTTCTTTTTCCCGCCGCAAAAAGAACCAAAAAGTGCAAGGATAAAATTAGTACCAAATAACTAAAAGATATTTTACATGTAATATAATTTATTCAATTAAAGCCAAAATGCAGCCTTTTTGCTTCTTTGTGGCAACAAAAGAAGTGGGGGTGTGGGGGCTAGTCCCCACAAATAATAAAATAAAAAAATAATTTTTGACAAAATGTAATTGTTTAGGTATTTTATAAAAAAGCTAAATATAAAATTGTTAGTATCGCCAAGTTTATTATATACTAATACAAAGATATCTAACAATTTTTATTAACAATAATAGGAACGACTATGGCAAGAAGAAAAAAGAAAAAATCATCTCCTTTACTTATATTATTCATTTTATTAATAGCAGCAGGATACTATTATTATAATAATATATACAATAAAAAAGAAATTTCAAAAACAGAAAAGCCCAAAAAAGAAACTGTTACTAGATACAACAGAGATGATTGGGGAGATTGGGCTGATGAAGATAATGACGGACTTAATACAAGACATGAAGTATTAGCCAGAGAATCATTAGTAAAACCTGTCATATCTAATAACAGAGTGATATCCGGAAAATGGTATGATAAGTTTACAGGAAAATATTTTACTAATGCAAAAGATTTAGATATAGATCATTTAGTACCTTTGAAAAATGCACATATCAGCGGTGCTAGTAATTGGGGTAAAGAAAAGAAAAATGAATACTATAATTATATGAAGAATGAAAATCATTTGGTAGCCGTATCAAAAGGTGCAAATCGTTCTAAAGGCGATAAATCCCCGGTAGAATGGCTTCCTCCTAATAAAGAATATCAATGCGAATATGTAAGAGAATGGTATAAAATCAAAACAGATTGGGGGCTTACAATAGAAGAAGGTTTTGATGAAGTGTCAAACAGAGTATGTAAAGGAAAATAATTTTTTATTAATATAATTTTTTAAACTTTACTATACTATAAAATAGTTTGAAATGTTTATACCTAAACAAATATATTTTGTCAATTTATTTATTTATTTTTATAAATGTATTATCAACTTTTTTGCCGCACAAAAAAGTTGCAAAAAACGCAATTACTATAACTTTATATTAAACATATACTTATTAAATATAGGATATAACCTAAATTTAGACTATAAATGCAGTTCTTTTGGTTCTTTTATACCAATAAAAGAACTGGGGGGCGGGGCAAAGCCCTGCAAATATTTCAATTTACAAAATTCATTTTTGACAAAATATAGTTGTTTAGGTATATACTCAATAACTTGTATATGCTTATCAAATAACAGTATTAAAAAAATCATACTCATACATAATTGTAATAAAAACTAATAATTTATTTATTATAGTCTTCTATAAGCTGTTCAAAAAATCCTTTTTCAACATCAATAAGTTTTACTCTGCTTGTTTGATTAAATTTCTGTGCATCTGATTTATAATTATAATAATACTCTTCATTTTGTACTTCTGCAAAATTAGTAGCTGATACTGAGATAAGATTAGATTTACCCATAGAAAATTTATCTAAATATAATTCATTATTTTCTATAATAAATGTGTAATAATATGTTTTACCGCTATAATATTGTTCTGCTGTAATATAGTTTCCTGATACAGCAATATTAATATCTCTTAAATATGTATATTGATAAAATGCATATTGTAAAGGATAAAAACCTGATACAAATGAAGCTTTATTATCCTCTTTTTTCCATATAGTTATATAATGAAAATATTTATCTTCCTCACTTGTAAAATCATCAGGATAATTTATATATTCCTGATTTAATATAGGAGTTCCTATAAACATATATTTATCATTAGTATCAGATTTAACAATAAACTCAGAAGTTGGTTCATAATAACAAATAGTATTAGCTAATTTAAAATTCTGAGCTGTTTTATTTAATATTTTTACAATCAAATCATAATAATTATTTCCTATAATAACAGTACCATTCAAATTTGTAGGACTTAAAACAGGAAAGTTATTTATTATTTCATCTCTTTCATCAGTATAATAACTATAATAATTCCAAATGTTTTCTAATTCTTGATTGTCTTGAAAACAATTAATATTAACATCAGCATTTTTTTCCAATAAATAATCAGCAATATCATAATTTTCTAAAAATGCACTATACATTAAAGGAGTTCCTATAGAACCATCCCTCATTCTATTTAGAGAATTAATATCCGCACCAAGATCCAGAAAATATTTTACTAAATCAATATCCTGATTATGTATGGAAGTAAATAATAAATCACTTTGTAAGTTATAATCAACTTTTTCAAAATTATAATCGTATAATATATCAAGCATTTTTTTAATAATATCCGAATTACCATTATTAACCATTAAGTCATATACATCTTTATAGTCGAAATATATTCCAGAGTCTATCAAATAATAAGCAATATCTGAATATTCTTTACTGCTAATATGATCATAAGATGTTTTTTTAAGATAATCATAAGATAATGTTTTAAATATTTTTTTACTTGATAAATCAATGCCATGCTCTACAATCCATTTTATTAAATCATAATAAATAATAGAGTCTGTACTGTATTTTATAGCAAGCATTAATGCATTATTACCATCTTCATCTTCAGCATTGATAGTTTTTATAAGTAAATCTCTTATAGGTTTTAATTTTTCTTTTTCTTTTTCAGTTTTTTCTTTTATTAATTCTTCATTTTCTTCATCATTTCCATACGACTCTAATAATTTATTAATTCTAACTAGAAGTATTTCATCAAGTTCTTTTTCTGTATATGATTTTATAGGGTATATATTTTTTCTTACTATAACATCATTTTTATTATCAATATTGTTAGTAACTATATTATTTTGATTTGTGATAATTGTATTCGTATTTTGGGCTAATGCGTTTGAATTGGTATTTACATTAGGATTTATATTGTTTTCTTTCTTTTCTTCGCTATTAGAACAGCTTATTAAAATAATTAAACTTATTATAATTAATACAAATCTCATAATACCTACCCTATCTATAATCTTTTCAAAGTATATATTACAGTGTCTTTATTGTCAAATCTATTGATTTTTATTTATATCTTTTAGACTCTTTTCAAGCATTATAAATTTATTATCAAAGAATTTAAACATTCCTATATAATCATCATCTGTCTGCATAGTATTGCCGTCTTCAAGATTAAGATTATTTTCTATAATGCTTCTTGATAATATCATCAATACCCTGATTATGCTTTCAACCTCTCTTAAAGTTTTATAAGCCATAATCTCATACTTACCGAAATTTTTAAGTCCTTCAGTATAGGCATGATTACCGTTATTATCTGAAAAAACATCAACTCTCACCCATAAACGGGTTGGAAAGTATTTATTATTTTTTATATATTCATTCATCTCAAATAAATAAGTATCTTTAGAAATAAGAATATTAATCTCCCCTATCAAAACGGCGGATACATTATTTACTTTTATTATAGAATAGCATACCTTACTGAAAGTTAAAGCAATATCTTTGAAATTAGTATTTTCACTATTAACCTTGATTGATAAAAATGATTTATGACTGAGTATTTTTTCTCTTGTTGCATTATCTATATCATTATAATTCATCAATATTTCAGCTTCATTGTCAGGTACATTGAATGGAGCAAGTTCATATTCAAAATCTATTGCTTCGATATTAAATGTATTTTTATTATTATGACTTACTACAGTTATATCTATATTCCAATCTTTTTTTAATTGTAATGAAAAATCATTAAATTTTTTATCGTCCAATAATATAAAAGCTATTACATGATTATTTTGTATTAAATTATTCATTTTTAAGCCTTTATTATTTTATATATTTTTTATAGAATCTATTATCACAGAGAATCCCATACCCAATGAAGCTTTTATTAACATTACAGTATCATCTTTCAAAAACTCTTTTACTTTATCTACAGCACTTTGAGCATTTTCAAAATAATATTTCTCGCAATTAACTGTATCGTAAATATCCTTTGAATGCTTTCCAACTGCTATAATAGCATCAATGTTTTTTAATTCATTTATAATTTTTCCTATATCTTTATGATAGCTTGAATTTTCTGTTTCTGTTTCAAGCATATCCCCTATTACAGCAATCTTTTTTGATTCGCTTCTTTGAGATAAAAACTTAATCATATTTTTTAATGCAGCAGGATTTGAATTGTAGCAGTCATTTATTACATTACATCCTTTTATATTAATTATCTGCATTCTGTTTTTTTGAGATTCATAAGTTATCAAAATATCTGCACATTTTTGTAAATCAACATTATAAAGTTCAGCTGCTTTTAATGCGGATAAAACATTATGCAAATTAAAATCTCCGATTAAATTATGTTTAAAAGTTATGCCTTTATACTCAAATGTATTATCATCTTTTTTTATTATTTCTTTTATATCAGCTTCTATTATATTTTTTATATTATTTCTACTAGCCTCTTTTTTTAATATATCAAAGCAATTAGTATTTTTATTAATTACAGCATTAGCATTTTCTCTAGTATGATTAAAAAGCTCTGATTTAGCTAATGCAATATTTTCTATAGAACCTAAATGAGCAATATGCACAGGCTCTACATTATTTATTATAACAGTATTCGCCTCTATAGCTTCAGATATTCTTAACAATTCATTTTTATGATTCATACCGGCTTCAATAACTGCTATCTCATAACTATTATCTAAATTAAATATTGTTTTAGGCACCCCTATTTCATTATTTAAATTGCCTTCTGTTTTTAATGCTTTATATTTTGTAGATAAAAAGAGATGAGTTAATTCTTTTGTAGTGGTTTTTCCGCAGCTCCCTGTTATTGATATCACAGGTATATTGAATTTTCTTCTGTATTCTCTAGCGAGCTTTATAAAGAAAAGTATTGTATCATCAGCATAAAAAACTACTGCATCATCTGGAAGTTTTATACTTTCATCGCTTAAAATAAAATATCTGCATCCTTTATTATAAGTTTCTAATGCAAATTTATTTCCGTCAAACTTCTCTCCTTTTATTGCCAAAAATAATTTACTCTCGTTAAAATTATCTCTGCTGTCAGTTGATATTTCTAATTCTAAATTTAACTCTTCTATATTTTTAGAACATTTAGAGTTTAATTCTTTTGTTACTGCAATTATATCTTTTAATAAAGTATTACCCATAATAATATTCCAATTAATTTATTTTGTTAACATAATTAAACCATATAAACAAATATTTGTAAACATTATATTTATCTATTTGTAATCATAATAGGCATGCTCTCATTATGAAGCCTATCTAAAGCAGTAATATAATAAATATAAGTTTTTTTAGGATTTGCTGTTTTATCATTATATACTACATTAGAAGCAGAATTAAAATTTTCTCTTCTTATTTTATCAATCAAAACTATATAATCTTCAGCAATATCTTTTCTGTATATAGAATAATAAACGCTTGTACCTTCTACAGCACAATTATATTTATCAGTTTTATATTCTCCTGAATCTGTGAAAGTAATTTCTACACTATTGAATTTATTTGTTATATAAAGATTAGTTAAACCTGAAGGTAAAGTATTTAAATCTTTCATAGTGTTCATAGTAGGTATTATAGACTTAAAAGGATAACTATTTTCTTTTAAATAATTCAAAGCCTTATAACCAAAACCTTTTGTATGAATATCATCTTTATACATATTTCTCATAGTGAAAAATACAGAACCTTTTATATAATTTCTGCCATTAGTTCTTATATAATCAACCTGTTTTGACATCAAATCTATATCCTGCCAAGGCTCCACATTAGTATCCCTGCCCATTTTATAAAGAGGATGTCCAACATATAAATCAGCCAATTTACCATTAGTAGATTTTTTAGCCTGTTCAATCCACCAATCAGCTATAATATCGAAAGGTGCTGTTTCATGTTTATCACTCCAATAAATCTGAGGTATTATAGCATCAACATACATTTTATTTATTCCGTCTTTTTCAGTAGCATTTTTTAATGATTCAGTTTTCTCACCATTAAGCATCCATAAAAGTACATCAGCATGCAAAGCATCAAAATTAGGATTATAAGACTGAGTATCGCTTCCATATTCATAACCATTATAATCTGAAAGTTTTTCTTTATTTCTCCAAACTCCTGCAGGCGATATAGTCCATTTTACATAAGGCTTTCTTGTTTTTATTTCTTTATATATAGAACTTACAAGAGTATTAATGTTATTTCTTCTCCAAGCATAAAGTCCATTAACTCCGTAATCATCATAATTTGTATTGGAAGGATCATAACCTTGACTAGATGCATACTTTGATGCACTTGCTTCATCAGGCCAATATTTGTATGTTTTATCATCAATCATATTCTGATAAAAATAATCATCAAAATGCACACCGTCTATATCATAATTTTCAACAACTTCCATGATAGAATCTATAACATACTTTGCACTTATAGGCTCGCCCGGATCTAAATAAAGTTTATTATCATACCAATGAATAGGTTTTAAATTGTTGGAATAGGCATATACATGAATAAAATTCTTTTTTGAAAACTGCTCTGCATAACTTTTATTAGTATCATAAGTTACGGCTATTCTATAAGGATTAAACCAAGCATGAACTTCTAAATTTCTTTTATGAGCTTCATCTATAATAAATTTCAGCATATCAGTTTTAAAAGGATAATCATCTGTTTCATTAGTAGAATCTTTTCCGAAAAAATATCTAGTAGTAGGATTTATCTTTGAAGGAAATATTACACCGGCATCAGGCTTAACCTGTACAAATACAGCATTGAAATTATTATTATATAATGTGTCTAAATATTTTAAAGCAAGTTTTTTCTGCTCCTCCTCACTTTTTCCCTCAAGAGGCCAATCCATATTATTTACAGTAGAAAACCAAGCACCTCTGAATTCTCTATATAAAGGATTTAAACTTCTATCATCATTAATATCCTTTATAAGCATAGTTTTCAAATTATCAGGAATAATTATTTCATTCTTTTGACAAGATGAAACATAAAATATAAATATAGATATAAAAATAAATAACTTTCTCATAAAACCAAACCTTATACATAAATAAAGGGCTCGTAAATTTATAAATTCACTAGCCCTATTAAAATTCTCTATCAATTAAATAATCATATTAAGAATGAATAATATTTAGTATTGCCGGCAGTATCCATTACCTCAATAGTAACAGAACCAGCATTAGCATCTTCTATATTAACAGTAAATACTTCATTCATAGAATCCAACATACCGTCATCAGGAACAATATATTTCCATTCGCCTGTTATAGTAGAATATCTTACTGTTTTTATGAAAGATAATTTATCTTCTACTCTGAAAGTAATTTTTCTATTTGCACCGCTTCCAGTAACATTGAAATCTAAAATTTCAGGAGGATCATTATCATATTTTACATTGAATACTTCTAAAGTTTTAGTTTTAGCAATGCTTATAGGATTATCGTATCTATCGCTTGCTGTTATTCTAAAATCATAAATTCCTGAAGGAAGTAAATAAGATTCAAATTTAAAATATGATGTTGATAAATTACTTGCCAATTTTCTATAATTTTTCTCGCCTTTTAATCTATATTCCAAATCATATATAAGTTTATCACCATTAGGATCACTGCCTTTCCAATAAATCATAGATTCATTTTCTTCTAATTGAGGATTTTTAGCTGTTGATGTAGAATCGTTCTGCTGAAGATAATAAGTAGTAAGTCCTCCATTTAAAACCTCAGGAGAAAGATTATTTTCAACATAACTCAAATCTATAGAATTTAATACAGGAGTAGTTTCTGTATCAGAAGTTGTCATTGTAACTCTAAACTGAATAAATCTTCCGTAAGGTAGATCTATTTTACCGTCAGCACTTACAGGAACAAAACTGCTCCAAGTATTATCAACTCTTGCAACATTTCCTGTTCTAACCTCAATAGATATAGAAGAACCGTTAGGAATAGTGGACATTGTACTTAAACTTCCTAATTTACTTAAAAGTTTTAAATCTAAACTATCGCTTGTAAAAGTACCTTTATCAGGATAAGTATGTTTTACTCTGTATATCTCGCCTGTTTTTGATATAGCAAAATAAAGTCCGTCATCGGAAACAGCGAATGTAGAAAGTATTTTATTTTTTAATCCGCCTATATATGATAAAAGTCCGTCATTTCCTCCGATTTTATATATATCAGCAGTATCTCCTGTAACAAAATATATATTATTATTGTTATCGCTGCTTAATGCTAAAACTAATGTTTGATTTAAGAAAAATAATCTTTGAACTGTACCATTAGTATCAGCTTTATATAAAGAGTTTCTAAATTCATTTTCACTTTCATCGGGTCTTTTATCTCCGTCTATTATAGAAGGAAGTATCAAATAAGCAGGCTGTCTTGTAGAAGTTCCAAAATATAAATTACCTATATTATCCATAGTTATAGCATAAACTTCATTTTCAGCAGTATCATAAAGAACATTGTATGAAGGATTTTCTAAATTTGTAGATAAATCAATAACTAATACTAGTCCTCTTCCTGCAGTACCAACATAAAGTTTATTACCATTTTCATCATATAATAAGGACATAGCATGCTGTTCTTCTGTTTTTAATACTTCTTTAATATTACCGTCAGATGAAATTCTTAATACTCTAGCATTATTTCCTCCGGCAGCAGCAAATAAATTTCCTTTATCATCGAACTTCATATCCCAGATATAAGTATCATCTAAAGTTTTTCTCCAAAGCTCATTTCCCTGACTGTCATATTTGATTATCTTTGCATAAGGACCTGTAGCGGCATATATATTTCCTTCACTATCAGCAATAACTGCAGTAAAAGCATTTTCACCTTTCTCTGAAGCAAATAATGTAAAGTTAGTATCATCAGCAGTTCTTTTATAAAGTTCAGCACCGCTTCCGCTTATAGCAGCAAACATACTGCCGTCATTAGCAGGATACATTTTCCATATATCTTTACCAGCAATTACACCATTCTGTTCTATTATAGGAGCTAATGTTAAGCTTCCTTGTTCTGTGAGCATTATTCCGTCATAAACACCATTATCATAAAAACCTTTTTTGTCGCTTGATAATGTTCTGGTAACAACTCCGAAAACATTCGCAGAAGATAATATTAATACCAGCTGCAAAGCAATTATAATCTTAACGATTTTCATATTTTCTGTCCCCTTCTATTCTTATATCTATTTTTTTCAATCCAATAATTGGATAAGGCATTTCATAATTTTTTATTATCACAGGATTAACAACTGCTTGTTTATCCGAACCTGCATAATCTGCCATAACTCCATACCTTGAAGAAGGCAATGTAGGATAAACACTGCTTCCTATTTGAATTCCTCTTGACTGTGAATAAAACCATATCTTCAAATTATTATAAGTATAGTTTTTATTATATATTTTATATATGTCTTCTTCGCTAGCCGGATAATATCTATTTGGAAATAATTCTTTATCTTTACTTTCAAACATATATCCGTCTGCTATATAAATAGTATAAACACCTGTTTTTAAATTATTAGGTATCTTTACAGGAATATCTATATAATCCTTTTTTTCTTCATATATTAAGCTTTTTAATCTTAAATGTATAGTATCTCCTGCTGAAACTCTAGGCTCTACAACAGATACATCGTCTAATAAAGCATATTTAAAACCAACATTCTGATTTACAGATATTTTTATTGATTTTATGCTGATCATATCTACTAGAGAATAAATAGGAGATAAAAAATCCATAATATCTTCACTTAATTCTTTATCTGATGAATAATTAAATATTTTAGAACTGCTTTTTATAGGCTCTTTTAAATCATCGCTTTCTATTTCATAATTTATAGTAAATACTCCTGTTGGCAATAATCTATTTGACTTATCCAAAACACTTGCTGATAACAAATCAGGAAATAAATCTTCATCATTAAGTATTCTATAATTATACTCTTTTTTTGGAAAACTATCATCTTTAATTTCTAACTTTATAGGTATCATCATATCAGGAGGTATATCACCGTATTTTCCTGCAATACCATCACTTGATCTATACAATGTATATCCCAAATAATTATTATACGGAGTAACTTTATTAAAAGAAAGCAGATATAGTGAACCCACAAAATTTACATAAGACCTTGATACAGGAGCCATAAATCTGCCAATATTATGTTCATTATCAATGTATGTTAAAAATTTCTCATCATCTGAATCTGTAATAGTAGCAGGAAAACCTAATATTATATCTCCGTCCATAAATGTAATAAATATAGAATCGCCTGAAAAAAATTTATTGTGCTGATTAGTATCAGAAATACTACCATACTCATAAGTAGATTCCAATATATCGATATAATTAGCATATTCTTCAATATATTTACCTTCAATATTAAAGGCAAAAAATCTAAGGTTTTTATAAACATTTTTTTTTGATAATGTAATATTAGTATGGCTATAATATGAATAATCGTATAATTTATGCATACTCTCAATAGGTTTTAACATAGCTGTAGAATCCTTATTAAACTCCCAATTATAATTTAAATATATTGCTCCTGCTAGCTTATTATCAAAATATATAGGAGAACCATTCATACCAACTGCAATTCCTGATTGTTCTAAATTCAAGCCTTCTGCTTCAACTATAATAGTTCTTCCTTCAGAAAGAACCTTAACCTTAAAAGGCTGTATATTAGTACCTTCAATAACAGTATATCCCACACCTTCCATACCTATTTTTATATCATTAGTAGATATAATTTCAGGATTTTTAGGAGGATAAGCTGGAAGATTTTCCTGTGAATATATATTTAATGATATAATAAATATTAAAATTATTATAAATATATTTTTTACCATTAATATTCTCCGTCAATATTGAAACATAATACAATATTTTTCATTATTTACAAGCATTATGATAAATACAATATTTTATCATTTGCGGCTTTCCTCTATTTTGATATCTATTTTTTTTAACCCTATTATATCATAATTAAGTTCATAATTCTTTATTACAGGTGGCGAATATGCATCTGAATCCATATTTACTGCAGTTATTGAATATCTAGAATAAGGCAATAAAGGATAAGAAGAATTCTCATCTTGCTGCTCATTCTGAGAAGGATAAAACCATATTTTTAAAGTATCATAACTATAATCACTATTCATTATCTTATATATATAATCCAAACTTCCTTCTGAATATTTATTAGGAAACAACTGATTTTCAACATCTTCATAACCATATTCATTTCCTATATAAATAGTATATGTTCCTGATTTTAAATTATTAGGTATTTTTAAAGGAATATCTATATATTCTTTTTGCTTACCATAAGGAACAACTCCTAACTTTAAATGAATAGTATCGCCTGCTGAAATCTTATTTTCCATAACTAATAAATCAGCCATAGAACCATACTGCAAATCTTTCTGATTCATAGAAATTTTTATTGATTTAATAGTAATATTGTCAGTTTTATTATTTAATAAAGTAAAAATAGGAGATAAAAATTTATTAATGCTATTTGCTAAACTTCTTCCGGATAAATTGAATACTTTATCGCTAATTTTTATCACATCTTTAAAATAATCAGTTTCTATTTCATAATTAATGGTAAATATTCCATCAAAAGATAATTCATTAGCAAAATTATAGATATTCATATTTATAATATTAGGAAATATATATGCATTATTAAGTATTCTAAAATTATACTCTTTTTTAGGAAAATTGCTGTAATTGATATTTAATTTAATAGGAATCATAACATTATCAGGCAGTTCCCCATATTTACCTGAAACACCATAAGGAGAATTATATAATGTATATCCTATATAATTAGAAGAAGGAGAAGAAGGATTTTTAAAAGATGCTTTATAACTAGGAAATATATAAGCTATAGAAGATCTTGATACTGGCACAACAAATCTACCAAGACTATCTCCAGCTTCATGCCCAAAAATTAAAAATTTATCATTATCCGTATGTGTAACAGTACCAATAGCACCAGCAGAAAAATCACCATCACTAAATGGCATAAACATAGAATCTCCAAATAAAAATTTATCATTAGTAGATGAAAAAGATTCCAAACTATTATCAGCTGATAAAATTTGAAAACCAATACTTTCAAATTTCTCTGAATACTCATCAATAGCGGACTGACTTATTCCTGAAACAAAAAGCGGAGTTTTATGAGAAGTATTTAAGTTTAAATTATTATAAGAAAAAGAAACATTATTATTAGTATTAGTATAATATGAATCATTATATAATTCATACATATACTCAATAGGTGTAATTTCACCTGTAGGATTTTTATTATATAACCAACCAAAAGCTAAAGCACCGGCTAATTTTCCATCAAAATATATAGGAGAACCGCTCATACCCTGAACAATTCCTGATTTTTTTAAATGATCATCTAAGAATTCTACTAAAATTCTTGTTTTAACAGAATATTTAGAAACAGAAAGCACTCTCACTCTGAAAGGTTCTATATTAGTTCCTTTAAATACAGAATATCCGACACCTTCCATACCCGGCTTTATATCATTTGGAGATATGAATTCAGGATTTTCAGGAGGATATTGAGGAACATTTTCTTGAGAATATAAATTCAAAGCAAAAATAAATACAGATATTATTATACATATTCTTTTTTTTATCATATATATCTCTCTCATAAATATAAAATCAGCGATTTTCGTATTTTCTAGCGCCTTCTATTATTATATCCAATTTCATTAATCCTAGTATAGAACTGTCCATTTGATAATTTCCATTAATAGGAGTAATAACTGCCGCTTTATCTGATGTAGCATTTTTAGCCATAGCTCCATATCTAGAAGATGGAAGTGTAGGATACAAGTCCTTACCTATTTGCACTCCTCTTGATGAAGAATAAAGCCATACTTTCAAAGCACTGTCATCATAACTTTTTCCATATATACGCTGAACATCATCTAAACTTCTTATTTCATATTTGCTAGGCATAAATAATTGCTCTGCATAATTAAATATATATTCATTAGCTGCATATATAGTATAAACATCTGTTTTTAGATTAACAGGAAGTCTTACAGGTACATCAACATATTGTTTTTCTTTTCCATAGGGAGTATATCCCAATCTTAAATGTATAGTTTCTCCGGCAACTGCTCTAGGCTCTACTAAAGTTATATCATTCAAAAAAACATATTCAAGTCCGGTTCTTTTAATAGATAATTTTACTGATTTTATTCCAACTCTATTAAAATTATTACGTATAAAGAAACTAACAGGAGATATCACTTGAGCTATAGCATCTTTAAATGCATCAGTAGAAGAATAAGATAATATTCTATTACTTACTTTATAAGGCTCTTCAAAATAATCTGTTTCTATTTCATAGCTTATGCTGAATACACCCTCTTCATTTTCTCCAGCTGCCGAACTTACAGCACTGTATATAGCCATGGAGAGTATATCTGAAAAATAAGCAGGATCATTTAATACTCTAAAATTAAAATCCCTTGTAAGAAAAGTCTGATCTTCTATTTCCACTTTTACAGGAACCATTACATTTTCAGGAACTTCTCCATAAACACCAGAAACACCAAAAGCTCCATCATAAACAGTATATCCTAAATAGTTAGAATAAGCATATCCAAGTTTGAATGAAGAAGATACTGAAGCTACTATATGATTAATATATGCCCTTGATACTGGTGCTATTATTCTTCCTTTTGACCACATAGAATGTCCAAAAAGAAGGAATTTTTCATCATCTGTATGAGAAACTGTACCTATTCCAGCTAAGGAAATATCTCCGTCAGCTAAAACTATAGCAACTGAATCCCCAAATAAAAATTTGCTAGCCTGATTTGTATCGGATACAGAGCCGCCTGCCTGCATAGGATAAAAACCTGACTTTTTAAAAACAGAAGAATATTCATTAAAAGCTTTACTGCTTATACCTGAAAACATTAAAGGAGTCTGAAGAGAATTATCATCTGCAAATCCCAACATAGGTGCTTTTGCATTAGTATCTTCATATAGTTTATACATTTCTTCTATAGGAGTAACACCTGCTATTGGATCTTTAGCATAATTCCATCCGAATGCCAATGCTCCAGCTATTTTACCATCAAAATATATAGGAGAACCGCTCATACCAGCAACAGTTCCCGAATGATCTAAATTAAGACCTTCACATCTTATAAGTATAGCATCACTATTATGCCATCTTTTTTTTAAAATAGATAATACCTTTACTTTAAATGGCTCTACATTTGTACCATGTATAACGGTATATCCTACTCCTTCCATTCCCTCATAAATCTCACTTATAGGTATAATTTCAGGATTTTCTGGAGGATAAGGAGGTAATTCTTCATTTGTTTGTGAAAATAAATTGAATGTAAATATAACTGATAATACAAAAATAAAGATTAATTTTTTTCTCATAGTTCCCATCATATTGTTAAATTATTTATAAAATTTAATACAAAAAACTTTATTTAAATTAAATAGTAAAATCATAATACATCAATTTTTAATTATACACAAGCATAATTATTAAATAAATTTTTCTTGACAAATAATATATATATATTAATATTATATTAAATAGGTATATAAAAAGAGGTTTGTAAAAGTGGTTGAAGCAAAAATACTTAATTTAGCAATTACAGATAAAGGTTTTGTAGTTATTCTAAAACCTGAAAAATCTGATAAAGTTGTACCAATATCAATAGCATATTTGGAGGCTCAGTCTATAATGTCCAGCCTTATAGGTTATAAAATAGAAAGACCTCTTACCCATGATATAATATATAGTATATTTCAAAATTGTAATATAAGATTAATAAATGTAATAATAGATAATGTACATACAGATACTTTCTTTGCTAAATTAGTTATAGAACATAATGCTAAAAATATATTCATTGATTCCAGACCTTCTGATGCTATAGCACTTTCTCTAAAATCAAAAGCTCCTATATTTATAGAAGAACATGTTATAGAAAAAGCAGGCATATTATTAGAAGAAAATGATAATTTAATGAAAGTAAAAGAAGGAATACCTTTTACCTATCAAAAATTTGAAAGAGATGAGCTTCAAGAAAAAAATGGTGATAACATATTCGTAAAAAAAGAACCTGAAGAAATTAACAATACAGATACTCAGCAATCAAATACAAATAATAAGAAAAAAAACAAAGAAGAATTGCAGAAATTATTAGATCAGGCCGTAAAAGAAGAAAGATACGAAGATGCTGCTAAATATAGAGATGAACTTGATAATTTAACAGAATAATATAAAATTTATTTTCTATTATTTAATTTCATATATTATATAAATAATAGAAAATAATTATAGTTATAGAGGATATATGAAACACTGTATTAAAATAATTTTATTTTTAATATTATTTAGCTATTCAGTAATATATTCAAAACCGTCTGATAAAATCAAATTTGAAGCAGGTGAACTTACAGAACTTGAATATGATTTCTTTACGAAAGTAGATAATGGAGAAACTAATGATTTAGAACTTCATTATGACGGATTTATAATTGCTTCGGGTATTACAGATGAAGATGAATTTAAATTCTATAGGCAAAAATTAAATGATATAAGAACACTTGCTAAAAAGGAATTATCTCAATATACAAAAGAAGGTGCATACGCATTCGGTAAAAGGCTTTTAACTTGGCTTTATACAAGCGGAACATTAAAACAATATTTTGAAACATCTACATTATTTCAGGATTTAATATACAAAGGTGAATACAACTGTTTAAGTTCAAGTATATTATATTCTTTATTGTACAAAGAATTCGGATTTAAGGTTACAGGTGTATTAACTTCAAGCCATTCATTTTGTACAATATATGCAGATGGTAAATCTGTTGATGTTGAAACTACTTTATCAAGAGGGTTTGACCCAGGACAAAAAGAAATAAGAAACACAGGAAATTCTACAATAGTTACTTTCGTACCTCAGGGTAATTATAGAGATAGAAACAATGTAGATATACTTACTTTAATAGCAACATTATATCCTAATTCTATTTCATTGAAAAAAATAGAAAAAGATTTAGAAAAACAGTTAGTCATGGCTAAAAAAGCATATTACCTTTCTCCAAGTACAAAAATGTATAATGATAATTTGGTTAATGCTTATAATAGATTGGCTTTAGATTATCTAAGTAAAAATAACTTTGAATCTGCATACAAAACATTAGAAGAAGCATATATGTTCGATTCTAATAATGCTATGACAAAGAATAATAGAATACATTATTATAATACAATAGGCACATCTTATTTGAGTAAAAAAGATTTTCCTAATGCTATAGAAACATATAAAATGGGAATATCTGATATTGGAGAAGGTGCTGATGTGTTAAAAAGAAATCTAAAAGTTTCATATTATAATTATGCTGTTACAGAATATAATCAAAGAAGATATAATAATGCCAGTGTTATATCTGAAGAAGCTTTAAAATTATTCCCAAATGATAGAGATTTTATAAGATTATTATCATCTATACCGAAATAATATAAAAATAATTCCGAATATATTGTATGAAATTTTATTTTACAATTATAATCTTTATTCTTATAACTTGTCCTTATAGTTTTGCTCAAAATAATTATAATCTTAATATAAAATTTAGAGTAATAGAAAAATTTGATAAAATTCTATCATCTGATAATAAAGAATATGTATTTTATATAGATGCAAACTATATTTTCACCGATGAAGGTAAAACTATATACAGCAATAATATATACAATATTCAAAATACATTAAATGATTTAGAAAGGCAGGAAAAAGAGGCAAAAACTCAAACAGAAAAAAATGCTATAAATCAAAACATTAGAATATATAAAGCATTGCTTGCTTATAATACTCCGCCTAAAAAATTTATTACATTATTAATAAATAGACAAATACATCAATATATATCTAAATATCCATCTAGTTATATAGATGATATGATGCAGAATAATTTGCAAGATTTCTATGATGATATAAGAAATAATATAGTATACAATGAAAAGTACACAGGTAAATTTACTTCCATAAGATTTCTTACAAAAGATAAATTCAGATATTTTACAGGAAGAACATGATTATAAGCTGTATTTAGATTTTACTTTTTCAATATCATATCTTGCTGTACCGCCTTTTACCTGAACCATCTCTTCAGATACGCTTGAAGCAAATTTCAATACATTATTAATATCAAGTCCTCTCAATATAGCATAACTTAAAGCAGCACAAAATGAGTCCCCAGCTCCAACTGTATCAATAACATTAACCTTATTAGAAGGATTAAATATATATTCATTATTATACAATACACTTGCACCAGATGCTCCAAGTGTGAGGAATATATAATCAATATTAAAATCTTTATTAATAGCCTTTAGTAATACTTCATTATCATTTGGCATAGAAGGATAAAAAAGCTCTTTTATCACAGCAAGCTCATCATCATTAATCTTTAATATATTTATAAACTCTAAAGATTCTTTTATCTTTTCTTTAGTATAATAATTTTTTCTGAATGTTACATCGCATACTTTATATTTCGCATTAATATTTTTGAATATAGTTTTTAATGTATTATAAGATTTTTCATTTCTTTGAGATAATATATTAAAATAAAATAAGTCATAATTATCTTTCAAAGCATTTTCTATATTGCTGTTATATTCTATATTATCCCATGCAGAATTTTCATGAATTATATAATCAGGTACTTTCTTCTCATTAAGAAAAACTGTAGCTTTTCCTGTTTCATAATCTTTTAAAGTTTGTATTAAAGATTTATCTATATTTTCATTATCAATAAAAGTTAAAGCATCTTTAGAATAATCATCATTACCCAATGCAGTTATAAATTTTAATTTATCATCTTTACTTAAAAGCCTTGAAAGCTGAAGAGAATAATTAAAAGGAGCACCTCCTATAACTGAAACATTATCATAAACATCATATAAAAGTTCTCCGAAAGTAAGTATATTTAACATAAATAAACTCCTTATTTTATTATTTATTCTCTTGTTCTTTAATAGGTGCTTTTAATGATAATCTTATAATAGAATCATTAGTAATAGATGTACCCGCCTCTGGTGCAAAGTCTGTTATATATCCTTCACCCTGTATCATTATTTTAGCATTATTATTTGATACAATATAAGATATACTATTTAAAGCATCTCGCAAAGAAAGCCCAGTCAAATTAGGCATAACATTATTTGTAATATTACTTGAATGAGGTACTAAACTTAAAAAATCATTAGTATTTATTGTATATATTTCTCCGTCAATAAGTCCCAAGTAAGGTATAATCTGATTCGCAATTTTGGCAAACAAAGGAGCTGCTACCCTACCCGCTCCCTGAGATCCCTGTCCTTGAGGGTCATCAAGCAATACAAGTATAGAAATTTTAGGGTCTTCTAAAGGAAAGCCCCCTACAAATATTGACTGATAATACTTTTCAGGTTTTTCTGATTCATTATTTCTATAAACTTCTGTTATTGCTGTACCTGTTTTACCAACAACATCTATATTAAGAAGATTAGCTCTATGTCCTGTAGAACCGGATTCAACACCTTTTCTAAGAAGAACTCTAGCTATTTGAGAATACTGTTCATCTATTATTCTAGTTCTTTTTAAATTATTAGTTGCACTTATTTTTTCTATGCCGTCATAAAATGAATCAACAACATGCATAGGTACTTTCCAACCTCCATTCAAAAGAGGTAAATAAGAAGCAGCTATCTGCATAGGAGTAACACTTAAATCATAACCTATTGCTAAATAACCTTTTGAAAATCTATGCCATTTATTTAAAGAGTGATATATTCCGCTCCATTCATTCTTATAAGGCCCTACACCTGTAGGCTCCCCGAAACCAAATCTTTTTAAATAATCATAAAAGAACTGATTATCTATTCTTTCAGCTATAGTTACAACGGCAAAGTTGCAGCTGTATTTCAATATATCATTAAAGGCTACATCACCATGTGGATAATCGCAATGTATTCTAGTTTGTCTGCTGTAATCATAATAACCTTTACAATGGAAAACTTCGTCGCTATTTACAACTCCCTGCTCTATTGCAGCAAGTTCAGCAAATATTTTCATTGTACTTCCCGGATATATTGTACTCATTATACTTCTGTCCATTCTCTCATTATTTACATAAATAAAAGGATTATTAGGATCAAATGAAGGATAAGAATAATTTGCTACTATTGAACCTGTATTAACATCTGATACTATAACAGTTACAGATTGCGGAGATTTTTCAGCTACAGTTTTTAGTACTTCATTTCTTACTATAGTCTGAACATCTCTGTCTAAAGTTAATACTATATCTTTTGGATTATCATTTTCTGAAGAAAGGATTGCTTCATAAGTGGCTTCAAGCCCAGCATAACCCTCTGTTTCTGTTCTATTCATATAGCCTATTACATGGGCAAATATATCTTTATAAGGATAAAATCTTTTATAGCTTTCTATACCATATATACTTTTAACATTATATTTATCTTTTATTTCTTTAATTTTTTTATAAGAATCCAAATTAATATTCTGTGCAAGCATTATAGTTCTTCTCTTAGTATTTAATAAATCAGCAAATTTTTCTTTTGTGATGTTTATAATATTAAATATTTGAGAATAAGCTTCATTGATATCTGTTTCATCATTGCCGTCTAAAGAAACAGACTCAGTATCTAAATAAATTGTATACGCTGGTATATTTATTGTAAGAGGACGCATTTTAGAATCATATATAGTTCCTCTTGGTCTATCGAGTCCTACTAATGATGATACAGATTTTCTTTCTTTTATAGTTAAATTGAATAATTGAATAAATATGGCTATTGTTCCTATAAAAAAACAAATAAGGAATAAATATAATCTTTTAACTCGGCTGTCATTCATAGTTAGGAAAATGAGGCGGCGAACGGATTTGAACCGATGATAAGAGTTTTGCAGACTCCTGCCTTACCACTTGGCGACGCCGCCATATTTTTAGATGTCATTAATAATATAATACAATTAATAAAAAGTCAATAGATATAAAATAATAAATATTATTAATATTTGAAAATCTTATATAAATAAATACAGTAAAACAATATATATTCCTACAAATTATAAAAAAATAGCTGACAACTTCTTTCGTAAGTTATCAGCTGCCATTTTATTATATCAATTAATAATATTAATTTTCATCTAAATAAGCATAGAAAAACTTGTGGAAGCCTAATGGATTATATACAACATCTTTTAATTTAGGATTAACAAGTAAAGGCTCTGTGAAGAAATAAAGAGGTATAGCTCCCATATCTTCTTCTATAAGTATTCTTTCTGCTTCATGCATAGCCTGCATTCTTATATTATTATCATCTGTAGACATAGCCTGTCCTATAAGCTCATTATATCTTTTATTGCTGTATCCGCCGTTGTTTTGAGTATTATAACTAGTAAACAAACTCATCATTGACATAGGATCAGAATAATCTGCAGACCAATAAAGTCTTCCTATCATAAAATTCTTTTCTAATAAAGTCTGACCAAGCAAAGCATTGTCTATTTGGGTAATAGTGGAATCTATATTAAGATGCTCTTTCCACATTTGCTGTACTGCTTCAAATATTTCTACATGGTTGCCTGGATCTGTTTTAAATTCTATAACAGGAAAACCTTCTCCATTAGGATATCCGGCATCAGCTAAAAGTTTCTTAGCCATTTCTACATTTTTAGCATATCCTTCTTTTGATATATCATAAAAATCACCGCCGTTAATTCTGAAATCACCATTAACATCATTAACAGCATAAGGCACCCAACCGCCTGCAGGTTTTTGTCCGCCTTTAGTAACCTGTTCTACTATATAATTTCTATCTATAGCAAGTGATAATGCCTTTCTTACTCTAGGATCTTTTAAATATTGATTAGTAACATTTATAGGATAGTAATATGTAGCTATAAGAGGCTTAATCTGTATCAAACCTTCATCTAAAAGTGTAGGTATATCCTGCTGAGGAGGTTCATAAGCCATGTGTAAAGAACCGTCTTTTATTCCAGCAACAGCAGCAGCTCCGTTTTGCATAAGTACAAATGTTATCTTTTCTGCAACTATTGTATCAGCATTCCAATAATTAGTATTTTTCACCATTACTATATTTTCATCTATATTTCTTTCAGACATAACATAAGGACCATTACCTATATAAGTTTCAGGGCTTAATGTCCATCTATCTCCATACTGCTCTATTATATCTTTTCTTAAAGGTGAGAATGTAGGGAAAGCAATTACTTCCAAGAAATATGCTGTAGGTGCTTCTAACTCTACAACTAATGTATGATCATCAATAGCTTTTATTCCTAATGCTTCAACAGGTAATTCTCCTCTTGTGATAGCCATAGCATTTTTTACAGGTTCATGCTGATAACTATATTCGCTTGCTACTTTAGGATCAACTTGTCTTTGCCAGCTATATACAAAATCCTCAGCAACAACAGGTTTTCCGTCTGACCAAGTAGAATTAGTTCTCAAGAAAAATGTATAAGTTTTTCCATCTTCACTAATATCCCAACTCTCAGCAACACCTGGAACAATTTTATTATTTCTATCTCTTACTGTTAATCCTTCAAATACATGAGATATATAAATTACACCGTATATTTGAGCATTCAAACTAGGGTCTATAGTTTTCGGTTCAACACTTAAATTTACGATTATACCTTGATCATTAGTATTTTCTTTTTTGGAGCAAGAAGCTGCAAATAAAAGTACAATGAAAATAATAAAAGATATAAAAATCTTTTGACTTTTCATAATAAACTCCATTAAAATTAAACTTAGTAAATTAATTTTATATAATTTTACAAACTTAGTCAATCAAAAAAAATAGAAAAAATTCTTAATAAAATTAAATATTTTTTATTTGATTTATACATTTTCCTGTATTTTTAAACTCAAAAATATTATCAATAGAAATACTTACAATATTAAGTAATGCTTCATCTGTATAAAATGCAAAATGCGGAGTTATTATAACATTATCCATTTTGAATAATTCTTCGATAATCTCATCTTTTAAAACTATATCTTTTATATCTTTATTAACATATTCTATTTCATTAGAATATACATCTAAAGCAGCTCCGCCTATCCGCCTATATGTCCGCTTTTTAAACCTTCAAGCAAATCTTTATTATTAACTATTCCTCCCCTGCTCACATTAATAATATATACACCTTTTTTCATTTTATTTATAGAATCTTTGCAAATCATATTTTCAGTTTCTTTACTGTATGGTATATGATATATTATGGCATCACTATTTTTATATAATTCATCTAAACAGACATACTCTGCATATTGTTTTATTTCTTCTTTTTCTGTTCTTGAGTATACAAATATATTTTTAGGAGAAAATCCTTTAAGATGTTTTACAGTCAAAGAACCTATTCTGCCTGTGCCTACAACTCCAATATTTAAATTTCTTATCTCTTTTGCAACAAGCCCTGTTCTTGTATAATTTCTGTTATAGCCATTTATAAGCAGATTATTATAATTCTTAACAAGAGAAAGCAAAGAAAGAATAGTAAACTCACTCACAGAATTAGGAGAATATGAAGGTACATTTGCTATTTTTATTCCTATTTTATTTGCATAATCTATATCTATATTATCATATCCAACTGATCTGGTACTCATATATTTCACGCCATATTCTTTTAATTTATCAAGAACTTTATCAGTAACAGCATCTCTTGCATTAAAAACTACAGAATCAAAACCTTTTGCATCTTTAACATTATCAATATTTAAATGATGTTTATGTAATGTGAATTTTGTATTATATTTTTTCTCCATTAATTTAAAAAATTCTGCCTCATCATCTAAAAAAGAATATACAACTATACTCATATATTTTTCCTTTACATATAAAAAATAATAATATAGAAAACTTATAGAAAAAGTCCGAATCAATAATATTAACTAATAATTTATTATAAATTAAGTTTGAAAGAAGAATACATATACTATGGCAATGAATACAAATATTATAATAGCACCAAGTCCAAACATAATCAATTTAAAAGTACTAACCTTAGAAAATATTCTTTCAAATAAACTTTTATCTTTCTCTTCTTTGGAAGGCTCTACATACAAATCTTTTTCAGGATTGAATAATTTTAATTTTATAGGTTCAATTTCTTCTATTAAGCAGCAATATCCGTCTATCAATTTTAATAAAATCTTAATAGATTTTTCTTCCACTGTCTTTTCTAAAACTTCAGCAGGAACTAAATATTTAGAATATTTATCTTTCTTTCCTTTAAGCTCAAAATATATTATATTTTCTTCTACTGTATTAGAATTTATAGTAACTATAACTTTATCACCTGGAGTTATATCATTTATAGATTTTCCTCCTATAGGATCAACTACAAATGAAGCATTAATAAGTTTATAAGTAGGAGGCTGAACTTCTTGAGTTTGTCCATTTTCAACATTAGCGGCATTTCCGGTATTTTGATATGCTGCATGCATAGAATCTGTAGCTTCCATTTCTTTATTTACATTCTCTATAGTTGTACGAACTGCATTAATATCTATAATACTGCTGTTTATATCAAATGTACCTATATGAAAATCCATAAATCTATTCATAGTGCTTGCAAATATATCAATAATGGAAATACTATTATTATTGCTTTGATATATTATAATATTATTTATATTTCTATCTTCATTAAATATATTTGAAATAAGTTCATTGAATTTATCAAAATATGAGTTTTTCTCATTGTTTAATTTATTGTAAATTTTAATATGTTTGTATAATTCCAATAAATCAGTGTAGGCATTTAAAAAAATTAAAAGTTTTTTATCATCTGATATAACAAATGCAATATCTATCAAACTGCTATTATATTTATCTATAAAGAAAACAAGATATATGTATTTGTTTAAATCACTATATTCAGCTAATATTTTAATAGCCAATACTTCATCATTTGGATTTATTTTTTGTTGTGACATAAATTATACCTATCATCAAAAATTCTAGGCGTTATTATATCATAAGTAATATAATAAACAATACCAAAACATCATCATATCAAAAAAATAATTATTAAAATAAATACTTGATTTTTTTATGTTTAATTATTATAATTGCTTATTCTAAATTAACATTTTTAACAAATAGATTTTTAAGAGGATTTTTATGTCTGAAAACACAAATAAATTTCAAAAAAATGCTGAATTAATATTTACATATATATATAACAATAGAATAATATTCATATCAGGATTCGTTTTAATAGTAGTAATAATAGCAGGAATTCTGCTTTATAGAGCAAATATAGAAAGCCAAGATGCTGCTAGTAATGTAGAGTTTGAATCAGCTTTGGCATTATATAATGTATATCAAAATGCCCAATTACCTCCGGAACAATTAAATGATCCTGCCCTAATAGTAGATATTACTTCAAGATTTCAAAAAGTATATAATGCTGCTAAAGGTAATAATCTTAAATTGAGAAGTGCTTATGCATTAGGCTGTGTTTATTATGATATAAATAATTACAAAGAAGCTGAAAAATACTATCAGGAAGTAGCAAATTCCAGAGGATTTTATTTACAGGAAACAGCAATGTATAATTTAGCTAATACTCAAATAGGTTTGACTAATTATACTCAGGCTGCATCTACTTTGGAAAACTTTATCAAAGCATATCCTAAAAGCTATTTGCTTCCTCAGGCAACTTTAACATTATCTGATGTTTATCTAGCACAAAATGACAGAACAAAAGCATTAAATACATTAAAATCTTGGACAACTAAAAATACAAATAATGTTGAATATCTTTCTTTATTTAGAGAAACTATTTCATTAATAGAAAATAATGTTTACTAATAAAATTATTATTATTAAATATTTCAAGTAAGGAAAAAAAATTGAATAAGAATGCTCCTCTCATAGTTCAGGGCGATGGTACTATTCTATTAGATGTAAGCACTAAACATTTTGAAGAAATTAGAAATTTCATGTTGGTATTTGCAGAATTGGTAAAAAGCCCAGAATATATACATACATATAGAATAACATTGGTGTCTTTGTGGAATGCTGCTAGTTTGAATTATACATCAGAGCAAATACTTAGTTTTTTGAAGAAGTATACATCTTATGAAATACCTAAAAATATAGTAAAGCAGATTGAAACTAGTATAGAAAAATACGGAAGAATAAAAATAATAAAAGAAGATGATAAATACTATCTTATAAGCGAAGACAAAAATATTATAGATGAAATTCTGCATTATAAATTGATGATTAAATATATAAAATCACAAATTAATCCTAATAAATTAGAAATAGATGCTACATACAGAGGACATATCAAACTTGCTCTTATAAATATAGGATACCCTGTTCAGGATTTAGCCGGATATAAAACAGGCGAAGAATATCATTTTCATATGAGAGATAAATTAGCATCAAGCGGAGATGATTTTGCTTTAAGAGATTATCAAAGAAATTCTGTAGATGCTTTCTATGCTGATGGAAAACCTGAAGGAGGTGCAGGAGTTATAGCTCTTCCATGCGGTACTGGTAAAACTGTTGTAGGAATTGCTGCAATGCATAAAACTCAAACAAAAACTCTTATAATAGTTACAGGTGTTACAGCCTGCCGTCAATGGAGAGATGAAATATTAGATAAAACAGATATTCCTCCTGAAGATATAGGCGAATATAATGGACTTAATAAAGAAATAAAGCCTATAACAATAGCCACATACAAAATACTTACATACAGAAAAAACAAAGAATCTCCATTCGTGCATTTTGAATTATTCTTCCAGCATAATTGGGGATTAATAATATACGATGAAGTGCATTTGCTTCCTGCCCCTATAATAAAACTTACTAGTGAAATTCAAAGTATGAGAAGATTGGGGCTTACTGCCACTTTAGTAAGAGAAGACGGACTTGAAAAAGATGTATTCTGTCTTATAGGGCCTAAAAAATTTGATATACCTTGGCGTGAATTGGAAGAAAAGAAATTCATAGCTGAGGCATACTGCTATGATATAAGAATACCATTAGATGATTCTCATAGATCTGATTATGTTGTATCCAGCGATAAAGTGAAATTTAGAATAGCAAGCGAAAATGTATTTAAATATACAATAGTGAAAAAAATCATAGAAAAGCTTGAAGGTAAAAATATCCTTATAATAGGTCAGTATTTAGATCAATTAAATGAGATGAAAAAAAGAACAGGATATACTATAATCACAGGAAAAACTCCTCAAAGTGAAAGAGATATAATATATAAAAAATTCAAAACTGGTGAAATAAAAATACTTATAGTAAGTAAAGTTGCAAACTTAGCTGTTGACTTGCCTGATGCTAATGTTTTAATACAGATTTCTGGAACTTTTGGTTCAAGACAGGAAGAAGCTCAAAGATTAGGAAGAGTTCTACGTCCTAAAAAAGGTGAAAACAAAAGCTACTTCTTTTCAATCATAACTACAGATACAAAAGAAGAAGATTTCGCTCATAAAAGACAATTATTTTTGACAGAACAAGGATATCATTACGAATTAGTAGATAAAGATTCATTTGAAGAATTGGAATTTAATAATTAAAAAAGTTTAACGAATAGAAATAATATATTCGTTAAACTTTATAAATGATAATTATTATAGAGTTGTTACTCCTAGTTTTGCCATTTCATCATAAACATCTTTAACGTTTTTACCTAAAACTACTTGGTATTGTCCTGAATTATAGAAAACACCTGTTACACCTTCTATTTTTTCAACTTCAGCGTCTTTAATTTGTTCTCTATTTTTTACAATGAATCTTAATCTTGTA
Source organism: uncultured Brachyspira sp. (assembly GCF_944393015.1). GTDB lineage: Bacteria > Spirochaetota > Brachyspiria > Brachyspirales > Brachyspiraceae > Brachyspira. Next base: position 28,335 of record NZ_CALXYQ010000038.1, read on the forward strand.
GCACAAAAACTAAGAGATTCTATATTATCTTTTCCTACTTTTGATAATATATCTTCTGCTATTTTTTTATAATTTAGTTCCATATAAAACCTCTGTATATTTTAATATATTTTAGTTTAATAATTATATATCTTTTTAATATATTTACAATAAATATAAAAAATTACTTTATTAAAAAATTAAAAAATAAATCATTTAATCTAAAATCATAAATTAATATTTTGCTTATATCTTTTTTATTTTTAGTTTTTTGAAATCTACTGAATAATAATATTATACATCATCATCAACTTTTTCCAGCCGCAAAAAGTTGAATAAAATGCAAGTATAAAATTAATACTAAATAATACTAAAATTGTCTTACATGTAAAATAATTTATTACATTTAAGTTCAAATATAGCCTTTTTGCTTCT
>NZ_CALXYQ010000039.1 GCF_944393015.1 uncultured Brachyspira sp.
AATTATGATACACCTATGTTATACTTCAAAAAGATAAGGAATACTTAAATGCAATATGTATGGCACCCATGCAATAATAAATTAAAAATTATTTTGTATTATATTCAATTAAATAATAATAAAGCTAATAGAAATGTTGATTTTCTATTAGCTTTATTAATTTTATTTTAAGTACAAGTTTTTATTAATGTCCTGCAGTAGTTATAGTAGTAGTAATTTCTTCTGAAGGATTTTTTGTTGGAGGTATTTTTATAAGTTTCAAGTCAAACATGATCATAAACATACAAGGTAAGAATATGAGTGTAAGCAATGAAGCAAATAAAAGTCCATAAGCTAATGCCATAACTATAGGAATAATGATATCTGCTCTACCTCCTATACCATAAACAGTAGGTAAAAGTCCAACAACTGTAGTAACAGTAGTTAAGAATACCGGACGAAGTCTTTGCTTAGCTCCGTCAACAATAGCCTTAGCAACACCTTTTTTACCGCCTTCAACACCTTCATCTATGATTTTGTTAATCAAGTCAACAAGTATGATACCATTGTTTACAACAACACCCGCCAAACCGATGATACCTACAACACCCATGAATGATAAAGGCATATTGTGAATAGCAAATCCTAATAATACCCCCAAACCGAATGGAATAATTACCATTATCATGATAGGCTGTATGAATCTGTTTAACTGAAGTAACAATACAATGTATACAAATATGAATGCCATAGCAAAACTGAATAATAATTGTTTTATAGCTTTCATAGTTTCTTTAGCTTCACCGCCGAATTCTAATTTTAAGCCTCTGTACTCTTTATTGAAATCTTTAAATCTTTCTCTTACTGCTGCCATAACCTGCTGAGAAGTATTTTTTCCGTATTCTATACCAGCTGTAATAGTTATTGTTCTTTCACCATTATAGTGCTTTAATGTTGAAAGCCCATTAGCTTTTTCTACTGAGGCAATATTTTTAAGATATATCAATCTTCCGCTTATGGAAAATGCCTGACATGGAAATCCGGCACATAATATATCATGAGTAGGTATTAATTTTTCATCTATTTTAGTGATATCATCGTCTGGAATATCTCCGAAATTTTTATAGTATGATTCTTTAGCAAATTTATCCAATTCATTAGAATAAACACATCTTGCCCCAAGAGATTCTAAAGCTATTCTAAATCCGCCTATTCCAGCAAATAAATCTATAAATGTTTTATTTTCTAAAAGTTTATTTTCTATATTTATCATATCTGATCATTATAATTTATTTGTATAAAAGTTCAATTATTTAATAATTAAATAAAAAGAAGTTAATAGAAAATTCTATTAACTTCTTTTTTATCAAATATATGTTTAAATACGGACTATAATTTATTCTCTAGTAACAGTTATAGTAGTACCGCCGTCTTCAAAGTCTGAAGGACTGTCTTTAGGAAGTTTAATTAATCTCAAGTCAAACATAGTTAGGAACATACATGGAAGTAATACCAATGTTAATAATGTGGCAAAAAGCAAACCATAAGCCAAAGCCATACATATAGGAATAATTATATCCGCTCTTCCTCCTATACCATAAGCAGTAGGCAAAAGTCCCACAACAGTAGTAACCGTAGTTAAGAATACAGGACGTAAACGCTGCTTACATCCGTCCACTATAGCTTGAGTTACACCTTTTTTAGGATCACCTTTAACTCCCCTTTCTATTATGTTGTTGATTACATCTACCAATATGATACCATTATTTACTACTACACCAGCCAAACCGATTATTCCTACAACACCCATAAATGATAAAGGCATTCTATGTAAAGCAAATCCTAAAAATACTCCTATCATACCAAAAGGAATAATAGTAAGTATCATTATAGGCTGTATAAATCTATTTAACTGTAATAAAAGCACTACATATACGAATATTAATGCCATAGCAAAACTGAATATCAATTGTCCCAAAGCCTCCATAGTTTCCTCAGCCTCACCGCCGAAGTATAATCTCAAGCCTTTGTATTTAGTACCGAAGTCTTTGAAATGTTCAGATACTGTAAGCATTACATTTCTGGAAGTATTTTGTCCTGGTACTAAATCGGCAGTTACGCTTATGCTTCTTTGTCCGTTATAATGCCTTAAAGCGGAAAGCCCGTTTGTTAATTCCAAGTCGGCTATATTATGCAAATATATAAGCCTTCTGGAAGAGTTTGGAATAAGAAGATTAGTTAAATATTGAGAATCATAAGTATATTTTTCATCAAATTGTACTCTAAAGTCCAGTCTGTTTTCAAGCTCCTGTATGTAAGTAGCCTCCGTTCCATAGTATGCAGTTCTAGCCTCATAGCCTACAGTTTCAACGTCTATGCCAAGTTCCGCTATCTTATCATAATCAAGCATTATTCTAAGCTCATCCTTACCAGGTTTATCATCGTCATCTATATTGATAACTCCGGGTACAGTTGCTAAAAACGTTTTTATTTCTTCAACCGCCTGCCTTGCTAAATCAGTATCGTTGCCTATAACCTTAATGTCAACTGGATCACCTGGGTCAACAGTACCTTTAGTATTCATAGTAAATACAGGAACAGTATCTCTTATATCCGTTTTATCCATCTCCTGATTTATCAAATTTACAAGTTCGTCAGCTGTTCTATCTCTTTCAGCTGCAGGCACTAAATAAACCATTATACCAGCCAAATTACCTTTCTCTTCAGATACCATTTCCTGATCTACCTGAGAACCTACAAGAGTATACAACGCTATCAGCTCTTCTGGTTTAACAACGCTTGCAACAACGTCTTCTATTCTAGCTATCTGCTCGGTAGTATATTCTTTTGTACTTCCTATTTCAGTTTCTATATTGATAACTATAGTGTCTGCACTGGTATCGTATATAAGAACGAAGTTTTTAAAACTGTTCTGAGCCAAGAAGAAAGAACCTATGAGCATAAGTATAAAAAACAATATTACAATATATCTTACTTTCAAACATTTTTCCAAGAAAAATCCATAAGGCACTTTCATCTTGTCGAATAATTTATCCTTATCGAAGTCAAGAGGATTTTTCCACTTGCTTTTCTTCTTAGGCTTATAATTTTTATATTTATCCTCTTTATCCTGCAATTGATTTGGAAGAATAAGTATAGCCTGAAACAAACTCACAATTAACGTAAATATTACTATTTTAGGAAATAAGTTAATGATTTTTCCCATCATTCCGCTTATAGTAAGAAGAGGAAAGAAAGCAGCAACTGTGGTTAAAGTAGAAGCCACCATCGGCATTACTACATCGCTTACGGCAAGTCTCGTAGCTTCAAGCCCTTTATATCCAGCCTGCTTAAAGTTAAATATATTTTCAGATACAACTATAGAGTTATCTACTATCATGCCAAGTACAGTGATTACTGCTGCAAGAGACATAGTGTTGAAAGTGATGTTTGTTGCTTTCATAAATATGAAACATGCAAACATGGTAAATATCATACCTAAACTTGTAAACATAGCAGATTTGAAATCCAAAAATATTATCAAACAGATAAATATTATTAAAAATCCTTGTATGAGGTTGGAAGACACTATTGCTATAAGAGAGTTAATGGTTCTTGAATTGTCTCCCATAACAGATACCTGAACGTTTTCTGGTATAATAGCTGCGTTTTCTTCCAAGTATTTATTAACTTCGGCTATAGTTTTTATAATATCTGCATTCTCGTTTTTTACTATATCCAAAGAATATCCCGAAGCCTTATTTACTCTCATATATGTGGTTTTTTCCTCAAATCCTTCATTTACTCTGCCTATATCTTTAACAAGCACTCTATGTCCATTGAAAGTAGATCTTATTACTGTATTTTCAGCTTCCATAGGATTTTGGAATTCTCCGTAAGTTACTACGGACTGTTCTCTGTTTCCATCTTCCATATCTCCTCCAGTAGCTCTTACGTTTCTAACTGCAAGAGCATTAACTACATCGGATAAAGCTATGTAATTGCTCTGCATCTTTAGAGGATCCACATATATTTGTATTTCAGGATCTGTTCTTCCCTCTATTCTCACTTCTGCAACACCAGGAAGTCTTATGATATCGTCTTCAAGTCTTTGGCTTATGTCAAATAATTCACGCTCATTGCCTTCCATACCCTCTTTAAAATGCACTCCTAAAGTATATATGGACATTTTATTAGGGTTTAAATCGTAAGTTGTAACCTCTTCAACATCTGTAGACAAATCGGGAACGTTTTGCATCTCTCTAAATATTTCGTCTTTTACAGGCTGCCTATTAGGTAAAGATTGATCTAATTCTACCAATATAATACCTAAGTTTTCAATAATCGTAGTTTCATACTTATCTATACCTGATATTCCCTGCAGCTGTTCTTCTATAGGTATAACTGCATTCTGTTCCACGTCCAAAATCGAAGCTCCCGGATATGTTACTGCTATAAGCATCATATCCAAATCTGTGGAAGGAAAAGCTTCTCTATTTAGGTTAAAGTAATAATATCCGCCTACAAATAATACCGCAAGTACGATTACATTTACAAGCATAGTATGTTTTGCAAAGTATACAATAATTTTTTCCATAATATATCTGCATCTCCTATTTCTGTTTTTGTTTATCTTAATTAATTAAAAATTAAAAGATTTTCTCATTGGAGGCTAATAATTTAATTAACCTCCATATGATTTTTATATTATTTCTTAAATCCTTATGAAAATTGATAAAAATATTTTTTATTCATAATCAATTGCAAGCAAGGCTCTATAATCAAAAATTGTTGTTATAAGCTGATACTGATAATTCAAAAGCTCCGTTTGAGTTGCTGCCAAATTAAGCCTTGAAGTAAGCAAGTCATCTACCTCCAAACGTCCTTGATTTAGTTTCTGAAGCTGAGTAGCTATTCTTGAATTATATGCTCTTATTTGTGCCTGTTTGCTCGCTATCAAATTTTTATAAGCATTAAAAGTAGCTATATAAGTTTGAAGCTGAGTATTAAAATCTTTTTCTAATTGGTCGTACTGAGCTATAATTCCGTATAATGAGTTTTCAGCCATTTGATACTGGGCTTTATTTGCTCTGTTTCCTATAGGATATGAAAACTGAACTCCTGCAAAGAAGTCTATGTTTGTCATACTTCCGAAAGATCTAAAATATCCGTCACTGTTTGGAGTAAGTCCATTTAAATTTACGCTTCCTACCAAATCTAAATTAGGCAAAGTTCCATTTTTCATAGCTTCAAGAGTATATTCAGCTCTTATCTTTGACTGATATGCAATTTGCCCGTTTATGCTGTCAGCAAAAGGTACAGCATCCAATTCCATATCCAAACCCAATTCTATATAAGCATCCCAAGTGTTATGATCAGGATTTATATTTGTAACAGGCATAAAGAAACTTATAGTTGCAAGTATATTTTCCAAATTAACCTGATTTTGAGCATAATAATCGCTGTAAAGCATAGTCTGAGTTCTTGCATTTTGATAATCGTCATTATCTATAAGTCCGTTGTTATATCTGTCTCTCATCTGATTTTCAAATCTTTTTGCAGTTATATACATGTTTCTATAGTAGGCAAGAAGTTTTTCGTACATTATCCATTGATAGTAAATTTTCTGATATGAAACAATAACGCTTGCATCATCTAATTTTCTTTGAAGCTTAGCTATAGCAAGAGCATATTCAGCATCTTTTATAGGATATCTATCTAAAGTACCGAAAAAATTTCTCAAAAGAGGCTGAGTTACTTCTAATGTTAATGAAGGCTGATAATTATTAAAATCTACAGACTGACCTCCAGGCATATTTAATTTTCCGCCCAAAAAAGAATTATGAGTTAAATTAACAGACCATTTAGTTCCTGTATAAGGTATTAAAGAACCTATTCCAATTCCTGCCTGTATACCAGTGGCATTTACACTTGGGCTTGCTGTAGTGCTTGAATATCCAGTTGATAAACTTCCGTATTTACCTACAGCTCCTAGCTGAGCAGATAAATTTACATCTCCGGAACTTTCTGCACTAAGTAAATTCATTTCAGCATTAGTTTCTGTTACAGCATTTATTTTTAACTCAGGTATTTGATCTCTTATAGTTTCCATATAAGCAGCATAAGTCAAAACATTTGTCTGCCCATATAAAATATTTATAAACAAAATAGAACATAAAATTATTTTAACAGTTATTTTCATTTACTCTCCTTATCACATCAAATCATACAATATTAATTCTTAATTCATTTGATAAAAAACATTATTTTTTGAAGCTATATTTGTGTATGTTTTTACTTCCGAGCAAAAGCAGCAATGTTTTATATAATGTATCTATTAAATTATCTAAATTCACATCTAATGTTCTTCCTGCTTCTTCCTGCTCTATATTTTTTTCATCTCCTTTATAGTAGTATAGCTTCCTGTCTAGTTTATAATATTTATTTAATATTAATTCATTTCCTATTCCAGAAGCTGCTACTATCATCTGCATATAAATGTCTTGAGGATCTATTACCGGATTGAAATATTTTTCCTCAATTTTCTTATCTATGAATATTAACAGTTCTGAAAACCAATAATTTAATACAAGGTCTTTATTTATATTATCTTTTAATTTCTGCATTCTCTCTTTACTGTTAAAAAACATAGCCTGCAACTCAAACATTATTTTTCCAAATTCCTTGGCTGTTATAAAGAAAAATTTTCTAAAAGCATTAAATAATTCAAATATAGCTTTTTCAGGTTCATCATAAAAATTTTCTATAATATCTCTTGGATTGACTTCAGTTTTATTGCTGTTAATCAATGCTATTACAATTTCATCTATATTTGAATAATATTTGTAAACACCTCCTTGGCTTAAACCTGACTCTTTAACAATATCTTTCATTTTTACACTATATGCAGGCTTATTAAAAAATACCCTTATAGCTGCATCTAGTATTATCTTCCTTTTATTCTCAAAATATTCTTGATTTACCTTAGGCATTGTATTATTTTGGTGTTCACCTCGTACTTGAAAAATTAATATGAAAATAAAAATGATACTAGTGTCATTTTTATTTGTGAAATACATATTATTACGATTAGATTTTATTGTCAATATATTTTGTATAGAAAAATTTACAGTTTTTATATACAATTTGTAAAACTATATAAAAATATTATGTAATATGATACATTTCTTACATAAAATATTTGTAATTAACTATTGTAAATATTTGTATTTAGTTTAATATTAACGTATGGAATAACTTCAATAAAATTTTGAAATGGAGTTTGATTATTATGGAAGTAAATATTAAAGAGTTAGAAAACAACACTGTAATATTGAAATTAGATGGAGATATTGATGTTTATACTTCATCTGATTTGAAAGATTCTATTTTTTCTCAAATAGAGTTTGGGGCAAAAAAAATAATAGTAGATATGGAAGATGTTTATTATATAGACAGCAGCGGAATAGGAGTATTTATTTCTGCACTTGGTGCATTTAAGAAGGTAAATGGTAAAATATGTTTTGTAAAAGTAACAGATCCTGTTAAAAAGGTGTTTGAACTTACTAAAATTAATAGTTTTTTCCCTGTATATACAACAGAAACTGAAGCTTTGGCTAATTTTTAATTTACTAAAGTGTTAATATAAATTAAATTTAGTTAAAATGAAAAAATAAAAACAATAATAGTTGATTTTTTATTTAATAGTTATAAAATTATTACAATTTATAATAAATATTTTTATTATTTTAATGAAATTCTATACAAGGTAGTAATTGTTTATTATGATTAGAGGATTATTTTTGCTTAGGAATGTTGTTATATTAACTTTGATATTAAGCTGTGTATTTTCTTTTAATGTTCTTTACGGTGCTGAAAATATTAATGATTACATAATGGAAGAGATAACTGATAATACTGCCCATCCATTCTATACAATTCCTATAAAATTCGTAAAATACATCGATTTTGATTTTAAGATAACAAAACATATAATATTGGTAACTTTAGCGGGTATTTTATCCGTTTGCAGTATGAAATACTTAGCTCATAAACTTAAACGTCCTTTGAATAGACCTACATATTTACAAAGTATATTGGAAGGTTTAATAGACTATATGAATAAGGATGTTATCGGTGCTACTTTAGGAGAAGAAGGCAAGAAATATGTGCCTTTTTGTCTTACTGTATTTTTATTCGTATTGTTTTCAAATATATTAGGACTTATACCGGCATCTATAAAATTTCCTACTGAAGACGGAAATCATTCTTATCTAGCAGGAGGTCTTGGTGCCAATATAGGATTTACTGCTGCTATAGCGGTAGTTGTATTTATAGTTTATATTTTTGCCGGAATAAGAAAGAAAGGCATAATAAAATATTGGACTAGTTTAGTACCTAAGGGGCTTCCTTTGCCTTTAATACCTATAATATGGGTATTGGAATTTATTACATTATTCAATAGGGCTTTTGCTCTTGCGATTCGTTTGTTTGCCAATATAACAGGCGGGCATATAATGATGATAGTTATACCGTATTTGATAGTTATGTCTGGTACATTATTGGTTTCACCATTTGCGGTATTATTCTTAGGATTCATATATGTTCTTGAAATGTTTGTAGCAGTTTTACAAGCTTATATATTCTCATTATTATCAGCAGTTTATATTGGAATTGCTATTAGTGATGAGCATTAATTATAAATAAAATTATCATAAAAAGGAGAATAAAAAATGGAACTTTCTATATTAGGTGCAGCAATTGGAGCAGGACTTGCAGCTATAGGGGTTGGTTTAGGAATAGGTTTTATAGGTTCTAGAGCAGTAGAAGGAATAGCTAGACAGCCTGAAGTATCAGGTAAAATACAAACAGCAATGCTTATAGCAGCAGCATTGATAGAAGGTGTTGGACTTTTTGCTTTAGTTATTTGTATTCTTGCACTATTCACAAAATAATACAGATAATAAATAATTGATTTGGAGGTATATGTATGGCACTTTTAAAAATAGACCCAGGTATTATAATTTGGACTTGGATCACATTTTTACTAGTCCTTGCTATATTAGGTGCTTCTACTTGGAAAATAATTTTGAAGGGTTTGAATGCTCGAGCTGATAAGATACAAGAAGATTTAGAAGAAGCTGAAAAAACTAGAGAAAATGCTAAAAAATCTTTGGCAGCATATAGAGAGCAAATTGACAATGCTAAAGCTGAAGCAAGTGCTATCATAGAAAATGCTAGAGTTGAGGCTAATAGGATTAGAGATAAAATTATTAATAATGCTAGAGAGGAAGCAGAACTTAATAAAAACAAAATTATGTCTGAAATAGACAGATCTAAAGAAGAGGCTATGAATAGTGTAAAAAAACAGGCACTTGATATTGCTGTTGTTATGGCGGAAACTATTCTTAAAAGAAATGTTAATAAAGAAGATAATCAGGCTTTGATTAATGAATTTATTAATAATGCTAACAAAGAAAACAATAAGAAATGATATTATGATATTTAAGAGTTTTTAGGAAGTAAATTAATCTTATGAAAGAAAATGATAAATTACAAATATTGAAACCTACAGCCAGTGCTATATTTGATATAGCTAGAGAGCTTGGAATGATAAAAGAAATATATAATGAACTTTCAGAATGTTCAAAATTATTTCAAGATATTGATATAAAAAAATATTTTTTTGATAAATCAATTTCAAAGAAAGATAAAAAAGAATTAATAGATAAAAGATTAAAACCAATACTTTCTAAAGAAACTTATGCTTTTGTATCTATATTAACAGAACATGACAGTATAGATGTACTGCCTGATATTGCTGCTTTGTATAAAGAGATAGCAGATGATTATAGTAATATAGTCAGAGTTCGCATTATTACAGCAAGCACTATTGATGATAAGACAGTAGAAGATATCATTCAAACCGTTAGATGTTTTTCTAATAATGAGATATCTTATGAGACTGTAGTTGATGAAAATATTATAGGCGGAATAATAGTATATATTGGCTCTGTTGTTTATGATTATAGTATAAAAAAACAAATAGATTTATTGCAAAGTAAATTTACCTATGGTAATTAATTAATAAACATTATAGGAGTTATAATATGGATTCTATTGCTGAAAATATTTTAAGTGATCTCAAGAAGGAAGTACTTAAAGAGGTTACCAAAGAAAAGGCAAGTAGATTTAGCCGTATTGTAAAAAATGAATCTAGTGCCAAGAATTATGCTAAGGCTATGTTTGATATTGCTTCAGATATGGGTAAAATTGAGTCAATTAAAAGCGATTTGAATGTAGTATATTCATCTTTGCTTGTTGATAGTGATATATATGATTTTTTCAAATCTAGTTTTATAGACGGACATTTAAGAATGCGTATATTAAAAAAAATATATGCAGATAAGATTTTAGAAGAAACATTTAATCTTATTGCTATCTTGATAGAAAGAGATATAATTAATATTTTATTTGCAGTAATAGTAGAATATGAAAACTTATGCAATGAATATTATAATATAATTATAGTTAAAATTACAACTGCATCAAATATGACAGATACAGAAGATATGAATAAACTTAAAGATCATATTACGAATATGATATCAGATAAAGACATACATTTTACATTTAATATAGATGAAAATATAATAGGCGGTGTTGTAATAGAAATAGAAGATGTTGTATATGATTATAGTGTGAGAAGACTGCTTACAGAATTAAAGTCTTCTATTTCTGAAATTAATTGATACATTTTATATTTGAGGAATTGTTTATGAATATAAAAGCTAGTGAAATTGCAGCAGTTCTTAAAGAAGAGATTAAGAATTATAAAGCTGATTTTACTCCGAATGAAGTAGGGGTAGTTGTAGAGGTTGGAGATGGTATAGCCAGAATCATAGGACTTCCGCATGTTATGGCTAATGAGATGATACTTTTTGAAAGCGGTGCTGTTGGTCTTGCTTTTAACTTGGAAGAAGAAACTATAGGTGCTATAGTTTTAGGTGATTATTACGGAATTAAAGAGGGAAGTAAAGTAAGCAGGCTTAAAAGAATATTAGAAGTACCTGTGGGAGATGCATTACTTGGAAGAGTTGTTAATCCTTTGGGTGTGCCTATAGACGGACATGGAGAAATAACTACTGATAAAAGAAGAGTTATAGAGTTTCCTGCTCCAGGTATTGCTGACAGACAGGCAGTAAAACAGCCTCTTCAAACTGGTATTAAAGCTATTGACTCTATGACTCCTATAGGAAGAGGACAAAGACAGCTTATCATAGGCGACAGAGGTACAGGAAAAACTTCCATTGCTCTTGATGCTATAATTAATCAAAAAGGTACAGGTGTTATATGTATCTATGTAGCAATAGGACAGAAGGCTTCTACAGTTGCCGGCGTTGTTGATACATTAAGACAGCATGGTGCATTGGAATATACTATAGTAGTTGCTGCAACTGCTGCTGATTCTGCTCCGCTTCAATATATAGCTCCTTATGCCGGATGTGCTATGGCAGAATATTTTATGTATGAACAGAAAAAAGATACATTGATTATATATGATGACTTAACTAAGCAGGCTAATGCTTATAGACAGATATCATTACTTTTAAGAAGACCTCCTGGAAGGGAAGCTTTTCCGGGTGATGTATTCTATTTGCATTCAAGATTACTTGAAAGAGCTGCAAAACTTAGTGATGAATTGGGAGGCGGTTCTTTAACAGCACTTCCTATAATAGAAACTCAGGATAATGAGGTATCTGCTTATATTCCTACTAACGTTATTTCTATTACTGACGGACAGATATATTTGCTTACTAGTTTGTTTATGAGCGGTGTTCGTCCTGCAATTGATGTAGGTATATCAGTTTCCCGTGTAGGAGGTAATGCTCAGACTAAGGCTATGAAAAAGGTTGCCGGTACTTTAAGACTTGACCTTGCTTCTTACAGATCTTTAGAGGCATTCTCTCAGCTTGGTATTGGACTTGATAAAGCTACTTTGGCACAATTAGACAGAGGTGCTAAAATGGTTGAATTATTAAAACAAAAACAATATAGTCCTATACCTTTTGAAGAACAGGTTATTGTTATATTTGCTGCTACTAAAGGTTTCTTGGATAATATTGAAGTTGACAGAGTTTATGAATTTGAATGGAGATTACTTCAATATATGAGAGCTGATAAGCAGAATATACTTGATGATATTAGAGAGAAAAAAGATATAGAAGATATGGACGGACTTTATAAAATCATAGAAGAGTTTAAGGCTAAATTCTAATAATTTATGAGTAAAATTTGTTTTTTAATATTGGCACATAAAAATCAAAATCAATTGATGAGATTGATTAATCATCTTAAAAAAGATTTTGATATTTATGTGCATATAGATAAAAGAGCCAATTTGAATATAAAAAGTTTTGATAATGTAAAAGTTTATAAAGAAATAAAAACTTATCATGGCGGGATAAGTTTAGTTATAGCAACATTATTCTTAATTAAAGAAGCTCATAAAAATAATTATGATAGATATGTTTTTATAAGCGGTCAGGATATTCCACTAAAAACTAATAAAGAAATTATTGATTTTTTTGAGGTAAATAAAAATAAGGAATTTACTTCTTTTACGAATATTAAAAATGATGATAATATGTATAAAGAAATGTCATTTAGATTAAATGCTTATAATTTTGGTAAGATATATAGAAAATTACTTAGCAGAAATATTCGTGAAAAAATATCTAATTTTCTGCCTATAAAACGTACTACACCTGATAATATATATTATGGCTCTCAATGGTGGAATTTAACTAATAATGCTATTGAATATATATTAGATTATGATAAAAATAATCCAAACTATCTTAAAAGATTTAATTATACTTGGGGAAGCGATGAATTCTTTTTTCAATCTATATTAATGAATAGTGAATTCAAAGATAATTGTATAAATGATTGTTTAAGATATATTGTGTGGAGCGGAGGGGCTCCGTTTAACTTAGAAATGAAGGATTATAATAATATAAAAAATAATATCAATAATAATTTATTTGCCCGTAAATTTGATGAAAATATTGATAATGATATAATAGATAAGTTGTATAAAGATTTAGAATATTAAAAAGATTCTAATATATTGGAGTTTTTTATTATGGCAGAGAAACTTAATGTATTAAAAGCGAGAATTAAAGCTGTATCAAGTACTCATAAAATAACCAAAACTATGGATATGATAGCAAGATCTAGAACAGCTAAAATTCTAACAGTAGAACAAGGTATGCGTCCTTTCACTCAAAAATTAAACAGAATAGTTGAAGATCTTTCGCATTCCGATATGGATCATGTGCATCCTTTGCTTGCTCCAAAAAAGAAAATAAAAAACATAATACTTTTTGTTGTAACTTCTTCAAGAGGATTATGCGGTTCTTATAATACAAAAATTTTTGATGAAGCTATGGAGAGAATCAGACACCATCATAGACATGGTAGGGAGGTTCAGCTTCATGTACTCGGAAAGAAAGGTGAAGTTTATTTTGAAAAGCAGGGCATACCTATAGCACGTAAATATCCTCGTATAGATGAGGAATCTACTTTTGATGATTGTGCTACTGTAGTTCAGCGTTTCATGCATGAATATGCAGTTGATAATGCTTCTAGGGTAGAAGTTATATATACAAGATATTATACAAGGGTGGTACATATACCTAAAATTAAAAGTTTGATTCCTATGATTCCTAATGAAGAGGATATTGAGGGACATAAAATAAAGAAAAAATTAGATTATGTTATTGAGCCTAATGTAGATGATGTATTAAAAGAAGTTGTTCCTATGGCTATTAAAACATATTTCTATTTTATGCTTACAAGTTCTTTTTTATCAGAAAATGCTGAAAGGGCTATTGCTATGAGAAATGCTACTGACAATGCTGAAAGATTATTAACTGATCTTAAAAATAAAGCTAACAGAGCCAGACAGGAACATATTACTAATGAGCTTCTTGATATCATAGGCGGTTCTGAAGCTATATAATTTATTTTGTATATAAAAAATTAAATACCATTCATATATTTATTTTATGGATGGTATTTTTTTTATTTTAAATTTTTTAATTTTGTACAATAATGAGTAATCAGCCGTACACTTTACAGTGCTTCCTTCGTTCGCGTATAAGGGACTACCCATAATATTATATGATATACTGTGCGATTGCCGCTACGGATAGTAGTTGACAAAGTTAAAAATTTTTAGTATATACTTAAACAACTGTATTTTGTAAAAAATAAAATTATATTTTCTTTTTAATATATGGGGCTTTGCCCCATACCCCAGTTCTTTTATTGGTATAAAAGAACCAAAAGAACTGCATTTTAGTATAAATTTAGGATACATCCTATATTTAATAGTAATGTTTTTAATATAAAGTTCTAGCAGTTGCATTTTTTGCATAGCATATCCGAAGGATAAAAACTTTGACGAAGTCCGCAGAGTATGTGCTGCAAAAAAGTTGACAATTCTATATAAAGTGCTTCAGTTGACAAACTTAAAAATTCTTAGTATATAAAATAATTTATTTTTATAGTATAATATCCAAAATTATTAATTACTATGTGGTGGTATATGAAAAAATTGTTATTAATTTCTTTTATTTTAATGATTACTTTTATTGTTTCTTGCAGTAGAAAAGAAGAGGCTAGTATAAGTAATAATTCTGTGTATGTAAGTGATCCAGAGAATGTGTATCATAAAACCTACACTAATGTTGTAAAGATTCAGGGTAAATTTGTTAATATAAATCCTGCTTTTTATTACGGCAATAGAAAAGAAGGAGAATATAGCGAGGAGTATGATATATTTGAGGCTATAAAAAATCATAGTTTAAAGAGAGTAATGGAATTAATAGAAGATGGTGAAGATATTAATCAAAATGATAGAGACTTCACTATGTATAGTGAGTTTATAGACTCTCATTATATTATAGAAAGTGCTACTCCTTTGATATTTGCAATATTTTATAGGGATTTGGGTATAATGAAATATTTACTTGATAATGGAGCCGATCCTTATATTAAAAATGAAAATGGACGGAATTCATTTTTATGGGCTTGTGGTGTTGGAAATGTTGATGTAATAAAAATGCTTGTAGAGTTTGATTCTGATTTAGTTGATTCTCAAGATAGATTTGATGCAAATGGACTTCATATTGCTGCTAGAAATGATAATGTAGAAGTATTTGAATATTTGGTTAAGGATTTGTCTATTGATGTAAATAGTACTAACGAGTATGGCGAGAAAGTTTTAGATTATGCTGAAAAAGATGAGACAATAGAAAAGCTAAAAGAACTTGGTGCCAAATAATATAAATTGTGTAATACATTAATATATACTGAAACGATTTCATTTTGCCGACTACTGCAGATTATGTAATATTATCAACTTTTTTGCCGCGCACGCTCTGCGGACTTCGTCAAAGTTTTTATCCTTCGGATACGCTACGAAAAAAACGCAAGTACTAGAACTTTATATTAAAAATATATGTATTAAATGTAGGGTATAACCTAGATTTAGATTAAAAATGCAGTTCTTTTGGTTCTTTTATACCAATAAAAGAACTGGGGTATGGGGCAAAGCCCCAGATATCAAAACAAAAATATAACTTTACTTTTGACAAAATATAATTGTTTAGGTATATTTTAAAGATGAATAAACTATAAAATAGCTATAGTCTTAAAGTAAGATTTTTTAATTATTTAATGAAGCAATTTTTATTAGCAACAATATAAAAATTGTGAGCGTTTAAATAAATATATTTGATAAGATGAATATATTAAAAAATCGAGCGTCTAGCAATATTATTGCTAGAGCCTTGAAGCGAGATTTTTTAATTATTTATAGAAAATAATTTGTTTTTATTGTATAATACTTCAGAAATTATTAATTACTATACGGTGGTGTTTATGAAAAGTATAAAAATCTCAAAAAGTGTATTATTGGTTTCTTTATTATCAATTATTTTAATTGTGTCATGCGGTAAAAAAGAAGAGACTAGTGTAAGTATAAGTAATAATTCTGTGTATGTAAGTGATCCAAATAATATATATCATAAAACTTATACTAATGTTGTAAAGGTTCAGGGTAAATATGTTAGTATGAACGCTGCTTTTTCTTACGGCAATAGAAAAGAAGGAGAATACAGCGAGGAGTATGATATATTTGAGGCCATACAAAATCATAGCTTAAAGAGAGTACAGGAATTAATAGAAGAAGGCGAAGATATAGATCAAACTTATTTCGGAGATAGTTTATATAGTGAATTTATGGATGATAGTTATGCAATAGATGGTGGTACTCCTTTAATATTTGCTGTATTTTATAGAGATTTGGGTATAATGAAATATTTGCTTGATAAAGGTGCTGATCCTTATATTAAAGATGATGATAGTTGGAATGCATTTTTATGGGCTTGCGGCACAGGCAATGTTGATGTAATAAAAATGCTTGTACAGTCAGATTCTGATTTAGTTAATTCTAAAAATATGTATGATGCAAACGGACTTCATATGGCTGCTTTGAATGATAATGTAGAGGTGTTTGAGTATTTAGTTAATGATTTGGGTATAGATATAAACAGTACAGATGAGGACGGAGACGGAGTTTTATATTATGCCAATGAAGATGCAGCATTAGAGAAGTTAAGAGAGCTAGGAGCTGAAGAGTAATTTTATAAAAATATTGTGTGTTTCATAAATAGTTAATATATTGTTTAGATTAAAATACTGAAAATTTTTAAGTTTGTCAACTGATGCACTTTATATAGAATTATCTACTTTTTTGCCGCACAAAAAAGTAGCAAAAAACGCAATTGCTAAAACTTTATATTAAAAATATACCTATTAAATATATGATATAACCTAAATTTAGACTAAAATGCAGTTCTTTTGGTTCTTTTATACCAATAAAAGAACTGGGGATGTGGGGGCTAGTCCCCACAAATAATAAAAATATAAAAATAAAAAAATAATTTTTGACAAAATATAGTTGTTTAGGTATATATTAAAAATCGAGTGTCTAGTAATAGATAAACTCAATTGCTAGAGCTTTAAAGCGATATTTTTAATTATTTGATAAAACGATTTTGATTAGCAATATATATAGTATTTATCATCTTAATTGTTAATAAAAAATTATAAATAACGCACGGTGAATTAGCTTTTATTTATCAATTCATTATATTTTTTATTTTGTATATTTTATAAATAAAATTCTTCGTGCGTTGTGCAAGCAATAAATTTAAACAAATCTAGGGTGGGCATTGTAAATAACAGTGTAGACTTAAAAGGATAAATAATATAAAAATTGCATATTAAAGTTATAATTCTAGAGGGTGGGGAGTGAAAATAGGTTTTAAAACTTAATTACATACCCCGCCCTTTATTCTTTATCACTTTATTAAAAAAATTTAACTTTAATTATATTTATAGCCTACTTAGAAATTTCAGCACCCGCCCAAGATTTTATTAGATTTTGAATTTTATTTAACTAGAATTTAGAATAGAGTAGGAGCTTCTTCAATGACTTTATTATTATATCTGTTGTAAACGCTGTCTTCAGTATTGAGTTCTTCTTTGGTTTTGTATGTGATATTATATTTTTCTTCTAGTGTTTTTATTTTTTTATATAGCTTTTCTCTGTACTCATCTTTAAGAATGCCGTCAGAACCATAAATGTATAGATACTTTTTATAATGCTCTGGAAATACTTGCCTTACGAAGTTGAGATATATTTTTCTGCATTCGCCTCTAAGTTTTAATGCATCAGTGGCACAGTAGTTTATGCCGTATTCTTTTACTTTTTTGAAAATATCTTCTATACTGTCTTCGGTTATGAAAGGCATTACAGGCATAGCATGAACCGCTACTATTGCTTTTGTCTTTTTAAACTCTCTAAGCATATCAAATCTTTTAATTGGGCTTATTACATTAGGCTCTATCAAAGATGATAACTTTTCATCTAATGTCGTTATAGTTGATGCTATTCTTACAGGCACTATACTTGAAAGCTCATCTATCAAATCAAAATCTCTTAATATTAAATCGCTTTTTGTGGATATGCACATCGGAGTTTTATATCTTATAAGAAGTTTTAAAACATCTCTCATAAGCTTATAATCTTTTTCAGCTTCCTGATAATTGTCAGTAACGCTTCCAAGATTGATAATATCTCTATTCCAATTTCTTGATGATAATTCTTTTTCTAATACTTCAGCAATATTTTTCTTTACGAATATCTCTCCGAAAAAATCTTTAGAGTTAATATATTTATGAGAATAAACAGCAAAACAGTAATAACATTTATGCAAACATCCTCTGTAAATATTTAAATCATAGCAGAATCCGTATTCATTATCTATTTTATTTAAAGCCGATTTGCAGTTGATTTCTCTATATTTAAGCATTTATTTTATCTCTTTTTATTTTTACTCTGTATCAAAATATTGTATTTATAATAATACTGTATATTAATATTTTGTCAACTTGTTATTTATTTAATTTATAAAAATAATATATGTTTATATTGAAATATAAGTTTTTTGACAAATTCTGACATTTCAATGATTTATAATAAATGGTAGAATATAATTTAATGTAAATGAAGAGGTGTTTATGATAGAGCTTAAAGGAAAATATAATAAAGACTGTAAAATTTTCACTGATAATATTGATGAGGAATCATATTCTGTATTGTATAAAATATTAAATGAAAAAGCCAGTGAAGATGTAAAGATAAGAATAATGCCGGATACTCATTTGGGCAAAGGAATAGTTGTAGGTTTTACAATGCCATTAACTGACAGAGTAAATCCTTTTCATATAGGTGTTGATATAGGATGCGGAATGCTTACTTCAAAATTAAGCGATGAAATAAAAGATATACCATTAGAAAAAATTGATAAAACTATAAAGCAAAATATACCTATGGGGCAAAGCACTCATAAAAAAAGTTTTAATACTCTTTTTAATTTTAAAGAACTTAATGAACTTATAAGAAATTTTATAATTAATTATAATAAAAAATTTAATACCAAATTCGAAGTTTTTGAAATAGATAATGAATATATAGAAAAATTATGTCAAAGAGTAGAAATTGATTTAGAGAAATTCCATAACTCTATAGTAACGCTTGGAGGGGGTAATCATTTTATAGAAATAGGTAAATCCTCAAATAATGACTATTATATCACTATACATTCAGGATCTAGGAATTTCGGTAATCAGGTTTGCAGATATCATGCCAAAATAGCTAAAAATAATGAAGACTGTTATTTGCAGGATAAGGAAATGTTTGATTATTTAATTGATATGGTAATAGCACAATACTATGCAAAAATAAACAGAGAAACTATTTTAAAAATTATAAAAGATGTATTAAATATAGAAATAGAAGATTCTTTTTCATCGGTTCATAATTTTATTGATTTTGAGGATTTCATTATAAGAAAAGGTGCCATAAGAAGTTATGAAAATGAAAAAATGATAATACCTTTTAATATGCGTGATGGTATATTAATATGTGAAGGAAAGAGCAATGAAGATTGGAACTGTTCTGCACCTCATGGAGCTGGAAGGGTTTTATCAAGGGCACAGGCAAAGAATCAATTAGATATGAATGAGTTTATAGATTCTATGAAAGGAATTTATTCAAGCAGTGTATGCAAAAATACTTTAGATGAATCACCTATGGCTTATAAAAATCCTAATAAGATAGAAAAATTAATAGAACCTACAGTTAGAATTGTAGATAGATTAAAGCCTGTATTAAATATAAAATCTACTTCAAAATAAAAGTATTTTATGATTTTTATTATAAAATTATAGTATTTGTAATGTAATTTTCCTTTTTAAATCTATTTTATAGATGTATTTTTAATTAATTATATTGAAACTGATTACAAAATGAAAATTAATATCAAAAACTATATACAATTATTAAAAAATTTATTATACTTATATATATTGATTGATGTTTATATGTGATATTAGTATACATAATATTAATTATAATCTAGTATCTTTAATATAATATCAAAAAATACATTTTATACTACGGAGTTCTTTATATGAAGGATAAAATTTTCGGCGTACTGCAAAGGGTAGGAAGATCGTTCATGCTTCCTATAGCTGTGCTTCCTGTAGCAGGTTTGTTTTTGGGGGTAGGTAGTTCATTAACTAATACTACAATGCTAGAAACCTATAATTTAATGGGTATTTTAGGACCAGGCACTATAGCTTATGATATATTATCAGTATTAAGTGAAGCAGGAAATATAATATTCGGCAACTTGCCTATTATATTTGCTATGAGTGTAGCTATTGGTATGGCAAAGAAAGAGAAAGAGGTTGCAGCTTTATCAGGAGCTATAGCATTTTTCGTAATGCATGCTTCTATTGGTAAGATGATAACAGTTATGGGCGGAGCTGAGAAATTATTAGCTGGTTCTACTACAAATGTTGTTGGTATATTATCATTACAAATGGGTGTATTCGGCGGTATTATAGTAGGACTTGGTGTAGCTGCTTTGCATAATAAATATTATACAATAGAGCTTCCTCAAGTATTATCATTCTTTGGCGGTACAAGATTCGTTCCAATAATATCATCTATCGTATTTTTAGTAGTAGGTATATTAATGTACTATGTATGGCCTCCTGTACAGGTTGTAATGAATAAATTGGGTGATTTAATAGCTGGTTCAGGTTATGTTGGTACTTTATTCTATGGTATAATAGAAAGAGCATTGATACCTTTCGGACTTCACCATGTATTCTATACACCTTTATGGCAGACTTCTTTGGGCGGTACTATGATGATAGACGGCAATTTAGTAGAAGGTGCTCAGAATATATTCTTTGCTCAATTAGGTTCTCCTAGTACAACAGCATTCAGTGTTGAAGCTACTAGATTTATGACTGGTAAATTCCCATTTATGATATTTGGATTACCTGGTGCTGCTTTGGCTATGTATAGAACTTCTAGACCAGAGAAAAAACAGGTTGTTGGTGCTTTACTTTTCTCAGCTGCATTAACAGCAATGCTTACAGGTATAACTGAACCTATAGAGTTCACATTTATATTTGTTGCTCCTATATTCTATGCTATTCACTGTGTACTTGCAGGTATATCTTTCATGCTTATGCATATACTTCATGTTACAGTAGGTATGACATTCTCAGGTGGTTTCATAGATTTATTATTATTCGGAATAATACAAGGTAATGCTAAAACTAATTGGATATGGATTGTAATTGTAGGTGCTGCTTATTTCTTCATTTATTATTTCTTATTCTATACTTTAATTAGAAAATTTGATTGGAAAACACCTGGAAGAGAACCAGACAGTGAAGAACCAAAATTATACAGAAGAGCTGACGTTGCTGCTGCTAAGGCTGCTGCAAGCGGAGAAGCAGTTGATACTAATCCTTTATTCCAATATGAAGAAGCTCCTTTAATTACTGCAGGACTTGGAGGAAAGAAAAATATAAGCGATGTTGATTGCTGTGCTACAAGACTTCGTATAACAGTATTTGATCCTTCTAAAGTTGTTGATGCTACATTGAAAGCAAGCGGTGCTGCTGGTATAATTAAAAAAGGTAATGGTATACAGGTAATATATGGACCTAAAGTTACTGTAATAAAATCAAGACTTGAAGATTATTTACATGATCCTATAAGCGATCAGGAACCTCAGATGCCGGCAGATGCTCCTAAGGCAGAGGAAAAGAAAGAGGAGAAAAAAGAAGAGAAGAAGGCAGAAACAAAATCTTCATCTGCAGTATATAAAGTTTATGCTCCTATAAAAGGAAATATAATAAAATTAGAAAGCGTGAAAGATGAAGCATTCTCAAGCGGTGCTATGGGCAAAGGTATAGCTATTGAACCTACAGAAGGAAAAGTTTATGCTCCTTATGATGGTGTTATAGAAACTGCTTTCCCTACAAAACATGCTATAGGACTTACTTCTGATGATGGTGTTGAATTGCTTATACATGTTGGTATGGATACTGTAAAATTAGGCGGTGCTCATTTCATATCACATATAGAAGAGGGACAGAAAGTTAAGAAAGGAGATTTATTATTAGAATTTGATATTGAAAAAATAAGAGGAGAAGGATATCCTACATTGACTCCTGTAATAGTAACAAATTCTGATGATTATACAGATGTTATAGCTGTTAATGCATCTTCTATTAATGTTGGCGATGAGCTGCTTGAAGTAAAAAAATAATAAAATAAAATTGTAAAATTGTAAAAATTGTGGGCTTATTAATTTAAGCCCCTTTTTTTATGTAAAAATCAAATATTATTGTTTAATAGTAAAAAAAAATTACTTGACAATAAAAAAATAAAAAATTATACTTTGCCAAAGTCTTATTTATTTGGAGATATTATTTATGGAAAACAAAAAAAAGAAATATATTTTAATGCTGAAATTTTTAGTTCCATTTGCAGTATTTATAATAGTGGTTGTTATAGGTTTGATGTTATATTTTATTCCTAGGTATAAGAAAGAATTCTTATTAGAAATAGAATCTAATATGTACAAAAAAGAATCTTCCATTTCTTCTTGGCTTAGTTATTTTTATTCAGAGATTGATGTTTTATCTTCCTATTGTAAATATGAAACAGATTATACTCAAATGCTCGATTCTTTCAAAGAGTTAAAAAATATGAAAGATGAGATTGGTAATATACATTTTAGCGGTACTGTGGGATATAAATACGGCGGATTATTAATTATAGTATACGGTGATAATATAGAAGGATTTGATCAAACTACGAGAGAATGGTATATAGAAGCTGTAAAAAATCCTTCCACTCCTTATTTGAGTGCTCCATATCAAGATGCTGAAACAGGGGAAACAGTTATAACTATATCTAAAGCTGTTTTTCAAAATAATGAGCTTAAAGGGGTAGTTGGATTAGATATATCTTTTGCTAAAATAGCTAAGTCGTTAACCGCAGATAAGGATAATAAATTTTTTATAGCATTAAATGATGGAAGATTCATAACTCATACAGATGTAAATTTATTATTTAATCAGCAGAGAAATATTTATACTGAATTGAATGCTCCTAAGCTTGATGGTAAAGATTATGATGTCATCATTAATAAAAAACAAAAACAGTGGACTGCAGCTTATAATATACCGAATACTCCTTGGATTCTTGTAGGAAATGGAAGCTCTTTAAATCTAACTAAAAAAATAATTACATTATCTATCATTATGGTTATAGTGGCAATTGGTTTTTTAGTAATTCAATTTGTTCTTGTTTTATTGAATGTTAATCCTTTATCTCAAACTTTAGATAGAGCTATAGAGGTTATTAAGAATATGACTAATAAACATTTTAATGCTGTTTTCGATGAGAGGCTATTAAATAAATCAGATCAAACTGGTGTTTTAGTTAATTCTATTAAGGATATGCAGAAATCTCTTGGTGATTCTATTCATTTCTTTCAGGAATCACTTAACTTTATCAATAATGAAATAGATACTGTATCAGATGGAACAGCTAATTTATCGGATAGAAGTAATACTCAAGCTAGCTCACTTGAAGAATTATCAAGCCTTATAGAATCATTATCTACATCTCTTGATGAAACTAATGTACATTCTGAAGATGCTAGAAATATGAGTGCTAAAGTTGCAGATGCTACTAAGGTGGGGGTAGAATCTTCTTCTGAAATTACTAGTAGTATGAATGAGATACTAGAATCAAGTAAGAAAATATCTGATATGACTAAACTTATACAATCTATTGCTTTTCAGACAAATATATTGGCTTTGAATGCGGCGGTAGAGGCGGCACGTGCTGGGGAGCAGGGTAAAGGTTTTGCTGTTGTAGCTAGTGAGATACGTTCTCTTGCTCAGAATGTAGATGAAACTGCTAAAAATATAACTAATACAATAAATGATGCTTTGGCTAAAGTTGAGATAGGAAATAAGGCCGTGGAAAATTCTTCTAAAATACTTTCTGAGATTGAAGCTTTGGCTGAGGATATGCTTAATAAATTAACTTCTATATCAGAACGTGCTGTAGTAGAGGCCGACAGTATTAATCAGATAAATATTTCCGTAAGGCAGCTTAATTCTATAACTGGTGAAAATAGTATGTTAGCTGAATCCAATGCAAGCTCTACAAAAGAAGTAAGAGAAAAAATAGAGAATATGGTTGAGCGTATTAGTAGTTTTAAATTTTAATTAAAAATTTTGTTTATTAAAAAGAAATGGCTTTTATTATAGTCATTTCTTTTTTTATATATTTTCTACACAGAATATATAATGCGGCATATCCATATTGTAATAATGTTTTACTGTATTATCTATTATTTTCATTCCGTTTCTTATAGCTACTTTTTGAGATGCGATATTATTATCTCTTATTATTGAGTATACTCTATCAGCATTCAAAACATTAAAAGCATAATTTTTACAGGCTATTGCAGCTTCTGTGGCAAATCCTTTATGCCAGTAGTTTTTATTGAATAAATATCCTATTTCAATGAGTTCATAAGAATTATGTATTTTTTTATCTACCTTTTGCATAGTAAGTCCGCATTGTCCTATAAACTCATTATTTTCTTTTAGTATACATGCCCATAATCCGAATCCGTAAGTTTTGTATCTATTCATTTGATTATTGAACCATTGATGTACTTCCTCATCAGAGAAAGCATGTTCATAAGCGTACATAGTTTCTTTGTCTTGAAGTATAGAAGATAATCTTTTATAGTCTTTTTCATTATCTTCTTCAAATTCTCTTAAAATAAGTCTTTCAGTTTCTAGTATTTTTTTCATAATTATAAAACAAAAGTATTTTAGAAAAATGATATTAAATATTTATTTTTTTGATTTATTTTTCAATCCCACCCTATAGGCTTTTTAAATTTATATGTTATTTTTGTATTATATTTCTTTTTTATTTTAATATGTGATTATAGCACCCACCCAAAATTTTATTAATACTTACAATCTCACAACCGCACGCAGAGCAGCATTATAAATATAGACTAATCAATAATACTACTTAATTAATATATATAAAATTCATTAAACGTGCGTTAAAGAGATTAAAAATTTAATTTAAACTTGGGCGGGCTTTTATATATTCTGATTTCGTTTATAAGAAATTATTAGTTAAAACTGCATATAAATTTAATAAGGAAAAAGGGCGGGCATTGTAATTAGTAATAAAAAATATAGTTTTTTGTATTTTTCAGTATTGACAAAGTTTTAAAATATGTTAGAATATACTAACAAATGTTAGAGAACATTAATAAAGTCAACAACTTTGTATCCCTAAATTGATACAATATATTTTATAACCTTCATTTAATTAAACTGTACGCCCCCTATGATGAGTAGGGGGCAATATTTTTTATTAAATATAAAAAATAAATATAGCAAATTCTTTTTTATAACTTATAATATTTTATCAATAAAAAAATTTTATAGATAAATAAATGGAGGATTAAAATATTATTATGAAAGCTATAACAACTATAGTATTACTTATATTGTCAAATACATTTATGACAATAGCTTGGTATGGACATTTGAAATTCAGCGAGATGAAAGGTTTTGCTAAATTATCACTTCCTATAATTATATTAATAAGCTGGGGAATTGCTTTATTTGAATATTGTTTTCAGGTTCCAGCAAATAGAATAGGCTTCCAAGGAAATGGAGGAGCTTTTTCATTGATGCAGCTTAAAGTTATGCAGGAAGTTATCACATTAACTATATTCACTATTTTTACAGTAGTATTTTTCAAAACAGAAACTTTAAGAATAAATCACTTTATAGGTTTTTTATGTTTGATATTGGCAGTATTCTTTATTTTCAAGAAATAGTAATTATATAAAAAATTTATAATAAAAGGCAATTATATTTAGTATAATTGCCTTTATTTTATTGATGATTTTTTAATTATCTTAGATTATGTTTTTTTACTCTAGCATCTGCTATATGCTGATTTTCCCATTCTATTTGAATTAAATTCATTCTCTGCATAGATAATTCTCTTTTAACAGCATTTTTAGTAGCAGCATCTAAAGTTGTTAAAGTAGCCATATTTGGTTTTTCTTCAGAAACTAATCTTATAACAGCTACACCATTATCCAATTTTATGACATCGCTTATTTGATTAGTCTGCATAGAGAATACATGCATATAGAAAGCTTCAGTAGAAGAATCAGGTATAATAGTTCCTTCAGCAGTATTTAGTCTTCCCTGATTATAAGAGAAAGGCTTGTCTGGTTTATAGTATTTTATAAGTCCATTTCCATTTAATCTTGCTAAATTATTAATACCAGAAACAGCAGCTTTTAATACTTCAGCTTGTTTTGTTTTTTCAGCTTCAAGCATAGTATTCATATTAGCATTTAAATATTCTCTTCTTATAACTTCTCTATTAACATCAGTATATTTTTCAGGTATTCTAATATCATTAACTAATACAATATAGTAATATCCATTTGCATATATAGGCTGTAAAAGATTAGTTCCTTTAGTAGCGTTATTAGCAAAAATTTTATTAGCAAAATCCTCATTAGGCATTTGCATTCTTGTAAGATATCCTAACTTATAGTTATTAGTATCAAAACTTTTTTCCATAGCTGTTTTTTCAAATAAAGTTATATCATCTTTCAAAGTTTTATATAAATTATCAGCTACTCCTCCGCTTTGAGTTATTATCCAAGAAATATCGGCCTGAGCAAAATTAGTTTTATTATCTGTAAAATACTTTTCTAAATCAGCATCAGCTACTTGATTAGACTGTACTATTTCAGAAGCATTTATATAAACCATTTCAATATCTTTTTTTGTAAGATTTCTTTTATATTCTCTTTGCATTTCTAAATCATTTAATTTAACAGAAGTAAATAATTCAGCAGAAGCAGTTTGTGCTAATATATCCTCTTCTAAATCTTTTTGTATTTTTACTTTATCAGACTGAGAAGAATTTTTTATGAATGATTCATAAGCCATTTGATTATAAACACCATTAGTATCTATAAATTGACTTTTCATAGCTTCAACTATAAAATTATCGCTTACATTAATATTTTTTCTAGCTACATCATTTAAAAGAATAGTAGCAACAGCTCTTCTAAATGCTAAATCTTCTATGTAAGTATACATTTCATTATTTATTTGTATTCCTAATTGCTGATAATAACCTTCTATTTGTCTGAAAGCTCTTCCATAAGGACTAGTGCTTGTATAATATATAGGTTTTCCATTAACAGAACCTATTGTAGGAGTTTTTTGGCTTCCTCTTGTATCAACTACCAAGAAATAAATTATCAAAAGTATTGAAACTGCAGATACTCCAAGCCATTGTAAAGTTTTTATTACTGGGCTTTTCTTTTTAGGTACAAAGTTTTTATTAGATGACATTATATATATCCTTAATTCTTTATTAAAAAATGATTATAATTTAATAATTATATAAGAAGAGTTTAAAAAATTCAAGTTTTTATAAAATTAAATTTATAATTGTTAGTATTTATAAACTTATATAAAAAAAGCTGATAACCTTATATTTTAAACAAAGTTATCAGCTTATAATTTCTTTTTTATTAATAGTTAGGTGCTTTAGAAGTTATTTTTACATCATGTACATGGCTTTCAGCTAAACCTTGATTAGTTATTCTTATAAATTCAGCTTTTTCCTGAAGCATTTGTATATCTTTAGCACCAATATATCCCATACCAGCACGAATACCGCCAACTATTTGATATACAACATCAGCAACATGTCCCTTATATTCAGTAACACCCTCTATTCCTTCAGGTACAAATTTAGATTTATTAACTACATCACTTTGGAAATATCTGTCTTTGCTTCCATGTATCATAGCTCCAACAGAACCCATTCCTCTATAAGGTTTATATTTTTTACCGTCTATTATAATAACATCACCAGGAGCTTCATAAGTAGAAGAGAAAAGTCCTCCAGCCAT
>NZ_CALXYQ010000040.1 GCF_944393015.1 uncultured Brachyspira sp.
TTTATTTCATTATGGTCTTCACCATTAGCTATATTAGCAGCTTCATTTACTGCCTCTTGGGCTTTTATTGTATATTTGTTATAATCCATATTCTAATTAATTAACGGCTTTAAACCGCCTAACTCCTTTATAAATTAATTATTTAAGTTTTGATTAAATAATTTGGTTTCAGCATTTAATTGCTGAACATTATTATATATGCAAAAAATATGCCAATCAATAGGTATGAAATGTTTTGTTTTAATACATTATGATTCTATTTTATTAATTATTTTTATGTTTCAATTATTATGACTGTATAAATTTTATATACTAAAAATGTTGTTATGTATAAAAATAATACTATAAATATATATTGTGTATTTATATAATATTAAAACTTATTATTTTTTTAGTTTATTTCAAAAGTGTAATGAGTGAAAGCCTTATCCGGTTTGAAATATTCATTGTTTTTATCTTTAATTATTTTAATCATATCAGCCATAGCTTTATAGTATAAAAAGTAATAACAATTCTTTTTATATTCTGATATAGGGGCATTTGTAAGTAAATTATAATATTTTGCAGATAAATTTAATGCTTCCTGATATTGATTATTTAATTTGAACTCTCTGTCATAATCCACCAAACGAACTAATTTTCCATTAAAATTAAATAAATCTGCTCCGCCGCTTTCCCAAGCTGTAGATGAAGTTATTTGATTTTTAGGAACTATTGTAATCCAATCTGTTTCTTTAGCTTTATCAGGGTGAACAGAAGACATTTGAATTTGATAAATACCTGAATTTTTAATATGTTCTTCTGTAATTGTGAAATTGGTTTCAAATCTATTAGCTGTTTCCATAATTTCTTTTACAGGAGGTATTGGATATGTTGTATTGAAAGTCCTATAATATTTGCCGTTAAGTTCTGTGTATTTAGGTTCAAAAGGTGTACCATCATCAGAGGCTGTATATGTAATTAAAGGATTTATTTTAAGATAGTTTACAATCTCTCCAGCATATCTAAAAGGATATGGTGTTTTTTCTAGCTCCCAATTAATACCATCTTCAGTAGACCATATTCCACCTTCCATAGTAGGTAGATAGGCTTTTAATATATCAAGATACCAATATCCGTCAGAAGTATTATATTTATATGCGTATGAATTTCCTCCTGCCATATACATTTTTTTACCGTCATAACGATAATTATCAATCCTAGTTCTTCTTCCCCAAGGTGTTTCATTGGTTTGCCAATTTTTAGGGTCAGATGTATCTTTTCCAACATCTATACTATAATAATATTTTGAATCCAAATAAAAATCTTCACTTGACGGAGGAATAAATCCATCTGTATAATAATCATATACTGTAGGGTGAGTAAATAGTAAAAATTTACCTTTAAAATACATTAATGTAGTATCAGCATGTCCTGAACCTATTCTTCCTTGGAAATTCGGATTATCAAAATTTAATTTAGGCAAAATATATTCTTTTTTATAAACATCAGGAGAGTCAATCCAATTTATCAAGTCTGAAGTGTCCTTGCCTCTCAAATTAAGGAAAACAGATGATATATATTTAAAATTAGTATTATAATATTTTATGTTTTTATATTCATATTTTTTCTCTGTTTTTGTATATATTGATCCATAATCACCAGATGCGGGAATTCTTACTTTGCTTTCTTCTATTAAAACTTTTCTTGAATTAAGATTAGTCCAATATTCTCTTTTTTCTAAATCATCACCCAATGAAAGACTATGTATTTTAGTTATAGTTTTTCCATTATTATCTATTTTTAATATAGCTCCTTTACCTGTTGGAGTTAATCTTTTAGTATTAGGATCATATTCGTATTCATTATCCCCCGAATACAGTTCCGTCTTTTACAATTTCTGGAGTAACAGTTATATTTTTTTCTTCTGTTTTTTCAGGAGGTATAGGCAGTGTTGGGCTTGGTGTAGGATATTCTGGTATTTGTCCGTTATTTGGAAATTCTGTTGGAGGAGGTATAATTGAAGGACTTAATAAATTTATTTTTCTGCATGAATTAATTAGAATAAAAAGAGATGCTAATAAAAATATAATTATATAAAATTTGTTTTTCATAAAAAGTATAAAATATTTTTATACAAAACTCATTATTTTCATTTATAGCTTGTATTAAAATATGTTTTTAATTATTTTTTATATTATAATATAAATATATCAAATAAATATAGTTTGTCAATTTTGTACAATTATAATTTTTAATTTAACTCAATTAATTATTATTATTATAAAAATTATTATTATTCATATTTTACTATATTAATATGTATTATGCTATATCAAAAAAATACTATTTATGATATAATATTACGCAAATAATTTAGTAAAATTTATTCAATTATATGGAAAGTAATATTCGTAATAATTGCGAACTGATTATTAAAGATTTTTGTATCAATATAATATTTTAAAATGATGCAATATATTTTAGTAACTTTTTTACTAATTTTTATAATGACAGAAATATTTTTTTGTAATATAAAATTAAAAATCATAGGAGTTTATTATGGATACTGTATCATCTATAGTAGCAAAAGTTAATAGTTTTTTATGGGATTATTTATTAATAATTTTACTATGCGGAAGCGGGATTTATTTCACTATAAGATTTAAATTCGTGCAAATTTTCAAATTTAAAGACGGCTGGGATAGAACATTCGGAAGTCTATCATTAATGGGTAAATCCGCAGGTAAAGAAGGTATGAGTTCTTTTCAGTCTTTAGCAACAGCAATCGCAGCACAAGTTGGTACAGGTAATTTAGCTGGGGCTGCTACTGCTTTAATATCAGGTGGTCCTGGTGCTATATTTTGGATGTGGGTATCTGCCTTTTTAGGAATGGCTACTATATTTGTAGAGGCATCTTTGGGACAAAAATATAAAACTACAACAGAGGACGGTCATATTATAGGAGGTCCTGCTTATTATATTCAGGCCGCTTATAAAGGTTGGTTTGGTAAAGTATTATCTGTTTTATTTGCAATATTTATTATATTAGCTTTGGGCTTTATGGGAAATATGGTACAGTCAAACTCTATAAGCGGTGCTTTTGTTAATGCATTTCCTCAAATCAAGCCTATATATGTTGGTGTAGTATGTGCTTTAATAGCTGCTTTTATATTTATAGGCGGACTTAAAAGAATAGCTTCATTTGCTGAAAAGATAGTACCTATAATGGCTTTGTTCTATATAATAGGTTCTTTAATAATTATTTTAATGAATATTGAAAATTTAGGCTCTTCTATAGTTTTAATATTTACTTCAGCATTTAATCCTCAGGCTGTTATAGGCGGAGGTTTAGGAATAGGTGTTCAGCAGGCTATGCGTTTCGGTGTGGCAAGAGGTTTATTCTCTAATGAAGCAGGTATGGGTTCTACTCCTCATGCTCATGCTTTAGCTAAAGTTAAACATCCATGCGAACAGGGTGTGGTTGCTATGATAGGTGTATTTTTTGATACTTTCATCGTTGTAACTTTAACAGCTTTAGTTATATTAACTTCAAATATATTGCAGACACAAATATATCCTTTAACATCTGCTGCTGATATACCGGAAATTTTGAAAGGGGTTGGTTTGCCTCAGGAAGCATTCAGATTAGGATTTGGTTATTTTGGTGTTATATTTGTTGCTATATGTTTATTCTTCTTTGCTTTCACTACAATAATAGGTTGGTATTTCTTTGGTGAACAGAATATAAAATATTTATTTGGAGTTAAAGCTAAAAAGGTTTATGCTGTATTAGTTGTAGGTTTCGTGTTATTAGGTTCAGCATTAAAAGTTGATTTAGTATGGTCATTAGCAGATACTTTTAATGGACTTATGGTTATACCGAACCTTTTGGGACTTTTAGCATTGGGCGGCGTTGTTTCTGTATTATTTAAAGAGTACAATGAGCTAAATAAAAAATAATATTTATATAATTAATATAATATAAAAAATAAAAGGGCTTATATAAAAAATATATAAGTCCTTTTTTATTTTGAAATTAATAATTATTTTTTAGGCTTGAATATTAAAGAAATAGAATTGACGCAATGTCTTGTATTTTTTGCAGTTAGATGTTCCCCTATAAATACATGTCCTAAATGTCCTCCGCAATTATTGCATGTTATTTCTATTCTGTAACCATCTTCATCTAATGATCTTTTTACTGCACCTTCTATTTCATCGTCGAAACTAGGCCAGCCGCAATGTGATTTGAATTTATCCTCAGAGCGATATAATTCAGCACCGCATTGTTTACAGCAATAAATACCATCTTCAAAAAAATCATTGTACTCGCCTGTAAAAGGATATTCTGTGCCTTTAAAAATTATTACATTTCTTTCTTCTTCCGTTAATTCTCTTTTTTCCATAGTTAAACTCCTAGAATATCAGTATATACAAAATATTATATTTATCAATTAGTTTTAATTATAAAATTATTACTTTGCTTGATATAAAAAAGATTAATATTTATAATAATCATAGTAATAAAAAATGAATAAAGGAGAAATATATATGGCTACACCTCATATAGCTGCCAATAAAGGCGATATTGCTGAAACTATACTTTTACCGGGAGATCCTTTAAGAGCTAAATTTATAGCTGAGAATTTTTTAGAAAATGTTACTCAATATAATTCCATTAGAAATATGTTTGGATTCACAGGTACATATAAAGGAAAGAAAGTTTCTGTTCAAGGTACTGGTATGGGAATGCCTTCCTGCAGTATTTATTCTTATGAGCTTATACATTTCTATGGCTGTAAGAATTTAATTCGTATAGGTACTGCCGGTGCTTTAGTGGATAAACTTCATATTGGTGATTTGGTTATAGGAATGGGAGCTTGCACAGACTCTAATTATGCTGCACAATATGAGCTTCCTGGCACTTATGCACCTATAGCTAGTTATGAATTATTAAGAAAAGCTGTTAATAAAGCTGATGAAATGAAAATAAATTATCATGTTGGTAATATAGTTTCATCTGATGTATTTTATGGTGCTAATAATGCTACTCCTAAATGGGCAAAAATGGGAGTATTGGCTGTTGAGATGGAGGCTGCTGCCTTATATATGAATGCTGCTTATGCTGGTGTTAATGCTCTTTGTATGGTAACCATTTCTGATTCTTTAGTTACAGGGGAGGCTACAACTGCTGAACAAAGAGAGAAGACTTTTACTAATATGATGGAAGTTGCTTTATCTTTAGCTTAAAATATTATTTGATAATGAGCATTTATAAATTTATTTTTATGAATGCTTATTATTTTTTTTATAAATTATTGACTTTTTTTATAATTTGTATATAATTAATTACTATGAAAGGTATTATTATTTCAAATAATTTCAAAAGCATCTACGCTTATTACTTTTTCTATTATGGCGTTTAAGGCGCCAGTATATCTATTTTTCTAATTTAAACACACACACACATATATATTATTAATTTTCATAGCTATTTGATAACTTTTTAATGACATATTATCATTTATGGCTTTAAAAACAAAAATTATTATCTATTTTATGCATAAAATTTTAAAATTATTTTTAAGGAGAATTATATTATGATAGTAGTAATGAAACCAAATGCAAAAGAAGAGCATGTAAACAGTATTATAGAAAGACTTAAAAATGCAGGTCTTGGTATAAATAAAAGTGTCGGAGTAGATTATACTGTAATAGGAATGGTAGGAGATACTTCAAAGATAGACAGAGAGTTAATAGCTTCTTTGCCGGGTGTATCTAAAGTATTGAAAGTTCAGGAGCCATTCAAAAGAGCAAACAGAGCATTTAAAAAAGAAGATACTGTAGTAGATGTAAGCGGTGTTAAAATAGGTGAGGGTAAACCTGTCATAATAGCAGGGCCTTGTTCAGTTGAGAGTGAGGATCAGGTTATAAATATTGCTAAAAGCGTAAAAGCTGCAGGAGCTTCTATACTTAGAGGAGGAGCTTTTAAGCCTAGAACTTCACCTTATGCTTTTCAAGGTTTAGCACTTGACGGACTTAAAATATTAAAACTTGCAAAAGAAGAAGTTGGAATACCTATAGTAAGTGAGATTGTTTCTATAAGACATTTAGAGGATTTTGAAAATACTGTGGATATGATTCAAATAGGTGCAAGAAACATGCAAAACTTTGAGCTTTTAAAAGAAGTAGGAAAATTAAAAAAGCCTATACTTTTAAAAAGAGGTTTATCAAGCACTATAGAAGAATGGCTTATGAGTGCAGAATATATACTGAATCAAGGGAATGAGAATGTTGTATTATGCGAACGAGGTGTAAGAACTTTTGAAACTTATACTAGAAATACTTTCGATGTTTCAGCAATTCCTGCAATAAAGCGTTTAAGTCATTTGCCTGTAATAGGAGATCCTTCGCATGCAAGCGGTAAATCTTGGATGGCACTTCCTCTCACTTTGGCGGCTATTTCTGCTGGTGCTGATGGTATGATTATAGAAGTACATAATGATCCTGAACATGCTTTATGTGATGGGGCACAGTCTATAAAGCCTGATGTATTTTCTGATATTATGGAATCTGTAAATATGATATCCGATACAGTTGCAAAAATAAAGGAAAAACATGGCGGTAAAATTTATACAAAATAATTTTTTATTATTAATAAAAAATTATTTGTTATTAGTATATACTGAAAATTTTTAAGTTTGTCAACCGTGAGCTGCGGCACCTTCCCGTACGGTACTGTTTCATCTTATCAAATGCCAACTATGCATGCGGTTGACTACTTATTATACAAAATCAATAATATATCTTGTATGTAAAAGATATATCATAAATATTAGAAAATTTTACTTCATAAAAAATTATAATTTAGATTTATAAAAATGTGAAAATTGACAAAATATAGTTGTTTAGTTATATACTCACAATTTTTATTTGCAAATTTTTTTAAGATCATCTGATAACTTTAGTTGTTAGCTAATATTAAGTGCGTTTATTACTAGCCGCAATAAAATGCTAATATAGCAATAACGGTGAGCTGAATCCATTGACTTAATTGATTAATTCAAGCCCTAGCAAGCAATAATAAAAATAATTTTTAAGTTAGATAATTATAATTTATTTCGATACTATAAAATATTAATACCATATTAGGAAGTATTATCTTATGAAAAAGAATATATTAATTAAATTATTTTACTTATTTTATGCTGTTTTTATTTTATCATGCCATAAAGAGCCTAAAAATATTTTGAATGAATTAACGGTATCTGTTGGTCCTGAACCTCAAACTATAGACCCTACTATAAATTCTGCAGTAGATGCTATGATATATACAACACATTTATTTGAGAATTTAACTATAAGAGATGAAAATAATAATATAATACCAGGTGCTGCTGAAAGCTGGACTTCATCTAATAACAATACAATATATATTTTTAATATTAGAAGCAATGCAAAATGGTCTGACGGAATGGATTTAAAAGCTAATGATTTTGCTTATGCTTGGAAACGTATAGTTGATCCTAAGAATGGGGCTTCATATTCAATACTTCTAGATGTTATAAAAAATGCAAGTGATATAATGATGGGTAATAAAGATAAAGAAACATTAGGAGTTAAAGCATTAGATGATAAAACTTTATATGTAGAATTAGAATATCCTGTACCTTATTTTGCAGAGATGGTAGCTCATACTGCTTACACACCTTTGAGAGAGGATATAGTAAGTAAAAATGAGGACGGCTGGACTTTAGATGTTAATACTATGGTTGGAAACGGGGCTTTTCAAATTGTACGTTGGGATCATAATTCAAGATTAGTAGTTCGCAAAAATACTGACTATTGGAATTATAAAGAGATAAAACCCGATATTATTAATTTTGAGTTTATAGATAATGATAATACAGCAATGTCAGCAATAATAAATGAAGAAATATATTTTTATCATAATACGCCTATAAATGACAGAGAAAAACTTTTAGAAGATGGTATTGCAAGACCTGTACCTAATATATCTCTTTATTTTTATGAGGTTGATAATAGAAAAGAACCTTTTAATGATGTTAGAGTGAGAAAGGCTATTTCTTTAGCTATAGATAGGGAATATATAGTGAATAATATTATGAAAGGAGGAGAAAAACCTGCTGCTGCTATTGTTCCTTATAATATAAAAGATGTTGACAGTACAAATGATTTCAGAAATAAAAGAGATGGATATTTTTCTACTAAAAGCGAGGATTATCAAAATAATGTAGAAGAGGCTAGGGCTTTACTTGCAGAGGCTGGTTATCCTAATGGAGAAAATTTTCCTGTATTTGAATTTATAAGTAATCCGGGCTTTCATATCACTATTGCCGAAAGTATACAAGCTATGTTAAAAGAAGCATTAAATATAAATATGGTTATAAGGCAGGAAGAATGGGCTGTTCTTTTACAGACTAGAAGAGATGGAAATTTTGATATGGCTAGACAGGGTTGGATTGGCGGATATAATAGCCCTGCTGCATTTTTATCTTTAGTAAAAACAGGATATGTATTGAATGAGGGCAGATATAGTAATCCTGAATTTGATAAGGCTTTATTAAATGCTTCACTTGCTGAAAGTGATTCAGATAGAAGTATGTATATGCATGAAGCTGAAAGTATTGCTATGAATGATATGGCTATTATTCCAATATATTATTATGCCGGAACTGTAATGCAAAATTCAAAATTAACAAATGTTATTTATGATATATTCGGTATATATAACTTTAGTAAGGCCGAGATTATAGAAAAAACTAATTAATATTTATATTCCTTTACCTTCTATTGTTCTTAATTTATTTACAGGAATATCTGAATATTTATTAGATTCTTCTTTTGAGAGTCTTGTCCATTCTACGGTAGCTCCTACTATGCCTCTTTTATCTAATGATGCTTTTAGGAATAATGTTTTCTTATCATCTGATAAACTTATTTTGGCATAGTATGTGCTTCCTTGATCTGTATGATATATTCTTCCTGTTTGCCATTCACCGTCTTTGAATTCTATATCATATATAAATATCAACCCTTTTAAATCTTTATCTCTTAATGATTTATTAGGATTATGTATATCTAATGTACTTTTTACATCGTCATGCAATGCTATACCATAAGCATACACTTTATTATCAATAACTATTATTTTGGCTATTTTCATTCTGCCTTTAGGTTTTTCAGGCATAGCCCAGAAACCTTCAACATCTTTTGCATTATTTTGACCATACAATAAAGAGCTAAATATAATTATAAATATTATAGAGAATATATTATTTTTCATTTTATAATCCAAATTTATTTTTTATAAATTATATATCTAAATAATATTTTTTCTATAGCGTTTTATAATTTATATATTGATTATTATTTTTTATTATGTAAAATTAATCAATCTAAAATAAATGAATTAAAATTATTAAGGAAACATTTTATGAAAGATTCTAGAATAGAAAAATTGGCTAAAAATATAGTTACTTATTCATGCAAATTAAAAAAAGGTGAAAAAATACTTATAAAATGCTATGGTGAGGGAGAGGAAAGAAATTTAGTAAATGCTATTATTAAAGAGGTTTATAAAGTAGGGGCAAGTCCTTTTGTTTGGAATCATGACCCTCATATACTTAGAGAATTATTGAAGCAATGTAATGAAGAGCAGATGAAAATTTGGGCTAAATCCGATTTAATGCTTATGAAAGAGATGGATGCTTATGTTGGAATATGGGGCGGATTAAATAGTTCAGAAAGTTCTTCTGTAAAAATGGAGAATCATGCTATATATGAAAAGTTTTATCTTGACCCTGTTCATATGAAAGAGAGAGTAAAAAATACCAAATGGGTTGTTATGAATTATCCTACACCAGCTATGGCTCAGCAGGCTTCTATGAGTACAGATGAATTTGAAGATTTTTATTTTAAAGTTTGTAATTTGGATTATTCTAAAATGTCTAAGGCTATGGATAATTTAGTAAAACTTATGAATAAAACTGATAGAGTGAGAATAGTTGGAAAAGACACTGATTTAACTTTCTCTATAAAAGATATACCTGCTATAAAATGTGCCGGAGAACTCAATATACCTGACGGAGAAGTATATACTGCTCCTGTGAAAAATTCTGTTAATGGTGTTTTATCTTATAATACACCTTCTTTATATAGCGACGGATTTACTTATGAGAATATTAAATTCGAGTTCAAAAACGGAAAAATAGTTAATGCTTCATGCAATGATACAAACAGAATAAATAAAATATTGGATAGCGATGCAGGTGCTAGATATATAGGAGAGTTTGCTATAGGAGTTAATCCATATATTACAGAACCTATGAAAGATATATTATTCGATGAAAAAATCATGGGAAGTTTCCATTTTACTCCCGGTGCTTGTTATGATGATGCTAGTAATGGAAACAGCTCTAAAATACATTGGGATTTGGTATGTATACAGACTAAAAAATACGGCGGCGGAGAAATTTATTTTGATGATAAATTGATAAGAAAAGACGGATTATTTGTTATTGATAGTCTTAAATGTTTGAACCCTAATAATTTAAAATAATATAAAAGGTTTGTAAATGAGTAATAAGAAATTTGATATTAGATTTACCGCTGTAGAAGATTGTGCTTTAATACTGAAATTTATAAAAGAGCTTGCACGTTATGAAAAATTAGAGCATGAAGTTACTGCAACTGAAGAGATACTTAAAGAATGGATATTTGAAAAGAAGAAATGCGAAGTTTTAATAGCTTCAGAAAATAATATAGAAATAGGATATGCATTATTCTTTCATAATTTTTCTACATTCTTGGGAAAGGCAGGTGTATATTTAGAAGATTTATATATTAATCCTGATTATAGAGGATTAGGATATGGAAAAAAACTTTTAAAAGAGGTGGCAAAGATTGCAGTTGAAAGAGGATGCGAGAGATTGGATTGGCAGTGTTTGAATTGGAATAAATCTAGTATAGATTTTTATTTATCACTCAATGCAATTGAGATGTCAGATTGGAATTCTTACAGGCTAAGCCATGAAGTTTTAAAAAGATTTGCTGAAGAATGATTTGTTAAATAATTATTATAAAATTTGAAGGTTTGTATAGATGAGTGATAAAAAATTTAGTATTAGATTTGCAGCTGTTGAAGATATACCAACTATAATGAGATTCATAAAAGAGCTTGCTGTTTATGAGAGCTTGGAGCATGAACTCAATCTTACAGAGGAAAGTTTAAAAGAAAATATTTTTGAAAAGAAAAAGGCAGAGGTTGTTATTGCTTTTGAAGATGATGTTCCAGTGGGTCATGCTGTATTTTTTGAAACTTTTTCTACTTTTGTTGGAAGGCATGGGCTTTATTTAGATGATTTATATGTCAATGAAAAATACAGAGGCTTTGGATACGGTAAGAAACTATTTGAAGAAGTTGCAAAAATAGCTCTTAGCAGGAATTGCGGAAGACTTGAATGGCAATGTTTGGATTGGAATAAATCGAGTATAGATTTTTATTTATCAACCGGAGCTGAAATGGTTAAGGATGCCAGAGTTTACAGACTCACTAATGATGCTTTAAAAAAATTTTTAGATTTTTAATATACTGGAACAACTACAATTTGTCAATTTTATTGTTGTTCTTTTTCCCGCCGCAAAAAGAACCAAAAAGTGCAAATATAAAATTAGTACTAAATAATACTAAAATTGTCTTACATGTAAAATAATTTATTACATTTAAGTTCAAATATAGCCTTTCGCGAAGCGTATCCGAGCTTGTCGAGGATATAAGCTTCTTTGTGGCAACAAAAGAAGTGGGGTTACCCTTCGGGTACGCTTCGCGGGGGCAAAGCCCCAAATATAAAAACAAAAATATAAATTTATTTTTTACAAAATGAAATTGCTTAGGTATATACTAAAATATTTTTATTTAATGATATGAACTATTAAATCTTGATTATATATGAAAAAAATAGTATAATTCAAAAAATTAACTTTAATAAAGAGGTCAATAATGAAAAAAAGAGTATTGCTCAAAATATCAGGTGAAGCTTTACTTGGTCAAAAAGAATATGGTATAGATAATAATGTTGTTGATAGAATAGCATTAGAGATGAAAGAGGCTGGAAGTGATACAGAAATAGCTGTTGTTGTAGGCGGAGGAAATATTTTCAGAGGTATGCAGTTATCTGATAAAACAGGTATGGTTAGAGCTACTGCAGATTCTATGGGTATGCTTGCCACTATTATGAATGCTATAGCTTTGAAAGACAGATTTATGGCAGCAGGCACTCCTACTCAAATACTTTCTGCTTTTAATATTGAAGGTATGATAGAAGGTTTTGAAAGGGACAAAGCAATTCGTATATTAGAAAGAGGAAATGTTTTGATAATTGCAGGAGGTACTTCTAATCCTTATTTCACAACTGATAGTACTGCAATACTTAGAGCTTTAGAGATTGGTGCTTCTATAGTATTAAAAGGCACTAATGTTGATGGGGTTTATGATAAAGACCCTAAAAAGAATCAAGATGCAAAAATGTATAATGAAGTAACTTTTAAAGAAGCTATTAATCAGAATTTAAGAGTTATGGATATGACAGCTTTTGCTATGGCCAATGATAATAATATGCCTATAAGAGTATTTAATATGCATACAAATGGAAACATTACAAAGGCTCTTTTAGGCGAGTATATAGGAACTTATGTACATAATTAATTTATTTTTTGGAGGTTTTTATGTTTGATTATGGTTATATACCTGTTATTCCAATGTTTATTGGTATTGTTATAATATTAATATTTATCATTATTTTCTTACGTTTCTTCCCAATAGGTTTATGGGTTACAGCTTTATTTTCTGGTGTAAGAATAAATATGATAACATTGATTACTATGCGTTTGAGAAGAGTTAATCCTTCACTTATAGTATTAAATCAGATAAAGTTATGGAAAGCAGGTTTAAAAATAGGAAGTAATGAGCTTGAGGCACATTATTTAGCAGGAGGAAATCCTACTGCAGTTGCTGATGCTTTGATTGCTGCTGATAAGGCTTCTTTGGATTTAAGTTTTGAAAGAGCTGCTGCTATAGATTTAGCAGGAAGAGATTTAGTTGATGCTATAAGAACTTCTGTATCTCCTAGAGTTATAGCTACACCTTTAATTGCCGCCGTTGCTAAAGACGGTATACAGGTGAAGGCTACTGCTAGAGTTACTGTTAGAACTAATATTAATAGACTTGTTGGAGGTGCAGGAGAAGAAACTATAATTGCTAGAGTAGGTGAAGGTATCGTTACTACTATAGGTAGTGCTGCTTCTCATAAAGAAGTTTTGGAAAATCCAGATAGAATCTCTCAAGTAGTTCTTGCTAAGGGTTTAGACTCTGGTACTGCTTTTGAAATACTTTCTATTGATATAGCGGATGTTGATGTTGGAAGCAATATCGGTGCTTTCTTACAGATTGACCAAGCTGAAGCTGATAAAAAAATTGCTCAGGCTAAAGCTGAAGAGAGAAGAGTTATGGCTATAGCCAGAGAACAGGAAATGCGTGCTCAGGTTGAAGAGATGAAAGCTAAAGTTGTTGAAGCTGAATCTCAATTACCTCTTGCAATTGCTGAAGCACTTAAAAAAGGAAATATCGGAGTATTAGATTATTATAACATGAAGAATGTTA
Source organism: uncultured Brachyspira sp. (assembly GCF_944393015.1). GTDB lineage: Bacteria > Spirochaetota > Brachyspiria > Brachyspirales > Brachyspiraceae > Brachyspira. The sequence continues at coordinate 13,664 of NZ_CALXYQ010000040.1, forward strand.
TGGCTGATACTGAAATGCGTTATAGCATATCCGGTATGGATTCAATGAGCAAAAATAATAATGCTTCAGGAAATGTGAAACAGTAAATTATTATTATAAATAAATTTTTTTTATAGGCTGTATATTTTTTATATGCAGCCTATTTTTATATAATTTTGAAAAATTAAAATTAATGTTATATTTATATATATTTATTTTTTATTTAGGATTATTTTATGACAATAGAACAATTTAATGATGAATATTTAGTGAGCAGAGAAGGCACAAATTCAGAAAAGTGGGAAACAAAAAAAGATAAAAGATTCAATACGGACGGACTTCTTCCTATGTGGGTTGCTGATATGGAGTTTAAAGCACCTAATGAAGTAATAGAGGCTATAAATAAAAGAGTTATGCATGGAGTTTTTGGATATACTGTTTTATGGGATAGTTATTTTGAGGCATTTTTTAATTGGCAGAAAAGCAGATACAATATAGATTTAAAAAAAGAATGGATAAGTTTTTCTACAGGTGTTGTAACTTCTATATATTGGCTTGTTAATGCTTTTACTCAAAAGAATGATTCTGTTATTATACTTACTCCTGTATATTATCCTTTTCATAATGCTGTTAAAGATAATGGCAGGAATTTAATTGAATGCGTATTGAATAATGATAATGGTATTTTTTCTATAGATTTTGATAGATTAGAAAATGATATTGTAAAAAACAATGTTAAAATGATGATATTCTGTAATCCTCATAATCCTGTAGGAAGAGTATGGACTGATGAAGAGATAGATAAAGCTTTTGATATATGTAAAAGATATAATGTTTATATAATTTCAGATGAGATACATCAGGATATTAATTTGGGAATTCGTCCTTTTATATCTGCACTTTCCATAAAAAATAAAGATAAGTATATGGATAAATTAATAGTAGTAACTTCTGCATCAAAGACTTTTAATTTAGCATGTCTTTTGAATTCGCATATTATCATACCTAATGAAGACATGAGAAAAATATATAATGATTATGTTAATACCATAAGTAAGACTGAATTGAGCTTGCTTGGTATGGTTGCTGCGGAGGCTGCTTATAAATATGGAGCAGATTGGCTTGACGGATTATTAAAAACTTTAAAAAGAAATTATGATTATATTAAAAATGAATTAAATGAAAAAGTACCTGATATAATAATAAGTCCTTTAGAAGGTACATATTTGCCTTTTATAGATTTAAGAGAAGTTGTTAATCCTGATAGGGTTAAAGAGTTTATACAAGATGATTGTAAAATAGCTGTTGACTTTGGAGAATGGTTCTCTAAAGATTATAAGGGTTTTATAAGATTAAATATTGCTGCAAGTTTTGAATATATAAAAATTTTTACTGATAATGTTATTTTGCAGCTTAAAACTAAAAATTATAAATAAGGCTTTGTTTTTTTGTATAAATTAAAATTATGAAAAAGTGATATTTTTTAGTAATTTTTACTAATATAGATACTTTTTTACTTGACAAAAACTATTATTTAGTGTATTGTTAGAGCATACAAACAATAAATAAAAGGAGTTATAATATGAGTTTAATAAATAAAAAGCTAATAGATTTCAAAGTTGAAGCTTATCAAAATGGAGAATTCAAAACAGTTGAAACTAAAGATGTTTTAGGAAAATGGAGTGTATTTTTCTTCTATCCAGCAGATTTCACATTTGTATGTCCTACAGAATTAGAAGATTTAGGTTCAGTTTATGAAGAATTAAAGAAAATTAACTGTGAAGTATATTCTGTATCTGCTGATACACATTTCGTACATAAAGCTTGGGCTGACGCTACAAAAACTATAGCTAATCTTAAATATACTATGCTTGGAGATCCAACAGGAGTATTAGGAAGATTCTTTGAAGTATTTGTAGAAGAAGTTGGACAAGATTTACGCGGCAGCTTTATCGTAAACCCAGAAGGTTTGATCAAAGCTTATGAAGTACATGATATGGGAATTGGTAGAGATGCTAATGAATTAGTTCGTAAAGTTCAAGCTGCTCAGTATGTAGCTGAACATGGCGGCGAAGTTTGTCCTGCTAAATGGAAACCAGGTGCTAAAACTTTAAAACCAGGAATTGATCTAGTTGGTAAACTATAATCTATTAACCATATAGAATATTAGGACATATAATTAATTTTATATGTCCTTTTTTATTGCATTATTTTTTGCAAAATAAAAGACAAGAAATATTTAATAAAATAAATCTTGTCTTTTTTATTTTTAATTAATTATATTATTGAATAGCAGCATTTAAAGAATCAATATCAAATACAGGCAATGCTGTTATGTCAGGAGTGATTTTTTTAGTCATTCCAACTAAAACTTTTCCAGGTCCGCATTCAAATATTTTTGTTATTCCTTGTTTTTGCATATTAAGCATGCTGTCATACCATCTTACAGTTGAGAACATTTGTTTATATAAATTTTCTTTTATAGAATTAAAGTCATGAACTTCAGCTGTAACATTTGATAATACTTTATTATCATTGTTATGTAATTCGATTTTTTCTAAGAATTCTTTTAAACTGTCTGCAGCAGGTTTCATAAATGGAGAATGGAAAGCTCCAGATACTTTTAAAGGAAGTACTCTTTTAGCACCAGCTTCCTGAAGTTTAGGAGTAACTGCTTCTATTGCACTAAGTAATCCTGATATAACTATCTGATCTTTTAAATTGTAATTAGCAGCAACAACTTCTTTGTTTTCAGGCATACATTTAGAAACTGCATCATAATCTAATCCCATAACAGCAGCCATACCATAAGGGGCATCAGCACCAGCCTTAGCCATTAATAAACCTCTAGTTCTAGCAATTTTTACAGCATCTTCAAATGATATATATCCTGCAGCTGAAAGTGCAGTAATCTCACCCAAACTATGACCTGCAAATAAATTTCCTTTAACACCTTTAGCTTTTAAAGCCTCATAAACAGCCATACCTACTGTAACTAAAGCAGGCTGAGTATTTTCTGTTTTTTTAAGATCGTCTTCGCTTCCTTCAAAACATAATGCTTTGATATCAACATCGTCTAAAATATTAGCTGCCTTATCGAATATTGCTTTAGATTCAGCAACATTATCATACAAAGATTTTCCCATACCGGCACATTGAGAACCTTGACCTGGAAATAGAAATGCTATATTTGACATATTTTATTCTCCTTTCTTATTATAAATATTTTATTTTCTTAAAATTAAATAATATAAAATATTAACAAAAAATTTAACTTTTATCAAGACATTAATTTGATTTTGAGGATTCTTATATTAGTTATATTATTTTAATTAAAGTTAAAAGATTCGAATCTGTAAACAACAATTTATATTTGAATAATTGACATTTTATATTAAATTGATTATCTTTAATACAATGCTTAAAATTAATTTGGGGTTATAAAATGAACATGAGTAATGAGAAGAAATCTAAATATATGATAATAGAGGGTATAGTATCTGTAATCATCAATATATTATTATTTGCTTTTAAATATGCTGTAGGTTTGCTTACAGGTTCTCTTTCGATTATGGCTGATGCTTGGCATTCATTAAGCGATTGTATAAGCAGTATAATAGTTATAATAGGTGGAATATTTTCAAAAAGACCTCCAGACGAAGAACATCCTTTCGGACATGGAAGAATAGAACTTATAACAAGTTTTATAGTTGGAATAATGCTTGTATTTATAGGATATAGTTTTTTCTCTGAAGCTATTCAAAACATTATGAATAAAAAATCAGCTTCATTTACAACTATGGCTATAATTGCTATGGTGGTTTCAATACTTGTTAAAGAATTATTAGCACAGTATTCTTTTTGGGGATACAGAAAATCCGGTTCAAAATCATTATATGCTGATGCTTGGCACCACAGAAGTGACAGTGTTACTTCGATAATCATATTAGTTGGTATTTTATTTGGTAAAAGTTTTTGGTGGTTAGATAGTGTATTAAGTATATTAGTTTCACTTGTAATATTTTATGCTGCTTTTGATGTTATTAAATCCAGTGTAAAACCTCTGATAGGAGAGTACCCTTCTAAAGAAACTATAGACGGCATTAAAAAAATAGCTGAAGAAATGAATATAGATAATGCCGATTTAAATCTTCATCATTTTCATATACATACTTATGGAGATCATAGCGAAATAACTTTTCATATGCGTTTTCCTAAAGATATGACTGTTTTTGATGCACATTTGAAAGCTACATTATTTGAAAATGCAATAAGAGAAAAGTTGAGTATAGAGCCTACTATACATATAGAAGCATATAAATAAATGCTTATCTAATAAAAAATAGGGGCGGGTGGGCGGGCTGAGTAGATTCTCATTGATATTTTTCATTTTTATTTTATCATAAACACTATGATAGAGAGTGCCATTTTAAATGATAAAAACTTGGAAGAATATTTTTTATTTACTGATGATTCTAAATTAATAAAGTATAATAAAAAAGATAATTCGTATAAATATTTAATAAAAATAGAAAATATAAATTCCAAAGAAGAAGCTACAGTTTTAAAATTAATGTATCCTTATATATGTATAACTGAAGAGAAAGGTTTAAATTCTGCTGTTGTAAATATAGAAACATTGGAAGTAATTTATTTAAAAAGAGAAGATTATCATTCTGAAGTATCAAGCTATTCTAATGAATTTTGTATTATTAATAATGAAATACATCTTATCACTCAAACTAAATGGAATACTCTTAATATAATGAATTTAAAAACTAAAGAGATGATAACAGATATTAACCGAGATGAAGAAAAATTTGGTATAGATTATTTTCACAGTAATTTATTAGTATCAAAAGATTATAAACATTTTCTTTATTATTGCTAGCGATAAACTCGTCAAAATGTAGCTGACAACTTCCTTCGTCAGTTATCAGCTGCTCGTTTATCGCTTTAAAAAATTAAATTATAACTAATATTTAATTTTATACTAATATCAAAAATAATAAAAAATAATAATTTATTATTATTGCTAGCGATAAACTCGCCAAAATGTAGCTGACAACTTCTTTAGTCAGTCATCAGCTGCTCGTTTATCACTTTAAAACTTAATAATATTATTAATAAAAAGTGAGCCGAAACCCTTCCCATAGGGACACAGGCGTGTAACTTAATTTATTAAGTTAAGCCTTTAGATGTAGGTTAGCATAACAATAATAAAAAATAATTTTTGATAAAATATGTTTGTTTAGGTATATAATCGAAATGTAAAATTTATTTGCAAAAAATCAAAAAAGTAATACAATAATAGTTACTATATAAAAACTATTTCAGGCTTATTTTAAATGAAGAATACTATCTTAAAAATTTTTAATAAAAGAGTTTTACTTTTTACATTTTGTTTTGAAATCATTGTTATTGTAATGACATCTATATTAGGTGCTCAGGATATATCATTACAAAAGAATATTATATCAAAAAATAAAATAAATTATGGTACAGCATTAGAACTTCATAATAGAGAAAAATATTTAGAGGCTTATAATCAATTTACAAATATTATGAATACAGAAGATGATATGATTATAAGAGATTATGTTATATATTACGGTGCTAAAAGTGCTTTGCTTACAAATATGTACAATGAAGCAATAGATTTATATGCTTTATTAATGAAAGAATATCCGCGGTCATCATTGTACCCTTATGCAGAACAGTATAAAGCATTAGCAGAGTTTTACAGAGATGATTATCCTATAAGCAATTTTTTTAATGGAAAGACTCAAAAATGGATCAAAGAGTTTGTAGGAATAAGAGCTTTAAGAAATACTGATGATACTAATAAGGCTAGAATGATAGCTTATGAACTTCTAAATAGATTCGGATTAAGTGAGGCTGCTATATATTATAATAATAATTTTTCCGAAGATATTTCATCCTTTCCAAATAATTTAAAATTTAAAACAGCAGCTATACTTTATGAAGCAGGATATAGAAAGGCATCTTTGAAGCATTTTGAGGATTTATATGATAATAATTCACATAAGGCAAGTTCTACATATTATATGGCTAGAATTAAGCAGAAGTCTGGGGATAGAAAAGATGCTGCAGCTTTATTTGATGAATATTTATCAAATGCCAATAATAAATCACATAGAAGATTAGGGCTTTACTATTCAGCAGATAATTATACTAAATTAAAAAATTATAATAAGGCAGTGGATCTTTATAATACTTTTTTGAAAGAATATCCTAGAGATGATTATGTTCCTAGAATATATAATAGTTTTGTTACTTTAAGTTTGAATAGAAATAATTTAGTTCAGGCAAAAACTTATCTCACAAATGTAATGAAAAGATTTCCTAAAAGCTGGCAGACAGAACTTGCTTTAAAATCATATTTAAGAAAGGCATTCAAATTAAACAATAAAACAGAAACTTATTTTGCTACCAAAGCTTTAGAAGCAAGATATCCTAGTTTCAGGCATGATTTTGCATTATCTTGGAATATGTGGACGGCTGAAGAGTTTGGAGATATTGAAAAAAGAGATGAATATTTAATGAAAACACTTCTTACAAGTAAAAGCCATTATTTTGTAAAAGGTGCTTTGAGTCTTGCCAATAATGAGATGATAGCTAATGTTCAGCTTAGCAATACTTATTATTTGAATGAAGCTAAAAGATATTATTCAGATTCTAATTTTACTAAATCTATGCAAATGCTTAATAAGATACAATTTTTAAATTATATTGCTACAGGCAAAGAAGATAATATTACAAGAGAGGCTAGGGCATTAGCTAAAAATATTCTTATGAGAAATAAATTTGTAAAAGATTCATATGCCAATAGAAACGAGAATGATTTATTTAATGAATTATCACTTCAGACTAGAAGGGAAGTTAATAAAGCAATAATATTATATTATTACGGCGATTATGATAATGCATATACAGAGTTCGATAAAATATTCAGAAAGACTCAGGTAACATATCCTTTATTTTATTTTGCTGAGAAAATATTTAAAGATTCGGGAAATACAAAAAGACTTATACAAGTATCAGCAAATATAGGTAAATATTTTGGATATCCTTATAATGATAATGTTGATTTGCTTCCAGATGAGTTTAGAAAGAGAGTGTATCCTAGATATTTTGATGAGTATGTTGTACCTGAAGCTAAATACTATAAGATAGAGCCTGCCTTTGTATATGCTATAATGAGAGAAGAAAGCCTATTTGATCCTAAAGCTCAGTCTTGGGTTGGAGCTATGGGGCTTATGCAGTTAATGCCTACAACAGCAGCAGCTGAAAATAAAAAGTCTAGATATAGATACAATCCTTTAGATTTAACAGATCCTAAGCAGAATATTAATTTAGGTGTTTCTCATTTAGGCTGGTTATTCAGCAGTCAAAAGGCAAGTAATTATATATTAGTAGCAGCAAGCTATAATGCAGGTTCAGGTAGAGGAAGAAGATGGAAAGCAGAGTACGGCACTAATAATATGTATCGTACAGGAAGATTCATTGATATCGAAGAAACTGAATATTATGTAGAGAGAGTTATAAAAAGCTATGAATATTACAGCAAGTATTATAAAGATTGATAATATAATGCTTTATAACTTTATATTTATTCATTTTAATTTGTTTTAAATTTTGAATGTTAAAAAATTACAGGGCATTAGAAATCTAATACCCTGCATTGTATATGGGATGGAAAGTAAATCAATCGTCGAATTTTTGTCCTATCAGCTGACCGTCAGAAGATATATAAAGCTCCATCATATTATTCAGCTTTATTTCATAAGTACCCCATTTCTTTTCAGCACTTATTATAACGGTTTGCGGATATGTGTTTCTTATTGTGTTTGCAACATTGGCAGGAAAGGCATTATACGGTATTCCAATATACTCAGCATCTATTTCCTTCCAATCTCCATTTCCTAAGAAGTCTATTTTTATGCCGTTAGAAAGCTCTACCTCATATTTACCATCATCCATTTCAACATACCATATTTGTGCATCTGGAAATATTTGAGCTATAAATTGTCTAGCTCTTTCAGGTAATTGTTCAGGAGAAACTATCCAATCATCAGCGAATAGACTGCTGGAAGAGATTATGATAATTGTTAATATTACTTTTAGTATTTTCATAAATAACCTCCTCCTTTTATATTATTAGTATATCATATTTATTATTATGTGTCAATATTTTTTACAAATATTTTACTTCTTGTTTACAAGGTATTTGTTTTTATAATTATTGCTTACATATTATCGTATATGTTTGCTGTAAATTTAAAAAAACAGTTCTAATATGAAAATATTAAAACTGTTTTTACATAAAATATATATTTTTATAAAATTTATTGTTAATTATCTTGTTTTTTGAAATATAAAACTATATTTACAATAGAAATTACTATAAATATTATCCAGCAAATTATTGTACTGTATAAATATTTCATTGTAGGTGTGAACTCGAATACAATATTATTATCACCAGCATCAACATAAACACCCCTGAATAATAAATTAGCATTTAATAGCTCTTTCTTTTCTCCATTTACAGTTACAGACCAATCTGTATTATAACGTTCTTTAGATACAAGAATACCAGCTTCAGGAGTTTTTACATTAATTACTATTTTATTATCTGTTTCTTCAAGTAATTCTGCAGTGTATATTGCATTTCCATTATTCAAAGTGATATTATTATTTGAATTATTAAGCAAAACAACCTCATTAGCTAAATTGAAATTAGGCATTGTAATTCTTCCGAGTCCGTCATTGAAATCTACTGCATTATAGGCATTATTAACAAATTCATACTTATTTCTATATCCTTTAAGTTCATATAATACAGCAGCAGAGAATTGATCCTGATATTCAGTTATCTTTGTCAAATCATTAGAAAGTATTGACTGATCTAAATATGTAGGACTTAAAATATATCTTACTCCAAGTAAATCCATAAGTCTAGGCTGATAACCTACATAATCATTTATTCTGAATGCTGAAAATACATCAGTAATATCTTTTGATAATCGGCTTGCAGCAGGAGGCTCAGTTAAAGGTATTTTGTAATAAGGCATTGTGTGAGTAGTATATCTGTATAGATAAGGAATCAATATAGGCATTGTTGTTTCATTGCCTTTTTCATTCAATATATGATCAACTATAGGAGTAGATTTATACATTTGATCATAATTAGATTTTACTACAAACATGTTTCCGCTTTGAGCTAAATCCAAGAATAATACAGCTATAAACATATAAGGCAAATATTTATAGAATAATTTATCTTTATTAGCTATTACAACATATAAAAATACTATTATACTTCCTATTATAAGGAAACCTATATGTCCTAAATCATACACAGAGAATAATATAAATCCTATTAAAGGTACTATTACAAGGAATTTATCTTTTATGGTTATTTCTTTTAATGAAATGGCATTATTAATTAAAAGAAGTACAGAAGAAGATATTAAAGTTAATCTTATAAATGACATGAATATATTTTTTGATATTAATGCAGCATTAGCTTCCTTCCAATCAGTTACAAAACTATTATATATCATTCCATTTGTTAATATTGTTATTAATGCAAGTATGGCAGAAGCTATTGTTATCGCATACATAATTTTTTGAGCTATATTTATATATTTATAATCATCTTCTAAATATTTTAATAGTTTATCCTCTTTTTTTGCTTCTAATGCTTTAAATATATAATCGCCTGCAAATGATGAAAGAATTGCAAATGGAATAGGTATAATTTCTATAAATTTATTAGGATTTCTTGCATCTCTGAATATTGGTATTTGAAATAAAGCTCCGTATATAACAGGAAAATATCTTCCGAAACTTGCTATTAAAAAGAATAAGGCTGTACCAATCCAGAAATATTTTTCACTGTATTTTTTTCTGCTTATAAATATTGCAAATATTATAAAAATAAAAGTGATATAACCAATATTAGCAGAAGTTAAAGAGAAGTTTGAAGTTTTAGGCTCTCCAGGCATATTAGCTATTCTTCCCCAATAAGGGTGAGTTTGACTTCCTGAATAGTATCCGAAGAATCCAGGTATAAAGAATCCCAATACTTCTTCAGGTGGATATGACCATCTTGTTGCCCATTCCCATAATTGATTCTTATCTGTAACTCCAGCTGCTCCCATATCCTGAGTATTTCTTGTTATCATTATAATTTGTATAGACATCAAAAAAGAAAATACTGCTACTAATGCAAATTTTACACATAAAAGAATTATTTTTTTTATATCTGTCTTTATAAAGTCAATTATTTTCTTATCATTTTTTTTATTGTAAAGCAAATATAAGAAATAACATGATAAAAATAAAGCGAAGTACATTGCAACGTCCAAAGCTCCGCCTAAAAATGCTATACCCAAAAAAGCACCTGTAAGAAGGAAATGAATCCATTTTTCACTATTCATAGCTTTTGAAAGAAAATATAATACAAATGGAAAATAACAGTAAGTTTCAAATTTACCTAAATGACCTGGAAGTATTAATGTGATCATAGCATTTGAAAACATCAAAGCAACTGCACCAAACATAGATGCTTTTATTGATAATTTCTTTTCTCTTAAAAATAAAAATAATCCATATCCCATAACAGTAATATGAAACATTATACTTACTTGAGGGTATATAGTATTAGGTAATAATGCTATTAATAATGACTTTGGGTGAATAGGTACTGTTGAAGAAGTAGCTATTGTAAAATAAGCATTATTCCAAAAATATAAATTTCCGCTGAATATTGCATCTTTAATATTTTTAATATCCCATAATATAACATCGCCCATTTGAAGATAGGAAAATGTTAAATTACTATAGAAAAATAGTATAGAAAGAATTGCAAATATAATAGGATATATAATTTCTTTTTTTAATGATTTCATTATTTGTTTTCCTTAAATTAAAGTAAGTTATATGTATGTTTTTATGATAAATAAAAAATTAGATATTAAATAATATATAAAAGATACTGTATTGTCAAGGAGTTTTGTATTAAAATATTTTATGTATTATTTATGTTAAAGAAAAAAGTATTAATTTAAAACGGATACATTGAAATACATTTTATTAATGATTTTAATATAATATTTAGTCCGAAATATATACAATATTTTTATATAATTTTTAATTATAAGTTTGTAACTATTTTTTATTATAGATGTATGATTATTATTAATATAACTATGAAAAGAATATTTTTTATGATATATAATATTTTATATATTAAATAAATTATAAAAAACAATCATTTTTATATATAAAATAACTATTTTATATATAAATAATCTAATTTTTATATAAATATTACTAGATACAGTATTGTAAAAAAAAATATATGTACTATAATATATGAAATATTTTTTTATTTTATTGATGATTTTTAAGGAGACTTTTATTATGAGAGATAAAACATTTTTGATGATACCAGGGCCTACTCCAGTACCTGAATCAGCATTAATAGAAATGGCAAAACATCCTATGGCACATAGAAGCAAAGAATTTTCAAATATCTTAAAAGAAGTTTATGAAGATTTAAAATATGTGTTCCAAACTAAAAATGATGTATATTTATTCACAGCAAGCGGAACAGGTGCTATGTGTGCTGCTTTAGAAAACCTTATTAATGAGGGTGATAAAGTATTATGCTTATCTATTGGTAATTTTGGGGCAAGATGGGCAAAAATCGCTGCAAGCAGAGGAGCGGTAGTTACAAAAGTAGAAGTTGAAGCTGGAAAAGTTATAACTCCTGAAATGCTTGAAGAAGCTTTGAATAAAGATAAAGACATAAAGATTGTAACTCTTACTCATAGTGAAACTTCAACAGGTGCTGCTAATGATGTAAAAACATTATGTTCTATTATAAAAAAACATGGTGCTGTATCAGTTGTAGACGGTATAACAAGTTTATGTGCTATGGAGTTTAAAACTGATGAATGGAATATTGATGTTGCTATATCTGGTTCTCAAAAAGGATTTATGATTGCTCCTGGACTTTCATTTTTAACTGCAAGCGAAGATGCTTTCAAAATGCATGAAAAATGTAAATATCCTAGTTTTTATTTTAACTGGACTGAACATAAAAAGTCTTTAGCTAAAGATACAACCCCTTTTACTCCTGCAGTGAGTCTTATAACTTCTTTACATACTGCTTTAAAAATGATAAAAGAAGAGGGTATTGAAAATGTTAATAAAAGACATAAAAAACTTTCTCTTGCTTTAAGGGCTGCTGTAAGAACTATAGGATTAAAATTGCTTGTAGAAGATGATAATAATGCAAGTCATGCTATCACTTCAATACTTCCTCCTGAAGGAATAAGCGTACCTGATATAAGAAAAACTTTGAAAGAAGATTATGATATAATAGTTGCAAATGGTCAGGGTAATTTAGAAAATAAAATCTTTAGAATCGGAAGCCTTGGATTTGTATGCGAAAGAGATTTAATAATGGCTATGGGAGCATTAGAGGCTAGCCTTTTAAAATTAGGATACAAATTTGAATTAGGCAGCGGAGTTAAAAAGTTAATTGAAGAATTAAATAAATAATAGTAAATAGTTTTGATTATTTTATATATTCTAATATAATGTTTTTTCATTATATTAGAATATTTTATTTTTATTAGTAATAGTTATAAAGCGAGAAAAAGTTTATCAAATAATTTATTATTGATGGACTTATGTGTTTTTTCGAGTATAGTAATATTTATAAAGAGATAAAAATGATGCAATAATTTATTATTGGTTAGTTTTTATACTTTTTTCGAGTATAGCAATAAAAAAAGCGAGAAAAATCCGCCTCGATAATTCATTATCGAGGGGCTTATAGGATTTTTCGAGCATAGTAATAAAAGAAGCG
>NZ_CALXYQ010000041.1 GCF_944393015.1 uncultured Brachyspira sp.
AAAAGAAGCGAGAAAAATCCGCCTCGATAATTCATTATCGAGGGGCTTATAGGATTTTTCGAGCATAGTAATAAAAGAAGCGAGAAAAATCCGCCTCGATAATTCATTATCGAGGGGCTTATAGGATTTTTCGAGCATAGTAATAAAAGGAGAAAATTATAATGAAGGTTTTAATAACTGATAAGGTAAATGAATGCGTTAAGGATATAATAGCTGATGTTTCTGAAGCTGTATTTCTTCCTACTATGAGTGAAGATGAATTAGTTAAAGTTATTGGTGAATATGATGCTTTGATGGTTAGAAGCCAAACTAAAGTAACAAAAAGAATCATAGAAGCTGGAAAGAATTTAAAAATCATAGGACGTGCGGGGGTAGGAGTGGACAATATAGATGTTGAAGCTGCTACAGAAAAAGGTATAATAGTAGTAAACTCTCCTGACGGAAATACTATTGCAGCATCAGAACATACTATAGCATTAGTGCTTGCAGTATCAAGAAATATAGTACCTGCTGCAGTATCTACTAAAGATGCTAAATGGAACAGAGATAAATTCACAGGTAATGAGCTTTTAGGAAAAACTTTGGGTGTTATGGGATTTGGAAGAATAGGAAGAAAGGTTGTTCATATTGCTTTGGCTATTGGAATGAAAGTTATTGTGTATGATCCATTTGCTACAGAAGAAATAGTTCAGAAAGCTGGTGCTGTTTATGAAACTTCTTTAGATGAGTTTTTACCTAAACTTGATTATTTATCACTTCATATACCAAAAACTCCTGAAACAAATAATATCATAAATAAAGATAATTTATGCAAAATGAAAAATACTGCAATAATTATTAACTGTTCAAGAGGCGGACTTGTTAATGAAGAAGATTTAAAAAATGCTTTAGAAAATGGTACTATAGCAGCAGCTGCAGTGGATGTATTTGTAAATGAGCCTAAAATAGAAACTTGTCCTTTAGTTGAATATAAAAAAGATAATTTGATACTTACTCCTCACCTTGGAGCTAGTACAAAAGAAGCACAGATCAATGTTGCTTTAGATGTTGCTAAACAGATAAAACAGGTACTATCTGGAGGATATACTGAATCAGCAGTAAATATACCTTCTCTTAATCCTGAAAAATTAGAGCCTGTTAAAGATTACATGAAAATTTCAGAGAATGCAGGCGAAATGATAATGCAGACAGCTAATGGAAAAATAAAATTTCTTGAAATAACAGCTCAGGGTGATTTGATTAATTTAGATATTCAGCCTCTTGAGGTTGCTATATTAAAAGGTGCATTATCTTATATGTTCCAAGATGTTAACTATGTTAATGCTCCTTATCTTGCTAAACAAAGAGGTATTGAAGTAAAAACCATCAAGTCTGAAGCTCCTTCAACTTTCACAAGCATACTTAAAGTAAAATTGACAACTGATAAAGAAACAACAAGCGTATCAGTATCATTGATAGCTAAAAATATTGCTAGAATAGTTAAGTTCAATGATTATGATGTTATAATCAAGCCTCAGCCTCATATATTGATAGTACCTCATATAAACCAGCCTGCTATGGTAGCAAAAGTTGCAACAGTTCTTTCAGGCGATGGAATCAATATTGGTTCAATGAGCGTATCTGAAAATATTAAAGGAAGCAGTACATCTATAATGGCAATAAACGTTGATAGAGTTATTGGAAATGATGTTATAACAAAAATTTCTAATATAGAAGGCGTTCAAGATCCTAAATATGTAAGACTTACAGCAGAATATACTTTATAATTAATAGGATAAATAAAAATGAAATTAGCAGTTTTTGATTTTGATTCTACTTTAATGGACGGCGAGACTTTGGATATTATCGCAAAGGAAACTAATTTTGCTAAAGAGATTTCTGAAATTACAGCAAGAGGAATGAGAGGAGAATTAGATTTCTTTGAGAGTTTGCAAAGTAGGGTAGCTTTACTTAAAGGAATAAAATTAGAAACTGTTAATGAAATTTGCAATTCGCTTCCTATAATGAACGGAGCAAAAGAAATTATTGAAGAGCTTCATAAAAGAGATTATAAATGCGTATGTTTCTCTGGCGGATTCAAAAATGCTACTATACCATTTGCTAAGAAATTAAATTTAGATGCAGAGTTTTCAAATATATTTCATGTTAAAGATGATATGCTTACAGGAAAAGTTGGCGGAGAGATGATGTTTTCTGACAGCAAGGGAAATATGCTTTTAACATTGCAGAGGCTTTTAAATATTTCTTATGATGATACTTTAGTTGTTGGAGATGGGGCTAATGATTTGAGTATGTTTAAATACTCTAAAAATAAAGCTGCTTTCTGTGCTAAAGAGATTCTAAAAAAAGAAGCGAATATTGTAATAGATAAAAAAGATTTAACTCTTATATTAGAAAAATTGGATATTTAGAGTTAGTGTAAAATATTGAAATAAAAAAAGAGGCTTTTTAAGTCTCTTTTTTTATTATTTTTTTAATTTAAAATAAATATTCAAATGAATATAAATTTAAACTACATAAAAAAGGAGCCTTATATAAAATAAAACTCCTTTTAAAAATCTTTATTAGAAATTATATTTTATTATCTTTTATCCATGCTTATAAACTCTTGAGGTTCTATAACATTTTTATAAGCAGGTCTTATTATTCTTCTGTCATCGAAATTAAGCTCTTCTATTCTATGAGCACACCAACCAACAATTCTTGACATAGCAAATAAAGGAGTATAAATTTCTTTAGGTATTCCAAGCATGTCGTATATGAATCCTGAATAAAGGTCAACATTAGCACATACTCTTTTTTTCTCTCCTTTTACTTTCATAAAGCATTCTACAGCTCTTTCTTCAATTAATTCTAAGAATTGAAGTTCGCATTCTTTTTTCTTTTCTTTTGCTAATTGTCTAGCCAAGTCTTTTAATATAACCGCCCTAGGGTCTGATAAAGTATATACGGCATGTCCCATACCATAAATTAAACCGCTATGATCATAAGCTTCTTTATTAAGCATTTTTGTAAGATAATCATCTATTTCATTTTTATCTTCCCAATTATCTATTACTTCTTTTAAATGAATAAACATGTCCATTACTTTAGCATTAGCACCTCCATGCAAATCACCTTTAAGAGAACCAATACCGGCAGATATGCTTGAATATGTGTCTGTTCTTGATGAGCTTGTAACACGTACTGTAAATGTAGAGTTATTACCGCCGCCATGATCAGCATGAAGTATTAGAAGTAAATCAAGCATTCTAGCTTCTAAAGGACTAAATTCTTGTTTAAGCATATACAAGAAATTTTCTGCTATAGAATATTTTGGTTGTGGAAGTGTTATAGTTAAATACTTTTGATTAACACTATATTTATACATGTTATAAGCATAAGCAATAACTGCTGGGAATCTTGCTATTAATTGTATAGACTGAAGCATTAAATTATCCAATGATAAATCTTCAGGGTTAGGATCATGAATATACATTTCAAGTACGCTTCTTGAAAGAATATTCATAATATTTTGTCCTTCCAAATCAATGATATTCATAATTGTTTTTTTATCTAAATACATATTTTCAGCTATGAGATCTCTGAAGGATTGAAGCCTTTCCTCATCTGGAAGTTTACCAGAAAGAAGTAAATAACAAACTTCCTCATATCCAAAACGATTATTTTTTAATATGTCTTCAGCTATATCATTAATACTGTAACCTCTATAGTATAATTTACCATCTATAGGATATACATTTCCATTTTCATCTTTTTCATAACCTACAACATCACCTACATTAGTAAGTCCTACAAGTACCCCTGTTCCGTCTTCATTTCTAAGCCCTTTTTTCACATTATATTTTTGAAAAAGCTCGCTATCAATTTTTATACGTTTACTGGAATGATCGTATAGTTTATAAAGTAGATATTCTTTTTTCATAATAAACTCCTTATAAATTTATTTTGATTTATAAAATATAATGTATATTTTACGTGTAAAAATAATTATGAATCAATTATATTAGAGAAATAATTTTTTCTCCAAACTCTTTAGTACCAAGAGGCTTTCCATTATCCATAAAGTTTGCCAAATCTTTAGTAGCATAACCGCTTTCAAATGACTTTTCTAATGCATTTATTATCATATTAGCAGCTTCATTCATATTTAAATATTCCAATGCCATAACAGAAGAAAGTATTAATGAACAAGGATTAGCTTGATTTTTTCCGGCTATATCTGGTGCTGTTCCATGAGTAGCTTCAAAAATAGCATGTCCTGTTTTATAATTAATGTTTCCGCCTGGAGCTATTCCTATTCCTCCAACCATAGCTGCTAATTGATCAGATATATAATCACCGTTTAGATTTAGTGTAGCTATTACAGAATAGTCTTCAGGTTTTAATAATGTATTTTGTAAGAATGCATCGGCTATATTATCTTTTATTATTATTTTTCCGCTTTCTTTAGCTTCTTTTAATTTTGCTTTTGCTTTATCTTCACCTAATTCCTTTTTTATTTCAGCATATTCTTCCATAGTGAAAGTTTTATCAGAAAATTCTTTTCTAGCAAGTTCATATCCGTATTTTTTGAATCCGCCTTCTGTGAATTTCATTATATTACCTTTATGAACTAAAGTAACAGAAGGAAGTTTATTTTCAATAGCATATTCAATGGCTGAAGCTATTAATCTTTTAGAACCTTCTTCAGATACAGGCTTAACTCCGAAAGATGAAGTTTCTGGGAATCTTACTTTACTTACACCCATTTCATTTTTTAAGAAGTTGTAAAATTTCTTAGCTTCTTCAGTTCCTGTTTTCCATTCTATACCAGCATATATATCTTCAGTATTTTCTCTGAATACCACCATATTAACTTTATTAGGTTCTTTTACAGGTGAAGAAGTACCTTTAAACCATCTTACAGGTCTTAAACAAACATAAAGATCCAAAGTTTGACGAAGTGCCACATTAAGAGAACGCATACCTTCACCAACAGGAGTATTTAAAGGTCCTTTTATACCTATAAGATATTCTTTAAAAGTATTTATAGTTTCATCAGGTAGAGGAGTTCCTAATTTTTGCTGTGCCTTATCTCCGGCAAGCACCTCAAGCCATTCTATAGATTTCTTGCCGTTATATGCTTTTTTTACAGCTTCATTCACAATCATTTGAGATACTGGTGTAATTTCTGCACCAACTCCGTCCCCTTCTATAAAAGGAATTATAACATTATCTGGTACTATTAATTTACCGTTTTTCATTTCTATTTTACTCATATTGAAATCCTATTATTAATTACTTTTTATTTTTATAAATGCTATTTATATTAAAAATAATATATTTAAAGTTATAAATGTTTTATGATATTTTTTATATTAATAGTTCTACAGATTTTTTATTTCTTCTATGCTTAAACCTGTATATTTAGATATAGTATTTACATCTACTTTATCATTTTTCATATTTTTTGCTATTGCTATTTGGTTTTCTTTAATACCTTCTTTAATACCTTCTTTAATACCTTCTTTAATACCTTCTTCTTTTCCCAATCTTCGTTCTTCTTCCAACATTATTTGATTACCATATAAATAAGCCTGTCTTTTATCATATTCATTCATCATAAGTCTATCTTTTATAAAATTATTATATTTTATTTGTACTTCTTCCATTATAGTTTTTTCTTTAACTAATTCAGACATAATTGCCTCCTTATCATCTTTTTCATTCATAGTAAAAAATTTAAGCCAGCAATTTAAATCAGGCTCTAATGAATTAGACTTAAACTTTTTTATTTCTATAATATGAATTTGTAAATGGTCTGTAAGAAGTCTTTGATTAAAAGTATCATAAATCATATAGCAGGAATGAATGTTATCAGCATCATCTAAATTAAAATTAAGTAAATTTATACTAATTACTGGAGTTAAAACATCGTATTTTTCACCATGCTTTAGAAGTTTACTATAATTAGATGCCCAATAATAAAGTATTCTTTCTGGAAATCTTGAATTTCCTTGAAGCTGAATTTCTATTATAACAACAGTTCCATTTTGAGTTATACATTTTACATCTGCTATTGTTTCTTTATCTTCATAGTTTTCTTTATAATTGAATGGCGTAAGAATTTCTACTTCTCTAAAAGTTTTCATGTTAGAATCAAGCATTATAGAATTAATAAAGTCAAGTAGTATAGTATTACTGTTGGCAGATGAGAATAAATATCTCATAAAATAATCATTTAATACATTAATATTTCTTGTTCCATTCATAATTTTATTATACCAATATTTCCAATTTTTATAAAGCTAAAATACATTTTATTATTAATGATTAATTTGCATGCTGATAAGTTCAAATTAATCATCATTTATAATATATATTTTTTAATAAAATTTTTAGTTTAAATATTTATTATTTATTGTCAATAATGTCAGCACTTAACAATTTTATAATTAATTTTTCATTAAACTATTTAATGCTCCTCCATTTTTAAACCATTCAATTTGTGCTTCATTATAAGTATGCACTGCTTCAAATGTATCTTCACTGCCGTTTTCATGAACGACTTTAATAGTAATATTTTGCTTAGGTTTGAAATTATCAAGTCCTAATATAGTTATTTTATCTTTTTCCTGTATTTTATTGTAATCTTCTTTATCTTTAAAAGTTATTGCAAGCATACCTTGTTTTTTTAGATTAGTTTCATGTATCCTAGCAAAACTTTTAGCTAGAACTGCTTTTACATTCAAAAATCTTGGCTCCATTGCAGCATGCTCTCTGCTTGAACCTTCTCCGTAATTTTCTTCTGCTACTACTATAGAAGATATATTTTTATTTTTATATTCTTTTGCTGTTTTTGAAACTTCTTCATAATTGTTATTTAATTGATTGAATACATAGTTTGTTTTATCATTAAAGAAATTAACAGCACCCATTAACATGTTATCTGAAATATTCTCTA
This sequence comes from uncultured Brachyspira sp., assembly GCF_944393015.1. Taxonomy (GTDB): domain Bacteria; phylum Spirochaetota; class Brachyspiria; order Brachyspirales; family Brachyspiraceae; genus Brachyspira. Next base: position 6,947 of record NZ_CALXYQ010000041.1, read on the forward strand.
AATGTCCTCTGAATTTTAACCAAGGTCCTGCCATAGATATATGGTCTGTTGTACATTTTCCTTTAACTTTTATTAGTAGAGGCATATTATTAAAATCATTGATATTAAATTTATCGAAAGGTTTTAATAATTGCAAACGTTTTGAATCTTTATCTATTATTATTTCTACTTTACTATCTGGACTGCTTTGTCTTTTTTTATTTTCTGTGCTAAGTCCATTTTTAGGCAAAGCAATTCCTACAGGTGCATCAAGTTTTACTTCTTTTCCCTCTTCATTAGTGAGAGTATCTTTTAATGGATTGAATCTTAAATCTCCTGCTATACTCAAAGCCATTACAGTTTCAGGAGAAGCGACGAATGCATGAGTATTAGGGTTGCCGTCTGCTCTTTTAGCAAAGTTTCTATTGAAAGATGTTACTATTGAGTTTGCTCTTGTATTATCAGGTTCTTGTCTGTTCCATTGTCCTATACAAGGTCCGCATGCATTAGTCATTATAACAGCACCTATTTTTTTGAAATCATCAATTATGCCATCTCTTAAAGCAGCATTATATGAGGCTTCAGAACCTGGATTTATTATTATTTTTGATTTTACTTTTAATTTTTTTTCTATTACCTGACGGGCAATAGAAGCAGCCTTGCTTAAATCATGATAAGATGAATTAGTACAAGAACCTATTAAGCCAACTTCCATAGCTGTAGGATATTTATTTTCTTCTACCTTTTTAGCAAACTCACTTATAGTGCAAGCTGCATCTGGTGTAAATGGTCCATTTAAGTATGGTTCTAATTCAGACAAATTAATTTCTATTATTTTGTCATAATATTTTTCTGGATTATTATATACTTCTTCATCAGCTTTTAAATTATTAATATTTTCATCTGCAAGTTTTGCAATTTCTTCACGTCCTGTTGAAATTAAATATTCTTTTATATTATTATCATAAGGGAATATTGAAGTAGTAGCTCCAACTTCAGCACCCATATTACATATTGAAGCCTTTCCAGCAGCGGATAGGGTAGAAGCACCTTCTCCGAAATATTCTATAATAGAATTAGTACCGCCTTTAACAGTTAAAATACCTGCTAATTTTAATATTACATCTTTAGCACTAGCCCAGCCATTCAATGAGCCAGTCAATTTTACCCCTATTATATTAGGTATTTTTAATTCCCATTCCATACCAGTCATAACGTCAACTGCATCAGCTCCGCCAACGCCTATAGCAAGCATTCCAAGTCCTCCGGCATTAGGTGTGTGTGAGTCAGTTCCAATCATCATACCTGCTGGGAATGCATAATTTTCTAAAACTATTTGGTGAATTATTCCAGATCCTGCTTCCCAAAAACCAAGTCCATATTTTTTAGCAACGCTTTCCAAAAAATTATAAACTTCTTTATTTGTATTAATTGCGTTTTTTAAATCTTCTTCAGCACCTTTACAAGCCTCTATTAAATGATCGCAATGTATTGTTGCTGGTACTGCAGAAGAAGTTTTTCCAGCATTCATAAATTGAAGTAGTGCCATTTGAGCTGTAGCATCCTGCATAGCAACTCTGTCTGGTCTAAAGTCCTCATAATCTTCAGCTCTTTTAAAATCTTTTATATCATTTTCATTATATAAATGTGCGTATAAAATTTTTTCAGATAATGTTAAACTTCTGTTTAATTTAGATTTTATATTATTAATTTTATTAGAATATCCCTTATAAAAATTTCTTATCATTTCTATATCATATACTTCCATAATTATAACCTTCTTAAAATAAATATTGCTATAGAGTATTACTATATAATAATATTATGTTTTTATCAATACTTTTATAATTTTTTTATATTTATTGGGAACTTTTATGAAAAAAGCACGTCTAATAAAGCAAATAGAAATTAGAAATTATTATTTTTATTTAAGGAGATTTAAAATGAAAACTAAAATATTATTATCACTTTTTATAATTAGTTTAATATCATCAATTGCTTTTGCACAGCCTCCTGTAGCAGATCCAGCTAAGGAACCTAGATACAGATATGAAGCTGCTCCAAGAGATAGAGAGCCAGTTCCTCCAGCTCCTAGAGATAGAGAACCTGTTCCTCCAACTCCTAGACATAGACCTGGAGCAAGAGGTGATATATACAGAATGTGCAGAAATGCTGGAATATATTTGACAGATCAGCAAATCGATGAAATGAGCAAAATATTTTATGAGTATGAATTAAAAATCAATGATTTAGAATATCAAAAAAGAAATATTGATTATAAATTCAAATTAGAAAGAGAAAAAATTGATATTGATTTAAACTTAATAAAAGATTTAATCAATCAAAAGAAAGATTTAGAAAAAGAGATAGATTATCTTAGAATTGAAAAAGATGTTGCTGTTTTGGATGTTCTTACAGATGAACAATTAGCACAATTAAACAGCTACAGAATGAGATACTATTATTACAGATAATAAAATAGAAAACTGATTTATAAAATATATATACGAGGTTTATTGAAAAATTGGGGCAGTATTTTATACTGCCTCTTTTTTATTTTTAATATATAATATAATAAAAAATATTATTGGGATTTTATTATGATAAAAGAGTTTAAAAAATTTATTATGAGAGGAAGCATATTGGATATGGCTGTAGGTTTGGTTATTGGTGCAGCATTTACAAAGATAGTTAATTCTTTTGTAGATGATATATTAATGCCTCCAATAGGCATGATATTAAGCGGTATAGATTTTTCCAATATATTTATAGTGATAAAAAAAGGTACTGATGCTATTGGCAATTATAATTCTATAGAAGCGGCTAGAAATGCGGGTGCTGTAGTAATAGGAGTGGGTGTATTTATTAATACTATAATAAGTTTTATAATAACTGCTTTATCTTTATTTATAATAATAAAATTATTCAATAAAATACAGGAAAAAGCTATTAAAAAAGAGAAAGATGACAAAGCAGATAAAGAAAAAATTTGTCCTTATTGCTGTTCAACTATAAATATTAATGCAGTAAAATGTCCGAATTGTACATCTGATTTAGTTGTTAAAGAATAATTAGGTATATTTTTACATTTATGAGAATTTTGTTTACATAAATTATTATTTATAGTGATTTTTTATCTTTTTTAAATATTGTATATAGTAATGTAGTATATATTAAATAGCATTTTATATATAAAATAATTAAAAAAATGTACTATCTATTTACAGATTAGTTTTTTTGTATATACTATATAATATACACTATTAATTAGGAGAAACTAATGGAAAAAAAATTTAAACTCGGTCTAGTTCCAAGACTGATTATTGGAATTTTGCTTGGTATATTTTTTGGACAGCAATTTATACCAGAAGTAATATCTAGATTAATCGTTACTCTTTCTGGAATTTTTAGTTCTTATTTAAGTTTCGTAATACCTTTGATGATTTTAGCTTATGTAACTATGGGTATAGCAGGTTTAAGAGAAGGTTCAGGTTTTTTATTGGCTGTAACATGTGCATTGGCTTATGCTTCAACTCTAATATCAGGTACGGCATCTTTTACAGTAGCTTATAATCTATTCCCTAGCTTTATGAATTCGGAAGATATTCAAAAAATAGCTGAAACTGCAGGAAAGTCTTTAGAGCCTTTTCTCTCTTTGAAATTTCCGCCTATACTTGATACTTTATCGGCAGTTTTATTTGCATTCATATTAGGATTAGGTATTTCTACTTTAAGAGCAAGTGAAAATAAAATGGGAGATTATTTGTATAACTCTTTCGGTGAACTATCTAATATAATAGACAGAACTTTAAGAATTTCAATAATACCATTCCTGCCTCTTTATATTTGCGGTACTTTTGTAAATATGACTAAAAGCGGACAAACATTTGTAATATTAGGAATATTGTGGAAAGTATTCTTAGTTGTAATATTAATGCATTTCATATATTTAGTTATAGTATTCTTTGTTGCAGGAGCTATAGGAAAGAAAAGTCCGATATTTCTTATCAAAAATCAAATACGCGGATATATCACCGCTTTAGGTACTCAGTCATCAGCTGCCACTATACCTGTAAACTTGCAGTGTGCTGAAAAAGACGGAATATCTGAACAAATAAGAAACTTCGTAGTACCTCTTTGTGCTAATATACACATGGCAGGCTCTATGATAACAATTACAGCATGTGCTACTGCTGTATGTTTAATGAATCAAATACCTATTTCTTATACTATAGTACTTCCTTTCATTCTTATACTTGGTATAGCTATGGTTGCCTCTCCAGGTGCTCCGGGCGGTTCCATAATGACAGCTTTGCCTTTCCTCTATATGGTAGGATTAGGTGCTCCAGACAGTCCTTTATGTGCTATAATGGTTGCTTTATACATTACTCAAGACTCATTCGGTACAGCTTGTAATGTATCCGGCGATAATGCTTTGGGCGTTATAGTTGATACAATTTATAAAAAGAAAGTTGTAAAAACAGACGCATAAGTTTGCTATATATTTTAAAAGCCGCTTATTAATTAATTTTAATAAGCGGTTTTTTTATATTATTAATTATTGTATTAAAATGTGAAATATAATAATTAATCTAAGTTCAAATCTATTACTATATCTATTTCAGTTATGGAGCACTTTAATTTTTTAGCTATTTCTTCTTTGCTTAAGCCTTGTTTATATAGCTTAATTATATCATCATTTTTATTATAGTCTTTTGCAGTATTGTCTAATGGTTCATTAACTAATGCTATAGTTTTATCTTCAATAGGCTTATCATATATAGCCATATTTGTTTTAATAGTTCTGTCTAATTTATTTCTCAATTTTTCTATAACTTCTCTTCTTGCTTCATCATCTATTGCTTTAGCTGCAGTATCTATATTATTTTTTTTAGGTTTAGGTTTAACAACTTCTTCTTTTTTCTCTTGCTTTTCTGCTTTTTCTATTTTTTCTGTATTTTCTTTTTTTTCTGCTTTAGAGTTTATTTTTATATTATCATCTTCTACTCTTACATCCAATTTTTTATTTTTAGTTTCATTGTTCATTACAACATTCTTATTAGATTCTGTATTTTTAGGTTCCTGTACTGAAACATCAAGTTTTTTTTCTTCTTGTTTATTTGTGTTCTCTTCTGTTTTTATTTCTTCTTTTATAGCAGCTGTATTATTAATATTATTATCTTTTTTGCCATTTTGTAAATTATTTAATTCTTTTACCAATCTGTTAGCTCTTACTATAGAATCTTCCAATATTGATATTCTAGATAAAGCTATATTATTGAATTCTTTTACCAATGCTTCTATTTCTTCTCTGGCTTTTGACATAGTTTCTTTTTCTAATCTTTCTCTAGCTTTAGAAACTATATAAATATAAAACAGCGGTAGGGTAACTGCTAATATAACTATATTAATGATTACAGATATTACAATTTGCATAATTAGATATTACTTATTTATTATCCCAAAAAATCTATTTTAGAACCTTTAGTTCGCTCTGTTGCTGAAACCTCTTCTATTTCTATAGTATTGTTTCCTTTGTTATCATCAGTATCATCTGTCATTCTTTTTTTATTCTTTTTTCTATAGGACATATATCCTTGATCTTTGGGTCTTTGTTCATCTTTTTTTTCTTTAACCCTAGTTTCATCAGATATATTTTCAGACTTTACAACTGTTGAATCTTTTATATAGGAATCTCTGTGTATATCTCTATCTTCCGACTGCATTGCAATAGTTTTTGCAGCCATTCTTGTATGCTCCATACGTCCTATATGCGATTGCTGCATATATAATTGTTGCAAGTCTAAAGGTGCTATAGGCATTTTAAATCTCCATATATTATGCCTTAAATTTTATATCCTATATATTTAATATATACTTTTTTACTATTATTGCAAGTAAAAAAATAAATATATACATTATTATATAACAATATTAATTAATATTTGATAAAATATAATTAATAATATTATTTATAAATAGAGTAGGCATAACCTATAATAGCAGATGCGGCAGATACATTCAAAGAATCAAAATCTGTAGCAGAATTTATTATAACGCTTCCATCTGAATTTTTTTTCAATATATCTCTGACTCCGCTATGCTCATTGCCTAATATAATTGCAGTAGGAGAATTGAATTTAAAATCCTCTAATGAAGTTTCTCCTTTCTCGCTTGCATAATATATCCAAAAGCCTTTATCTTTCATCAAATCTATAACTCTATTTAAGTTTGTTTCTATGGATATTGGCAAATGATATGCAGCCCCTTCTGATATTTCATAAACTTTTTCATTGATTGGTGCTGAATTATCTTTAGGCATTATAATTCCTGCCACATCAAAAAAGTATGCATTTCTTATTATAGCTCCTAAATTATGAACATCAGTTATAGAATCCAATATAAATATTAAAGGATTTTCTCTTTTTTCAAATGCTTTTTCTATAAAACTTTCTATACCTATTTCAACATTTTCTTTTATATCAGCAGCTATTGAATAAATTTTGCCTACAATTTTTTCCATTTCATTTTTATCAACATTTTTTATTGGCACTTTCTTTTTTTCAGCCAATTTTATAATGTCTTTTTCTCTTTTTGAAACAGGAAATTTTATATATAAAGTTTGAACTAAATCTTTTGAAATGGCTTCAACTATTGTGTTTTTGCTTGTTATGAACATTATTTACTTTCCTAAATTTTTATTTTAATTATATATTAAAAATAAATTTTTTAAATATTTGTATAGAGAGTACAAAAATTATAAATATACATAACAACTATATTTTATAAAAAAATAAATTTTTAACTTTGTAATTTTTTTGTTGTTTTTTTTCCCGCCGCAAAAAGAACCAAAAAGTGGAAGTGTAACATTAATACTAAATTATACTAATTTTGTTTTATATCTAATATAAATTATTAAATTTAAGCTAAAATATAGCCATTCACCTGCCGTAGGCACACTTCGTGAGGCGGGCTTCGCCTGTGCCAATACCATAGGCACTTCTTTCAGTCGCAAAAGAACTGGGAGTTCGGTGGCTAGTCCTCGAAAATAATAGAAATATAAAAACTAATTTTTACAAACTTAAAAAATTTCAGTATATATTAGGAATTATTTTACTTTATCATATAAAGCATCTATTTTATCTTTATATGCTTCCATAACATTTGCTCTTTTTATTTTCAAAGATTGAGTTAAAAGCCCATTTTCTATTGTAAACTCTTCATCTGTGATTATCATTTTAGCTATAGCTTCATAAGGTCTGAATCCATTTTTATAATTAATTAAATTATCCAACTCTTCTCTCATTAATTTATAAACATCTTTTGAAGATGCAAGAGTTTTTTCATCATAATGAATTTTTTGCTTATCAAAATGTTCTTTTATATTTTCTTTATTTATTACTATAATTGCACCAGTAGAAGCCTTATCCTGTCCTACAAGCATAATTTGAGAAATATAAGGAGATTCTAATGCTTTATTTTCTATAGGCTGAGGCTCTACATTTTCCCCTGTAAGAAGTACTATAGTTTCTTTTGCTCTTCCTGTTAAAACTATTTCTCCCTGCTGAGTATATGTTCCTAAATCTCCGGAATTAAAGAATCCGTCAACTTTTGCCTGCTTAGTTAATTCTGGGTCTTTATAATATTCTTTGAAAATATTCGGACCTTTTATATAACATACTCCCATAACTCCATCTTCACAAATATTTCCTTCTTTATCTCTAACTTCTATTTTTACCTCAGGCACAGGAGCACCGCAAGTTCCTCTATAATTTTTGAAAGGCGATCTCAATGTAACAACTGGAGCAGTTTCCGTTATACCCCATCCTACAACTAAATTTATTCCTACAGCTTCAATAAAGTCTTCTATATACATAGGTAAAGCTCCGCCTCCTGATATAGTAAGACGCATTTTACCGCCGGTTAATTCTTTTATTTTGCTGTATACCATTTTTGTAGCCATTTTATGATAAATAGGGTCAAACATACCTATACTATATTCTGACTTTTTATCGCTTTTATGTTCATCGCCTAATAAATAAACTAAATCATTTTGAAATCTTACGCTTCTTATATATTTTATAGATCTTTTTATTAAGAATTTGGCAAGATTTCTAGCGAATGTACTTTTCCTATCTATATTTTTCATTACAGTATTATATATATTAACCCATATTGCAGGTACGGAAATAAATATATCAGGTCTTTCTTCTGTGAAATCATTTTTTAAATATCTTTTATTTGTGATAGCTGTAAAACAACCTGTTATAGCTGTTACATAGGATATTGTTCTTTCATATATATGCCAAATAGGAAGTATAGTAAGAAGTTTTTCACCTGGCTGCAATTTTATTATATCTGGAAGAACTCTTACATTATGAAGTATGTTTCCATGTGTAAGTATAACTCCTTTTGGTTTTCCTGTAGTTCCTGAAGTGTATATTATAGTTGCTGTACTTTCATTGGTTAATTTTGATGCTTTTTTTATAGCGAACTCTTCATCGCCATTTAAACTTTCTTCTCCAAGCTCTAAAAACTTTTCAAAAGAATAAATATTATTATCAGGATCATGTTTAGAACTATCAAGAAAAACTATCAATGATAAATCTTTATGATGTTTTTCTATCTTTTTAAAAACATATTCATTTTCTACTAGCACTGCTTGAGCTTCACTATGTTCTATTATATAATTTAATTCATCGGATGTAGAGTCTATACCTCTTGGAACATCAGCAGAGCCTAATGCTAAAAGAGCCATATCGGATATAAACCATTCTATTCTATTTTCTGAGAATATTGCAACATGCTTTTTGGATAATCCTTTAACATCGAATGCTTTAGCGATAGCATTTACTTTATCATAAAGTTTTTTATATGTAATTGTAACTTTTTCTTCGTTATTATCTCTATATCTATAGGCTGGGCTTTGAGGCATTTTATGAACTGTTTCAAAAAAAGCACTAGGTATAGATGTGTAATTTTTCATAATCTCTCCATAATAAATTCTAACTAATTAACTATAAAATGATACATAGTCAATTATAACTATAATACATATTAGAAATATTACAAGTGATTTACTATATATTTTATTACATTTTCACTATATGATGATACTGTAAAGATATCTAATATTGATTTTGATGAGTTTATGATACTGTTTTTTATATTTTTATCTCTATATGCTAATGACATAGCATTTACTATTTCGTCTATATTTTCCATATTGCAGCTGATAGATAAATCTTTAACTATTTCGTATACTCCGGATTTATTTGATATTATAGATATGCATGATGAGTATAATGCTTCTATTACAGTAAGTCCGAATGGTTCATTTATAGCAGGCATTACTAAAGCATAACTTTTATTTAATAATTCTTTTTTTTCTTCATCGCTTACAAAACCTTTAAATATAATATTATTATTCATATTTAATTTTTCTGTGAGTTTTTTTAAATTATTTTCATGTCTGCCTTTTCCAGCTATTATAAATTTTAATTCTTTATCTTCTATCTTTTCAATGAATGATTTAAAAGCAATAATGGCATTTTCTAAATTTTTAGGTTTTTCAATTCTTCCCACATATACAAAATGCTTTCCTTCATTAATAGGTATAATATTTTCTGTATCAGTTGTGCATGGATATATCACTTCAGCTTCTCTGTCATAAACTCTTTTTACTGCTTCTTTAGTTCTTATACTATTTGACATTATATAATCTATTTTACTTACACCGAGTCTATCTAAGTACATTGTATATCTTGCAATTATATCCCAAGTCTTTTGAAGTTTTTTATAGCTTTCATCATCATGCCCGTAAAGTCTCACGCTAGGTTCATGGCAATACCAAAAACTTTTAGGAAGTTTAATATTATTTTTTTGTGCATACTTTGAAGCAAGCCCAAAGAATATAGTTGCTGGAAAATTATGTATTAAAACGGCATCATAATTTATTAATTCATTTGCTAGAAATTTGGAAGTTTTATTAAATATAAAAGGATTTAATTTTATATCAGTTTTTATTTGTTTTATATAATTTGGTATATTATCTCTTAATCTATAAGTATAAATAGTTATTTCTATATTTAAACTATGACAGTATTTTGAGAATGCAAGTATTACATTTTCAGCACCGCCGTTATATCCAAAAGTAGGATGAAGTATAGCCAATTTTTTTATATTATTCATTTTATCAATAATAATTTATTTTTTATAATCTTACAATATTATAAACATAAAAATATTGATTTTATTAAAATATATAATAATATTTTGATTGTATGTGAAGTTTGATTTAATTTTACAATTATGATATAATGTAGTTCAAATTTTATAATAAGGGTTACAAAATGAAACTTAATAGTTTAACATTTAAAATACCGCTTATTATGGGACTTTCTATTACATTATCAATATTTGTAATAACAGTTATAATGTTTTTAATATCATTGAAGTCTGTTGATATAGCGGCTCAAAATGGATTTGAAACTACTGCTGCTGCCTATGAAGGTACAGCCAATCTATGGATAGAACATCAAAAATCAATAATTGAAAGCTTTGCTACTAATGAAAGTATAGTCAATTATTTATTATCTGCTGATGAGTATAATACTCAGCTTGCAAGCAATACTCTAATAGGATTTAAAAATTATAGGAATGCATCATTGCATTTTACAATTTTAAATAGAGAAGGCAAAGTTCTTCTTGATTCGGAAAATGGTTCTTTAATCAATTATAATAATGGTTATGATGCAGATTTTTCTTTGTATAAAAATCAAACTGAAAAAATGGGAATTGTTAAATCTTCAATAACAGGTGATGTTGTTTATAAAATGTATGCTGATATTAAAGATAATAATGGAAATGTTATAGGAGTTTTATCATCTCATATTGACTGGTCAGATTTTATAAAGCATTATATTTCATTTGCTAAAATAGGAAATACAGGAAATATAATGATAGTTGATGAGGATAAAAATATCATTGCCCATAAAGATGAAAATAAAATTCTAAACAGCTTAAAAGATTTTAAAGCTCTTGATGATATGACTGTATTAAAAAAATCTATTAAGCATTATAAAGATAATGATAATAAACTTTATATGATGTATTTCAGCCCTATAATATATCCTCATTGGTATATAGTTGCTACTATAGCTGAAAGTGAACTTTATAATCCTGTAAATAATATGTTAAGACATCCTATATATAGCTGCCGTTTTGATTCTTTTATCTATTATTATGATTTGGATGTTTTCAAAATATATCACATCTCCTATTAAAGAGATTGTTAAAGAGGCAGATAATATTGCAAATGGTGATTTAACTACTGTAATATCTAAAAAACATTTGAATAGAAAAGATGAAATAGGAGATATTTTAAATAGCTTTAATAAGATGAAAAAAGTTATAAAGGATATTATTAAAGTTGTAAATTCAAATATATCTCAAACAAAAAGAACAGCTTATAGTTTATATTATTCAAATAAAGATTTGTCAGAGAGAACTATATCACAAGCATCAGATATAAATGCTACAACATCATTTATGAAAAATATTTCTCTTTCTATAGATGAATCAACTAATGATATGAAATCTATGAGCGATGGCATGATAGATGCTAGAAATGAAATAAATAATGCTGGTTCTATAATATTTGATACTGCTAAAAATACAGAGCTTGTTTTTGAATCCAGTAAAAAGATAGGAGATATTATAAAGATAATTGAGGATATAGCATTTCAAACTAATATATTGGCTTTAAATGCTTCGGTAGAGGCAGCAAGAGCAGGAGAACAGGGAAGAGGATTTGCTGTTGTTGCTTCTGAGGTTAGAAATTTGGCATTGAATACATCAGAGTCAGCTAAGAATATCACTTCTTTAATAGAAGATAGTAATGATAAAATTAAAAAAGCCACTGATTCCGCTAATATGTCCCAAAAATTATTCGTTGAAATAGAGAAAAAAATAGAAAACACTACAAATATAATGAAAGATGTAGTTGTAAAGATTAATAAACAGCAGGAAGATGTTTCTAAAATTAATAATTCTATGCTTAGTATAGATGCCAAAACTAAAGATAATGCCGATTTAGTTGAGCTTATGAAACATTCTTCATCAGAATTAGAAAAGCAAACTAATAATTTCTTTAGTGCCATAAGTTTCTTTAAAACAGGTGTTCATCATTTGGATTGGTCTGAAAATTACAATACTAATAATGAACATATAGATGAACAGCATAAAAAATTATTAAATTTTATTAATGATATATATTCTGCTATATATGAAGAGGATGCTGAAAGAGTAAAGAATGTATTTAATATGACATTGGATTATACAAAATATCATTTTTCAGATGAAGAGAAACTACAAAAAGAAAATGCTGATAGGTATAAAAAAATAAAAGAACATTTTGAACAGCATAGAAATTTCGAAAATTTGGTGACTAGAAAAATAGATGAACTCAATACTTCAAATGACTGGAAAAATACAGCTTTAGATATGGCAAATATCCTAAGTAAGTGGCTTATTCAGCATATTGGGGTTTGGGATAAAGAATTTGTAAAAATGGTTGGAATATAGTAATAAAATTTTATATTATATACGATATTATTAATAAAAATATTTTGTAATATAAAAAACTTTTATTATCTTTTAATTATATAATTAATTAAAAGATATGGAATATTATATGCTTATTAATAATTAATACTTGTAAGAAACATGTTCTATGTTGAAATTATTTTTATAAGTGTTATTATTTTATTTATACATTAAAATTAATAATATACTTTGGGAGAAACTATGAAAATATATAGTTTAAGATTTAAAATACCTGTGCTGTTTATAACAGCTATAGTTTTATCTATATTACTTAGTCTTGGTGTGGCATTGTTTTTTAGTACAAAAGCTATAGATGATGCTGTTGAGAGCGGATTTGAATCTACATCAATTTCTTATAGAAATTTAATTAATCTTTGGCTAGAAGATAATCATTCCTCTATGGCTAATTTTGTTACTTCTCAGGCATTAATAAATTTTTTACTCAATACTCAAGATGAAACTTTAAAAGTTAGTGCTGAAGAGGCATTAAAATATTTTAAGACATCTAAAAGATCATTCATTAATTTTATATTATTAGATTTAAATGGAAATGCCATAATAGATTCTGAAAATGGCATTCTTAATAATGTAACTATGGATAGAAATGATGAAGGTTGGAAAAAGTTTGTTTCTAGCGGATATAATTCAGGCGGAGAGGCTAGCGTAAGTAAATCAGTTGCCACAGGAAATCCTACATATAGAGTATGGGCTGGAATAAAAGATAATACAGGAAAAGTTATAGGAGTATTATCTGGAAACGTAGATTGGGGCGATTTAATTAATGGATATATTCTAAATGTGAAAATAGGAGAAACTGGAAGAATATCTATAATAGATGGCAATAAAAAAATATTGGCTCATAATGATAGTACTAAAATTTTAACTACTGCAGGAAATAATATTCCTTATGATGAAGTTTTTAAAAATAAAAATGGTATAATGCATTATAAGGATAGTGCTGATAATCAAAAATATTTAATGTCATATTATAATGTAGATAACACAGATTGGTATATTATAATAACTATGTTGGAAAAAGAGTTATATTCTTCATTAGGAAGAACTATTATATTCTCAATATTATTTGGTATAGCTATAATAATTATTGTAACAATTATTATTGTAGGATTCACAAGAAGATTAACATCTCCTCTTAAAGAGGCTTTAAGATTAGCTAATTTAATATCCAAAGGAGATTTAACTTTTGAAGTAAATAATAAATATTTCGGAAGAAGAGATGAGACAGGAGAATTAATAAAAAGTTTTGATAATATGAAAACATCTATAAGAGATATTATAGATGTAGCCAATTCAAATGTTGCTTTAACAAAAAGAACAGCTTATTCTTTATCATATTCAAATAAAGATTTAGCTACAAGAACTTTGAATCAGGCATCAGATTTGGAAAAGACAGCTGAAGCTACAGAGGAGATTTCAAGTACTATAAAGAAAACTGCAGAAAATGCTGCTATCATTAATGATATGATGATAGATGCAAGAAATGCTGTAGAAGAAGCTGGAAGTATTATTGCTGAAACAGCTCAAAATACTAGTCAGGCATTTGAATACAGTCAGAAGATTAGCGGATTGGTAAAGTTCATTGAAGATATAGCATTCCAAACTAATATATTAGCTTTAAATGCTTCAGTAGAGGCAGCAAGAGCAGGAGAGCAAGGAAGAGGATTTGCAGTTGTTGCTTCCGAGGTTAGAAACTTGGCTCAAACTACTCAAAGCTCTGTTAATAATATTACTTCATTTATTACAGAAAGTAATGAGAAGGTAAAAAAAGCAACAGATTCTGCTAATATGTCAAGAACTTTATTTGAGGATATAGAAAGTAAAATAGAAGAAACTACAAGAGTTATTGCTGATATGGCTAATACTACTAAAGAACAGCTAATAGGTATAGATAGTATAAATAATGCTATGTCAAATATGGATGCTCAAACTCAAGGCAATAGTTCATTGGTTTCATCTATGCATGAATCATCTAAAGAACTTGAAGAACAAATGGAAGAATTATCTAATGCTATGGCTTTCTTTAAAGTAGGAGCTAAGAAATTAGAGTGGCTTGATCAGTATTATACTCATAATAAAACTATAGATGGTCAGCATGTACAAATTATAGAATATGCTAATAAAGTTCATTCAGCCTTATATAATGGTGTAAAAGAAGATGTTGATGAAGCATTTAAAGGTGCTATTAATTATACTAAATACCATTTCTCTGAAGAACAAAAAATACAGGTTGCTAATAAAGATAAATATCATAAGATTAAAGAACATTTTGAAGAACATAGAAAATTTGAAAAAGCTATTGATGATCAATATAAAGCATTTAAATCAAGCAGCGATTGGCGTCAGATAGCCACAGATTTTTCAGAGCTTTTGGCTAAACTCTTAATAGAACATATAGGTGTATGGGATAAAGAGTTTGTAAGAATTTCTGGTATACAAGATTCTTAAAATATTATTTCCAATTAGAACCGAATGGAGAGCTTTCTATAAGTCTATTGTAGAAAAGCTCTCTTATTTTATTTAAAAACTTTTTTGTTTCATCGCTTGAATAATCGGCATAAGTCCATTCTAATTCTGTATAACCTTTTTTCTTTTTGTATATAAGAGTTAAATCTGCAAATACTCCGTCTTTTAAATATATTCTATGTGTGAAGTTTTTATTTGTAACTAGAATGAAATTTTCTAATGTTAGAATGGCAGGGTCTATATTAATTTTTCTATTGTTATTTTCATCTGAATATTCTTTTTCTATACCGTCAGTAATTTTTTTCACATCGCTTATATAATCTCTTTCTATCATATTCTTAAATACTATAAACCTTTTATTTAAAGATTCTCCCATCTCTTCTTTATAATAAGCAGAATGTGAAAATAAATATTCATCACTTATAACTTCAATTTCACCAAAATTATAAATAAGTTTTTCTAATACAGAATTATATATATCTATATCATTATACATTAATGCAGTAACAAGAACTGCCTTTGATTGTTTCAATACTTTACTCATAGTTAATATATTATATTATTTTTATTTATATTTCTATAATTTTTATTGTTAATTTTTTTATTAAAATATTGTTATTTATTGGTTTATGTATTAAAAGTGGTATATTTCTCAAATATAAAAAGATTAAATATAGTTGACTATAAAATACACTATGATATAATAAAATAGTATATACTAACTAATATATTAGAGGTAATTGTGGATATATATGATATAGTCGACGACCCGGAAAAGCAGTTGGAAGTATTTTCTGGAATTATAAAAAGAATGAATGCAAGTAATGATCATGATGAAACTTTGATTACTATTATATCTGAAATAAAAACTATAATGTATACAGATTCTATACTATTATATTTAGTAGATCAGGAATTATATAATTTGCATTATGAAATGTCCATAGGTCCTCTTGGAAGCAAATTTTTTGGAAATATTATAGACTGTGAAAAACCTTTAGCAGTAAGAGCATATACTACATCTTGCTCTTTATATTCCAATGATCCTCAGGAAGATTCTGCATTTATACCTATGAAAGAGATTCTAGGCGAGGAATTAAAAAATATATTATTTGTGCCTTTAAAAGTTAGAAAGAAAAATATAGGCTCTTTATTTTTAATAAATAAAAAGAATGGCAAATTTATAGAAAAAGATACGGTTGTAATGTCTTTATTTGCCAATCTTGTATCTTTAGCTTTAGTTAATAAAATGGTATATGACAGAGCCCAGTCCAGAGCTTATGAGGTTGGTGCTTTGTATCAAATGTCAATATCTATCAATAAATGCGAAACTATAGAAGAAATACTTAATGATAATATTAGTATAGTTTGTGAGGCATTTGAAGTACATAGAGTATCTGTTATCTTAAAAGAGAATGGAGTTTTCAAATTCAAGGCAGGCATTGGTATTGATGAGAATGTGCTTAAATATGGTGTTGTAACAGTTGATGACAATGTTCTTTCTGAAGTGCTTCGTACAGGTAAGCCTGTTTATTCTATTGATGTAGATAGAGATATTAGATTCAGACCTAATAAAAATCTTAGATATACTAGAAATAGTTTTATGGTTGCACCTATAATTGGAAAAGATGAGATTATAGGTTTTCTTTCCGCTACAGAAAGAAATATAAATAAAGCATTTAATTTAAGTAATTTATCACTTTTAGAAATGCTTGCTCAGCAGATTGGTGAAAATTATATGCATGTGCTTTTATCTGAAGAATCAAAAATAAAAGAATCTTTAACAGAGGAAATTAACTTTACAGAACAGCTTCAAAAAAGTGTACTTCCTAAAGAATTCCCAAGCAATGGATTATTTGATATTGCGGCAGTAAGTATACCTAGTAAGAATGTAGGCGGTGATTTTTACGATTATATAAAGATAAGCGACACTAAATATGCTCTTGTTATTGCTGATGTATCAGGAAAAGGTTTAGGGGCTGGATTCTTTATGACTATGACTCGTTCTATTTTAAGAGTTTATTTTTCTGAAATGGACGATCCTTCTAAAATATTGGAGTCTACTAATAAACATATATATAAGGATTCTAATAATGGCATGTTTGTTACTTGTTTTCTTCTTGTTATTGATACAGAAAATAAAACTATTACATATTCTAATGCCGGACATTTATCCCAATTCTTAATAAAGAAATATTCTATTAGTACTTTAGATTCTATACATGAATTGCATACTCATGGAAAGCCTTTAGGATTTATTGAAAATGCCACTTATCAGAATAAACAAATTTCTTATTCTAGTTCTGATACTATTATATTATTCACAGACGGAATAACAGAAACTTTCAATCAATCTGAAGAAGAGTATGGAGAAGAAAGATTAAAAGAACTTCTTAAAAATGATTATGATAATGCTAAAGAACTTTTAGATGATATAGTCAATGAAACAATTTCATTCAGAGGAAAAACTCCTCAATTTGATGATATCACTCTTTTGGTTGCAAGATTATTAAATTGATTTTTTCCTATTATAAAATTTTTTGTTGAAATAAATATCGCTTTATAGTATATTGTACCAATATTCTGTAGGGGGTTTTTTTATGAAAAAAATATTTTTATTAATCACTATTATATCTTTAATTATAATTCAATGCGGTAATAAAACAGACACAAAAACTAATACTGCTAATACAAATGAGACAGTACAGTCAGAAACTATACCAGCAACAAAAATATTATCACAAGCAGATGCTGCATTTTTAGATAAAGTAAAAAATAAAATAGTAATAGACGGAGATTATCAATATACTTTTACGGAGAATGGAGATTTAGAATATATGGATTCTCTTTTGATATTTGAATCTTCAAAAGATGGAACAAATGCTTATTATTATGAAACTTATAATATACAAGATAAATATAAAGAAGGACCAAGCAATATAGCTACAAATTATAGAGGCTTTTCTGTAATAAATGGAATTCTTTATGAAGATAATTATCAAGGTTATGAAGGCGATCCTATTGAAACTATAATGGTTAAATGGGAAAAAGAAAATTATTACTCTAATTACTATTACAGAGAAGTAAAAGAAAATCCTAACTTTGATAATTTTCCTTATGAGAATAAAGCAGATGTAACTTTCGATGAGTACAACAGAATAGCAAGGGGTATGTTAATATCAGAATCAGACTATAAACTTGAAGAAGTAGGGGATATTAGCGAGTATAATTTTGATAATGTATATACAAATGGTTATAATGCTTCTATTGAATTAAAGAAAAATGATGACGGAACATTCTATTTCTATGCTATTAATGTAACTAAAGATATAAACGGACAAACAGTAACTAATATTCAAAGTACAGATATTAATAAAATGGTATTATCAGAAAATCAATATGTTGAGCCTTATTGTGAAATATTTGGAAATTCTATGCAATATGGAGAAGTTTATGGTGCTGATGGTACATATATGATAGATATAACTCCTATAAGTTCAGATGCTTTAGTTTTAGTTGAAAATAATGGAAGCTATGGATTCAGCGGAGTTTTTAAAAAGAAATCTAATTAATTATATTTAGTTTGAAATTATAAGGCTTTATCAATTACTATATTGGTAGAGCCTTTTTATTTTATAAATATTTTTTGATATATATAATTAATAACACTGTTTAAGAGCCACAGATATTGCACACTTTTAGTTTAAAAAAAGTAGGTATCCCTTATAATTTAAATTGCTAGAAAT
>NZ_CALXYQ010000042.1 GCF_944393015.1 uncultured Brachyspira sp.
AAAGGCAAACCCATAATATCTAATCCGCCTTTACCTAATTGTTTTACAGCTTCTGTTGGGAATTTACCTGTTTGATCGTGCTCATGAGCTATTGGAGTTACAACTTCTTCAGCCCATGCTCTAATTTTGGCACGAAGTTCTTCATGCTTTTCTGTTGTTTTAAACATTTGCTTCTCCTTTAACAATATTATTTAATTAATAGTATATAAAAATGATCAACAATATTCAAATTTATTTGTTACTCTTTCTCCAAATTTTTGCTTTTTCTGCTTCTTTTATTAATCCGTCTCTCAAATCAGGATGTGCTATGGAGATTAAAGCCTCAGCTCTCTGCCAAGTAGTTAAACCTTTTAAGTTTACTTTACCATACTCTGTTACTACATAATGAGTATTAGCTCTAGTATCTGTAATTACTGTACCATTAGCAAAACTTGGAACTATTCTTGATTTTAATTGTCCGTCTTTTCCTGTTACTGTTGAAGATAAACATATAAAACTCTTACCGCCTTTAGATAAATAAGCACCTAATACAAAGTCTAATTGTCCGCCTGCACCGCTTATATGTTTGAATCCTGTTGATTCAGCACTTACTTGTCCGAATAAATCTATTTCTACGGCATTGTTTATAGACATAAAGTTATCTATAGAAGAAATTACTCTTACATCATTAGTATAATCTACAGGAGCTGATAAACATTCAGGATTATTATGTATATAATCATATAATTTCTTAGTACCAGCACCGAATGCATAAGTTTGTCTGCCTCTGTCTATATTCTTTTTAGAACCTGTAATTTTTCCTGCTAAAGATATATCAACGAAAGCATCTACATACATTTCTGTATGAACACCTAAATCTTTCAAATCAGATTCAGCTATCAATGAACCCACAGCATTAGGCATACCCCCTATACCCAATTGCAAACAAGCACCATTAGGTATTTCTTCTACTATAAGTTTAGCTACTGTTTTATCTACTTCTGTAGCTCCGCCTGCTGGCATTTCTTTTATAGGAGTGTTGCTTCCTTCTACTATCATATCTACCTGATTGATATGTACAGCTTCTCCTCCTATATTAGCAGCGCCTAAACATCTTGGCATATTTTTATTTACTTCTACTATTACGCATTTAGCTCTTTCTAACATAGCTTGCATATGTGAAGAGTTAGGTCCGAAATTAAAATAGCCGTTTTCATCCATTTCTGATACTTGGAACATAGCTACATCTATTCCTCTTGGTAACTCTCTATAATATCTAGGCATTTCTGAATAACGAATAGGATCATAGAAACAAAAACCTTTATCAACTGCTTTTCTTTCTAAACCTGACATATGCCATGAATTCCAAGTGATATGTTTTTCAGGATTCTCTATCTTAAAAATTTCAGGCTCCCACATTAATATACCGCCTCTGAAATTAAGGTCTGTTAATTCAGGCAATCTTTTTGCTAAAGCTTTATCCAAATCTATTACTGTAGCAGTAACCCAGCCGTAGTCAATCCAATCGCCAGATTTTATAACTTTAACCGCTTCATCAGCAGTTGTTAATTTTTGTTTATATAAGGCTTTGAAATCCATGAAATACCTCCAATTAATTTTTTAATAGTTATTTTAATAAACTCTAGTATAGTAAAATTAAATTCAATTGTCAATTGAATTTTGATTTACAGGCATTTTTTTTAATTTTATTTTAAAAAAAATTGTTTTATTTAATTTTTATTTAGAAACTAATATTAATAAATATTTATTATTATGAATAAAATTCATATTAAATATTAAAATATACAATATAAAAAATATTTTCTATTAAAATAATGTTATTTACACAAAATTACATAGTTCTATGCTGTTTATAGCTAAATTTCTATTGTATATACATACAATAAATATAACTTTTTAATATAAAATCATAGAATTTATCAAAATTATAAAAAGACATAAACAATTAAAACAATATAATTATACTAGGTATATGTATAATTACAGATATTAATAAAATAATAATAAATAAAATATAAAAGCTAATAAATAATCAAATTTCTAATTAATTACTTACACTGCTTTTTAATGTATTTTTTATACTATAAAATAAAAATTACAATACAATAATTTTATAATAAAAAATCATTAAAATTAACACTTAAACACATAATATAAATAACTCATATTATATACATAATAAATTATCTTTATTATACCTAACAATGAATTATATTAATACAATTATACTATATATTGAGAATTATATTGACTTTATAATAAATAGATATAATATTATCTTATTAAGAGTATTTTAGGGGGAAATTTATGAATATAAAAAAAATATTATTTATTTTTACATTGCTTATAATAATTTCCTGCAATAGAAAACATTCTATTATAGATCCAACCAGAGATATAATAATCAATATGGGAAGCGAACCTACAACTATAGATCCAACACTAAACTCTATAGGGGTAGTAGGTACTTATTTATTACATGTATTTGAAGGACTTACAAAAATAGATAAAAACAACAATATTGTTCCCGGTATAGCTGAAAAATGGGATATTTCTGATGATGGATTAATATATACTTTTTATTTAAGAACAAATGCAAAATGGTCTGATGGAAAACCTGTAAAAGTATCCGATTTTGAGTATGCTTGGAAAAGAGCTTTAGATAAAAATTTAGATTCTCCATATTCATATATGCTTGAAATAATCAAAAATGCTAAAAATATCAATTTAGGAAATATGGATATTACAAATTTAGGTGTAGAAACTATTGATGATAATACATTAAAAGTAGTACTTGAAACTCCGTCTTTATATTTCTTAGATTTTCTGGCATCTTCCGAAGTATTTTTACCTTTAAGAAAGGATATAATAGAAAAATATGGTGATAAATGGACATTAAAACCAAAAACTTATGTATGTAATGGGCAATATGTACTAAAAGAAAGAATAAAAGATGAAAAAATAGTATTTGAGGAAAATCCTTTCTACTATGATAAAAATGAAATAATAGCAAAAAGACTTACTTTCATACCAAGTTCTGATGTCTTCGATATGGTAGAGAAAATTAAGAAAAATGAATTACATTTTTCAGCATTAGAACCTTCTCCAGGTGAAATAGAATACCTTATAAAAAATGGTTATATTAAGCTAAATGAGGCTATAGGAACAATTTATTTAGAATTAAATATAACAAATAAAGCATTAAATGATAAAAGAGTAAGACAGGCTCTATCATTAGCTATAGACAGAAAATACTTGGTAGAAAATATAGTTAAAGGAGATCAAAAACCTGCGGGGGCATTTGTACCTCCAGCTGTAAAAGGCGAAAGGTTTTATTTTAGAGAAGAATCATCAAATTTTATAAATATCGATAAACATAATGAAAATATAATAAAAGCTAAAAAATTAATGACTGAAGCAGGATACCCTAATGGGGATAATTATCCTACTTTAGAGCTTAAAGTATCTCCAGGTTTATTTTATGAGGTAGGAAAAGCCATACAAAAAATGTGGAAGGATAATCTTAATATTGATGTTGAGTTAATAGAAGAAGAATTTCCAGCCACATTATTATCTCTCACAAAAAAGAAATATCAAATTGCAAGAATGGGTTGGACTGGAGATTATTATGATCCTATGACTATGCTTGATGTTATGGTTAGTTATGGAGGAGTTAATCATTCAGGTTTTTCTAATGCAAAATATGATAAACTTATAACAGAAGCTAAGACAATATACACAAACAATCATTTAAGAATGGAAAACATGAAGCAAGCTGAAGCTATATTATTGGATGAAATGCCTATTATACCCTTATACTATAGATCTGATTCTTTTATAGTATCACCTTATTTAAAAGATATTGTTTTAAATCCATTAGGAAGGCATAGATTTAATTATTGTTATATAGATTTAAATAAATAATATAATACTATTTTCAATAAATTGTATAAAAATTTGTGCTTTTTATAATTTCATACTAAAATATAAAATATTTATAAAAGGACAAAAGCGATGAAAAAATTTTTAATCTTATTAGTTATATTATCACTTTTTATATTTTCATGTTCATCTAGCAAAACTAAAGATGATTCCATAGTTGTATCTTTAGGAGGAGAAGTTGCTACTATAGATCCTCATCTTAATACTGCAAGTGCTGGTACTGTTTATATAAGACATTTCTTTGAAGGCCTTATGAAAAAGGATAAAGATGGAAAAATAGTCGGCGGAATGGCTGAAAACTATAAAATGAGTGAAGATGGAATGACTTATACATTCTATTTGAGAACTAATGCAAAATGGTCTGACGGAGTACCTGTTACTGCTGATGATTTTGTATATAGCTATAAAAGATTTGTTGATCCTAAAACTGCTGCTCCTTATGCTTCGCTTATGGCACCTGTAAAAAATGCATTAAAAATATCCAGCGGCGATGTTAATGTTGAAGAATTAGGAATAAAAAAGATTGACGATTACACTATAGAAATAACATTGGAAAATCCTACTGCATATTTTTTAGAGCTTGCTGATATGTTTGTACCTGTCAGAAAAGACATTATAGAAAAATATGGTGATGATTGGGTATCTACTCCTAAAAGTTATATAGGAAATGGACCTTATAAAATGACTGAAAGAGTCAGAGATGATAAAATAGTTATGGAAATTAATACTAACTATTATGATAAAGATTCAATAGTTGCTAAGAAAATTACAATATCAATGATATCAGATAAAAACACTGCATTAGCTGCTTTGAGAAACGGACAAATACATTTTTCTAATTTAGTACCTACTCAGGAAGTTGATAATCTTCAGAAAGAAGGTTTAATCGTTATGAATCAGGCTTATGGTACTGTATTCTTTGAAATGAACCTTACAAACGAAGCATTGAAAGATTCTAGAGTTCGCAGGGCATTAGCTCTTGCTATTGACAGAAACTATATAGTAGATTCAATAAACAAATCTGGTCAGAAACCTGCTGGTGCATTCGTTCCTCCTTTAATCAGTGATTATGAAGGAGAATTCAGAACTAAAGGCGGAGATTACATAAGCGTACAGAGCAATGATTATCAGAAAAATATAGAAGAGGCTAAAAAATTGATGGCTGAGGCTGGATATCCTAATGGTGAGAATTATCCTGTTTTAGAAGTTTTAGTAGCAAATGACGGTAATGTTGTTATGGTTGAAGCTATACAGCAAATGTGGAAGAATATTGGTGTTGATGCTGTTATAGTACCTAGAGAATGGGCTGTTATACTTCAGAGCTTCAGAGATTTAAGCTATCAAATGGTTTTAAGTGGCTGGACTGGTGATTATAATGATCCTATGACTATGCTTGAATTATATTTAAGCTATGCTCCAAGCAATCCCGGATACAATAATCCTGAATATGATCAACTTATAGAAAGCTCTAAACATATAGTTAATCCTCAGGAAAGAATGAAAGTTCTTCATGATGCTGAAAAAATACTTATGTATGATATGCCTATAATACCTATACATTACAGAGCAAATGCTTTAATGGTTTCAAAACAACTTAAAGATTATAAACTCGATCCTTTAGCTAAATACAGATTCCATTATTCATATTTAGCAAAATAATTCGAAAAAAATAAATTTATATGAAAAAGGAAGCCGGTTCTGCTGATTTCCTTTTTTTGTTAAAATCAATTACACACCCCACCCATTAGATTTAAGATCAACTTTGAATTATAAGATTTATTATATACTAAGAATTTTTAACTTTGTCAAAATTAGCTTTTATATTGTTATTATTTTCGGGGACTAGTCCCCGAACCCCTACTTCTTTTGGTGACCCAAAGAAGCAAAAAGACTGCATTTTTGACACAAATCTTGGTTTTACTTCACATTTTGAACAAAACTTAATAATATTTTATGCTATTAATAAATAAAAATTACATTCATAAATAATTCAAAATTGACAAAATATAGTTGTTTAGGTATATACTGAAACGATTTTATTTTACGACTATTACACATTATATAATTATTATCAACTTTTTTTGCCGCACAAAAAAGTTGCTGCCACAGGCACACTTTGCGAAAACGCAATTGCTAGAACTTTATATTTGAAAATACTTATTAAATAGGATATAACCTAAATTTAGACTAAAAAAGCAGCAAATATAAAGGGCCGGGAATGAAAATGAAACTATTTTTTTAAATTTCTATAGTGAGAAATAAGCATATCATAAGGATAAAGCTTAAAAGAATCATTATAAACATTCTCAAGTAAATTCTTTATTAAATTAAGTTTTTCTTGAAAAGTTTTATTTTTATCTCTTATTTTACCAAACTCTGCAAAAAATGACTTTCTAACTATTTTCATAAAAATACTTATTCTTATCATCTCATCAAAAATATACCCATTTGGAACTTTTAATTTTTTTATGATAATAAAGAAAATCGATAAAAAATAAAGTACAGAAGCTATTCTGATAAAATAGATAATTGTAAAATCAGTACCTACTTTATCAATATAGAATCCAAATAAATTATAATACTCGCCTCTAGAGTTTAAAGCCTGAATTATGAATATAGCTAGGAAATAAGGTATTAAATACAATAGCTTTTTTATAGTCATAAAAATAGATTTAGTAAATATTATATGAAGTATAAAAAAAGCTATTGCAATATATATCAAATAATTAACTTTTATAAAAAATATAGTTATCAATAAGAATAAAGCTGAAATGATGTATAGTATGTAAAGCATTATTTATTTACACGTTCAACATAGCTGTCATCTCTAGTATCAACTTTAATTTTATCGCCTATATTTATGAATAAAGGCACATTAACCTCTATACCTGTTTCAAGTTTTGCAGGCTTTAAAGTAGTACCAGTAGTATCTCCTTTAAATCCAGGTTCTGTATAAGTAACCTCTAATATTACATGAATAGGGAAACGTACTGCTGTAACTTCATCATTAATGTATTGTAAATCAACTTCACAGCTGTCTAATAGATAATATTTGCTGTCTCCTAATATATCAGCACTTACATGAACTTGTTCATAATTATCTAATATCATAAATACATAACTGTCGCCTTCTTCATAAAGGTACTGAGCTTTTTTATATGATAAATCAGCTTCTTCAACGCTTTCAGTAGAAGAAAAAGTTTTTTCTATCATATTTCCTTTAAGCATATTTTTTAATTTTGTCTTAACATTTGCCTTTCTTTGCTGTGCTCTGTGAAAATGTGCATCTACTACTAAATAAGTTTCTCCGTCTAAAATTATAGCATCGCCTTTTCTTAAATCATTTACTGGTAACATTAAAAACCCCTATATAAAATTTATTAATTTTTAGTTTGTGAATTATATTTTATTAAAGATAAAATTTCAATATTGATAATCATTAATCATCAATACCTAATTTTTCATTAACATATTTTTTATCAAGCTCAAATACTTGCTTTTCTTTAGCTTCATTAGGCATATCATACATAGCATCAAGCATAACACGCTCAAATAATGCTCTTAAACCTCTAGCACCTGTATGCTCTTCCATAGTCTTTTTAACTATAGATTTTAATGCCTCATCATCTATTTTCAATTCTATATTGTCATAAGAAAATAATTTCTGATACTGTTTAGTTAAAGAGTTCTTAGGCTCTTTTAATATTTTTAATAGCTCTTCTTCTTTAAGCTCTTCTAAAGTAGCTATAACAGGAAGCCTTCCTATAAGTTCCGGTATAAGCCCATATTTAACTAAATCCTCAGTAGCAATATTTTTCATTATCTCATCATAATTGAGATTATCCATAGAATTAACTTCAGCAGCAAATCCTAAACCTTTTTTAGAAGTTCTTTCAGCGATAGACTTTTCTATATCAATGAAAGCTCCTCCGCATATAAAAAGTATATTAGAAGTGTCTATATGCAAATTATCCTGATGAGGATGCTTTCTTCCGCCATGAGGAGGAACAGTAGCAACAGTGCCTTCAACTATTTTTAATAATGCCTGCTGAACTCCTTCACCTGATACATCTCTTGTTATAGAACGTGATTCACTTTTACGTGAAATTTTATCTATCTCATCAATATATATTATGCCTTTTTCAGCTAATTTTATATCTCCGTCAGCATTCTGTATAAGTCTTAATAGTATATTCTCAACATCATCGCCTACATAACCAGCCTCTGTTACAGTAGTGGCATCGGCAATAGCAAAAGGTACATTCAAAGCCTTAGCTAAAGTCCTTGCTAATAATGTTTTACCGCTTCCTGTAGGTCCTATCAAAAGTACATTAGACTTCTCTATTTCAACATCATTTTTATCTTCAACATTCTGTGTTATTCTCTTATAATGATTATAAACAGCTACTGACAATACTTTTTTAGCATAATCCTGCCCTACAACATATTCATCAAGTAATGCTTTAATCTGTTTAGGAGGAACTATTTTTATATCATAATCTTTTTCTTTAGATTTCTTCTTCTGCATATTCATGTTAAAATAGTCATTCGCTATGGAAGAACAATCTGAACATAAATATCCTTCATTGCCTTCAATGTATCGGCTTAATTCTTTTAATTCTCTTCCGCAAAGAGAACAAACTTCTTTCTTATCATTATTCTTTTTAGACATATCTCTCCAAATCAACCATATTGTTTTTTATAAAAATAACAATAATTAAAATTTAATTAGCATATTCTATATTATAATAAAACTATTGCAATAAAAAATTACAATAAAAAAATTAAAAGCTAATAAACTTAATAAAAAGATTATTAGCTTTATCTATTTTCAAATTGAAAAAATTATTCTCTGCTTGAAAAAACTTTATCTATGATGCCGTATTCTTTAGCTTCATCAGCACTCATAAAATAATCTCTGTCCATATCAGCTTCAAGTTTTTTGATATCTTGTCCAGTATGATTAGCCATGATATTATTAAGAATACTTTTCAAACGAATAGTTTCTTTTAATTGTATTTCCATATCAGTAACCATACCTCTAGAACCGCCTGAAGGCTGGTGAATCATTATTCTTGAATTAGCAGTAGCAAATCTTTTACCTTTAGCACCGCCTGCAAGAAGTAAAGCACCTGCTGAAGCAGCCTGTCCAACGCATAAAGTAGCAACATCAGGCTTAACATACTGCATAGTGTCATACATACCTAAAGCAGCAGTAACAACTCCTCCTGGACTATTAATGTATAAAGAAATATCTTTTTCTGGGTCAGCTGATTCCAAAAATAAAAGCTGTGCTATAACTACATTAGCAACATCATCATTAATCTCACCGCCCAAAAATATAATTCTATCTTTTAAAAGTCTGGAATATATATCGTAGGAACGTTCTCCTCTGCTTGTTTGCTCTATTACATAAGGTATAGTCATATAATTCTTCTCCATTCTATATATTACCTCTCTAGTTACCTATTATCACAATTAATTATTAATATCCGCCCCAAACATCGCTTTCTTCAGGCTTAAATTCACCTGCATCTTTCTCTGAAACATTTACATGCTCTTTTACATAATCCATTATAGCTTCAGAAGTTGCTCTAGTATGAGCGTCACGCATTATATAATTAATTATATTCTGCTGTTCTTCTTTAGGAAGTTTAGCAAGTCCCATATAACTTTGATATTGATACATTCTATTAGCATATTCTTTTGCTTTATCTTCATTTACTGTTATAGAATCTTTATAAGTTTCTGAAAGTTTAGCCATAATCATATCAAAAGTGATTTGCTTTCTTACATTTTCTTCATATTCTTTTTTGATATCTTCATCAGTTTTAGCAACAGAAATTAAGAAATCAGTTTTACTCATTCCTCTGCTGGACATAGATCTTTCAAATTCATTTAAAGAGATTTCTAATTGCTCTTCAAAATAACCTTTAGGAAGAGTAATATTAACCAACTCTATCAATTTATTAAATAATGTATCATTAATAAGTTCGCTGTTAGCTCTGTCTTCTGCTCTTTTTATTAAATGTTCTTTTAATGATTCTTTTACTTTTTGTCTGTCTTCTTCTTTAGAATCATCTTTCATATCTGGTTTTTCTACTTTTACTATATTCATTATTAAAGTAGCTTCTCTGCCGTCAACAAAAGTTTTAAGAAGTTTTTTATCATCTTTTTTTACGCCTACAGCATTTTTAGCGAATATGCTTTCATTTTCATCATCGCTAGCAACTACAGTAAGTTCTTTATCATATTTTTTATTAGCATCATCATCAAATTCTATTTTTACAAAAACTCTGTCTCCAAGTTCAGATTTTAATTCGCTTTCTTCAAAATGAGAAAATCTTTGAAGAGAAAGTTTATAAGCTGCTTCTACAACATTATCATCAACTGTATACTTATTTTTTTCTACGTTTATAGAAGCCAAATCAGGCAAGTTAAATTCAGGTATAGGATAATATTCATAATCAAGATGAAGTCCGTCATCTTTTTTGTCTAAATTAAGAAGTTTAGGAGTACCTAAAGCCTTAACATTTTTCTCATCATGATAAGTATTCCAAGCCTCTTCTATTAAAACTTCATTAGTAGCACCTTCTAAAGCTTCTCTATATCTTGAAAGTATAATATTATTAGGAGCATGACCTACTCTAAAACCTTTAACATTAACTCTAGGCTTATAATATTCTATTTGCTTTTCTAATTCTTTATCATAAGCATCTTTAGAAATAGTGATTTTCAATGTAACTAAATCTTTTTCATCTGTTGAAGTTTCAAAATTTAAATCTTTAATATCCATTTTAGCAATACCTTTAAAATTAAAAATAAAAAAAATAACCCCAATAGAAAAGAAGTTATCTATTGGGGTTTATTAATGAGCGGGAAACGGGACTCGAACCCGCGACAGTCTGCATGGCAAGCAGAAACTCTACCAACTGAGTTATTCCCGCATAGACATTGAAAGCAATATAACATTAAATAAAAAAAATGTCAATAGCATACTAACAAAAATATATTTAAACTGCATTAAAATTTCATATATTTTTTTAAAAATTTACCTACTCCGTCATCATCATTGGTTAAACATATATAATCAGCTTTTTTCTTTAATGCTTCTTCGGCATTTTCCATAGCAACTCCGATACCAGCATACTCTATCATTTCAATATCATTATAATTATCGCCGAAAGCTACTACTTCATCTCTTTTTATGCCTTTTTGATTGCATATCCATTCTAAAGCACTGCCTTTATTAATGCCAGAAGCTAATACCTCTAGAAAATTAGTATGAGAAAAACATGTATGAACATTAAAATTATTTCTTATATCATTTTGAAGCCTTTCAAGTTCTTCTCTATCACCTATGAATACCATTTTATTAAACTCAAAATCTTCAATATTTTCTAAACCTATAGCAACATCATTTATTTTTTCTTTTTCAATGTATCTTTTTAAATAAAAATCAATATCCGAAGCTATATGTATATTTTGTTTATAAACATGTAAATAAACATTATACTTATCATAGATATTTATAATAGATTTTGATGTATCAGCGTCTATAACTTTATCATATATAAAATTTCCGTCATTATCTACTATTGCAGCACCATTAAATATTATAGAATAATTATCATTAGCAAGAATATCTTTATAATGCTTTACGCTGTTTAAAGCTCTTCCTGTAGCTAATATTATTTCTATACCATTTTTCATTAGAAATTGAAAAACATCTTTATTATAATCACTTATAGCTGTATTGCTATTAAAAAAAGTACCGTCTAAATCTGTAGCTATTAATTTTATATTATTAATCATATAAATATATTATCATAAAATTTATCAAAAACAAGTATTTTATAATAATAAATCATCCTCTGTTTTTTTATAATTTGATTTTATGGGTTCAAAAGAATATCTATGCATATCGCTAGGACCATACATTTCTATATATTTCATATGAGCTTTAGTACCGTAACCCTTATTTTTTGCAACTTTATACTTCTGATAAGAATCAGGAAGCTCATTCATCATTCTATCTCTATATACTTTTGCAACTATACTGGCACATCCTATACTATATGATTTAGAATCTCCTTTAGTTATGGGGCATTGTTTTATATCAGTATCCAATTTTACCGCATCTATTAATAATATATCAGGCTTAATATTCAAATTATTAACAGCATTAACCATAGCAAGTTTTACAGCATTATAAATATTTATCTCATCTATAGTTTTTGAATCAACAGAGTAAATACTATAGCATAAAGCCTTATCTATAATTTTATCATAAAGATCTTCTCTTTTTTTGGCAGATATTTTTTTTGAATCATCTACACCTTCAACTATATTTTCTCTTATTAATTCTGCTTCATTATAAAGTTCTAACGGCATTATAACAGCAGCAACTGTAACTGGTCCAAATAAACAGCCTCTCCCTACTTCATCAATGCCGCATATATATTTATAGCCCAATGATAAATATTCTCTCTCATAAACAAATTTATCCGCTTTATTATCTAAAAACATATCCATATATTAATACATCTTCATAAAAATCATAGTAATTGATAAGCTAAAAATATCACAACTATAATTGCAAAAATAGAAATGGATAATATAGTAACATCGCTTATTTTTTTATCTAATCTTTTAATATCTTTAGCTACCTTATTATCATTAATATCTTTGCGTCTCTCATCATGATTTTTCACATACCTAACATATTCAGAATTATTTCTGATATTATTAACTTCAGATTTTCTATTTACTGAGTCAAGCAGCTGTTCATATTTTATATTATTTCTATTTAGAATATCATTTACTGCTTTTATAAACTCATCATTTTTTGCTTCCTGATTATTCAATCTTTTATTAATGATATCAGCAAACTCTTCAAAGTTAGAATTATTAGTATTATAATTATTATCTCTATTAGCGA
Source organism: uncultured Brachyspira sp. (assembly GCF_944393015.1). GTDB lineage: Bacteria > Spirochaetota > Brachyspiria > Brachyspirales > Brachyspiraceae > Brachyspira. Next base: position 12,884 of record NZ_CALXYQ010000042.1, read on the forward strand.
GTTTATTAATTTCTTCTTCTAAATCTTTATAATGCTTTCTTAAATCTGATAACTCTTTAAAGTTTTTAAGATTCTGTTCTAACATTATGCTGTTATAATTAGCATTATTTTTCTCTATCTTCTCATCGATTTTTTCATCAATATTATAATCATTGTTATAATTATTCTCATCATCTAAGAATGATTCTTCTTTGCTATTATTAAAGTTTGCTATTTTGCTTTCTAATTGACTTATTAATTCATCATATTTTGAATTATTTGCCAAAATTGAATCCTCCAAATCTTTTTGGGCTTTTCTTAAACCTGATAGCTCTTTAAAGTTTTTAAGATTCTGTTCTAGCATTATGCTGTTATAATTAGCATTGTTTTTCTCTATTTTCTCATCGATTTTTTCATCAATATAATTATCATCATTATTGTAATTATTCTCATCATCTAAGAATGATTCTTCTTTACTATTATTAAAATTTGCTATTTTGCTTTCTAATTGATTTATTAATTCATCGTATTTCAAAATATTTTCATTGATGGAATCTTCTAAATCTTTATGACCTTTTCTTAAATCTGATAGTTCTTTAAAGTTTTTGAGATTCTGCTCTAGCATTATGCTGTTATAATTAGCATTATTTTTTTCTATCTTCTCATCAATTTTTTCATCTATCTTATCATCAAAACTATTAGATAGCTCTTCTTTAAGATTATTTAAATTTTCTTTCTCTTCTTCTAAAAATCTAGTTTGTTCTTCTCTTACTTCTTCCAATCGAGTATTTAAGCTGTCTATTTCTTTTTTATTTTCTTCAGAAGTAGAATCTAATTTATAATTGATGCTATTAATATTATTTAGAACTTCTTCATATTTGGCATTATTAGACAAGATAGAATCTTCTAAATCTTTATGCCCCTTTCTTAAATCTGATAGTTCTTTAAAGTTTTTAAGATTCTGTTCTAACATTATGCTATTGTAATTAGCATTATTTTTTTCTATCTTCTCATCTATTTTTTCGTCTATATTATTAGATAGCTCTTCTTTGAGATTATTTAAAGTTTCTTTCTCTTCCTCTAAGAATTTAGTTTGTTCTTCTCTTACCTCTTCTAATCGAGTATTTAAGCTGTCTATTTCTTTTTTATGCTCTTCGGAAGTAGAATCTAATTTATCATTGATACTATTAATATTATTTAGAACTTCTTCATATTTTGCATTATTAGACAAGATAGAATCTTCTAAATCTTTATGTCCTTTTCTTAAATCTGATAAATCTTTAAAGTTTTTAAGATTCTGCTCTAGCATTATGCTGTTATAATTAGCATTATTTTTTTCTATCTTCTCATCAATTTTTTCATCTATCTTATCATCAAAACTATTAGATAGCTCTTCTTTAAGATTATTTAAATTTTCTTTCTCTTCTTCTAAGAATTTAGTCTGCTCTTCTCTTATCTCTTCTAATCGAGTATTCAAGCTATCTATTTCTTTTTTATGCTCTTCGGAAGTAGAATCAAATTTATCATTGATACTATTAATATTATTTAGAACTTCTTCATATTTGGCATTATTTGACAAGATAGAATCTTCTAAATCTTTATGACCTTTTCTTAAATCTGATAGCTCTTTAAAGTTTTTGAGATTCTGCTCTAGCATTATGCTATTGTAATTAGCATTATTCTTTTCTATCTTCTCATCAATTTTTTCATCTATCTTATCATCAAAGTTATTAGATAATTCTTCTTTAAGATTAGTTAAATTCTCTTTCTCTTCTTCTAATTTAGCATTTAAGCTATCTATTTCTTTTTTATTTTCCTCTGAATAAGCAGACAACTTATTATCTATATTTTTTATTAGTTCATCATACTTAGCATTATTTTCATTTATAGAATTTCCTAAATCCTCACAGCTCTTTTTAATATCTGAAATCTCTTGAAAATTCTTTAAATTTTGCTCTACCATTAAGCTGCCATAACTAGCATTACTTCTCTCTATTTTCTCATTTACAATATTAGAGAATTCCTCTTTAAGATTATTTAAAGTTTCTTTCTCTTCTTCTAAAAATTTAGTTTGTTCTTCTTTTGCCTCTTCCAATTTGTTATTTAAGCTATCTATTTCTTTTTTATTTTCTTCTGAATAAGAAGATAATTTATCATCTATATTTTTTATTAGCTCATCATATTTTGAATTATTTTCATTTACTGAAGCGTAAACTGTATTAGAAATATTTTCTTTTATGCTATTTTCTAAATCTTTATAATTCTTTCTTAAATCTGATATCTCTTTAAAATTTTTGAGATTCTGTTCTAACATTATGCTATTATAATTAGCATTGTTCTTTTCTATCTTCTCATCGATTTTTTCATCTATCTTATTATCAATATTATTAGATAACTCTTCTTTAAGATTATTTAAAGTTTCTTTTTCTTCTTCTAATCTAGTATTCAAACCTTCTATTTCTTTTTTATTCTCCTCTGAATAAGAAGATAATTTATCATCTATATTTTTTATTAGCTCATCATATTTTGAATTGTTTTCATTTACTGAAGCATAAACCGTATTAGAAATATTTTCCTTTATGCTATTTTCTAAATCTTTATAATTCTTTCTTAAATCTGATATTTCTTTAAAATTCTTGAGATTTTGTTCTAGCATTATGCTGTTATAATTAGCATTATTTTTTTCTATCTTCTCATCAATTTTTTCGTCAATATTATTAGATAGTTCTTCTTTGAGATTATTAAAGCTTTCTTTTCCTTCCTCTAAAAATTTAGTTTGTTCTTCTCTAGATTCTTCAAATTTACTCTTTAAACTTTCTAGCTCTCTTCTGTATTTCAATGAATTATCTGATAATTTATTATTAATATCATTTATTAAATCATCATATTTTAAACTATTTATACTTAATGTATTATCTATTCTCTCTACAACATCTTTTAAATCTGAATGATCTTTCTTTAAATTATCTATCTCATTATAATTTTTTAAATTCTGATCCAGCATCAATGTACTGAATTGATTTTCTGCTGTGGAAAGTTTTTCATCATATATGGATTTATATCTTTCCATCTGTTCATTAATGTCTTTTATATCAATTAGTATATCTTCATAATTTTTCTTTAAATTGCTTTTTTCTTCTTCAAAAAATTTGACATTATCTTCTTTTGATTCTTCTAATCTAGCATTTAAGTCATCTATTTCTTTTTTGTATTCTTCTGAATAAGTATTTAATTTATTATTGATATTATTTATAGCTTCATCATACTTCAAATTATTTTCATTGATAGAAGAGCTTACTATACTAGAAACATTTTCTTTTATATTTTCTTCCAAGTCTTTTTGACTCTTTCTCAAATTAGATATATCTTTGAAATTTTTAAGATTCTGTTCCAACATTATGCTGTTATAATTAGCATTGTTTTTTTCTATTTTTTCGTCTATCTTATCATCAAAACTATTAGATAATTCCTCTTTGAGATTATCCAATTTTTCCTCTTCTAAGAATTTAGAATGCTCCTCTTTATATTCTTCTAATATATTATTTATAGTTTCTATTTCTTTTTTGTATTCTTCTGAATTAGTATCTAATTTATTATTGATATTATTTATAGCTTCATCATATTTTAAATTATTTTCATTGATAGAAGCAGTAACTATATTAGAAACATTTTCTTTTATATTTTCTTCCAAATCTTTTTGACTCTTTCTCAAACTAGATATATCTTTGAAATTTTTAAGATTCTGTTCCAACATTATGCTGTTATAATTAGCATTGTTTTTTTCTATCTTTTCATCAATTTTTTCTTCGATGTTATTAGATAATTCTTCTTTTAAGTTATTAAAATGTTCTATCTCTTCTTCTAAGAATTTAGAATGCTCTTCTTTGTATTCTTCTAATTTGGAATTTAAAATTTTTATATCTTTTTCATACTCTTCTGAATGAGTATCTAATTTATCATTGATATTATTAATATTATTTACAATATCATCATACTTTGTATTATTTTCAGTTATAGAATTTTCTAAATCTTTCTGATTCTTTCTCAAATTAGAAATATCTTTAAAATTCTTAAGATTCTGTTCTAACATTATGCTGTTGTAATTAGCATTGTTTTTTTCTATCTTCTCATCGATTTTTTCGTCTATCTTATCATCAAAACTATTAGACAATTGTTCTTTTAATTCATTGATAAGTTCATCATATTTTGAATTATCTTTATTTATGGTTTCCGCTGCAGATTTTAAAAACTCTTCATTTTGTAAAATTTCCTTGATAAGATTTTCTTTTTCCTCATCTGTTATTTTCTCATCAGATAAAATACTTTCAACATCTTTTTCTAACTTATCTAGTCTTTCAGAAATATTTACAATTTTATTATCATTATTTTCACTTAAATCTTTTTTTGTTATATCATCATTTGCAGCCATTAAATATTCCTCGTTATTATATTGTTATGCTCTAATATAAAAATTAAAACTCAACAGTAAAATATCGTCATCATTATACTTATAATTTAAAAGCTAAAAATTATTGTTGATATAATTTTATTTATGCTTTATACATGTATCCGTAAAAAATATTATCATACTAATAGAGGTTTAATATTGGCTAAGGTATTAGGACAAACAACCCCGCTGAAAATAATGGCAGGAATATATAAAAGCGGCAGACTTCATCATGCCTATCTTTTTTATGGAGATGAAGGTATTGGAAAATTTGAAAGTGCTTTAAACTATGCTAAAGCTATATGCTGCGAGAGAGGAAACGGAACTTACTGCGATGAATGCAAATCCTGCAAAATGATAGATCAGTACAAACACCCTGATGTTATAGTAGCAGGCACAGATGAAAGATTTAGAAATGCTGAGCTTTATTTTAATCAATATTTAGAATATAAAATGCCTCATTTGTTTAATAATTTTTATTCTGCATGCCGTTCTATACTGTATAAAGTTGAATCTATGCTTTTCGATAGTTACGATAATTACCCTACAAGCGAACCAAAAGAATATATGCTTGGAAGTAAAAAAGAAACTTCAAGATACGCTCTTATAGAACCTTATTATTTGGCTGTTAATTATACTTTAAATGAGTTAAATGCAGATAATGTTGAGTTTATAGATTCAATATTCAGAAATAAATCTAAAGAAGCCTTAAATATAGCTAAAAATAAAGGCGGCAAGAAAAAAATTTCTATAGAAGGTGATTTCTTCACTGCCTTAAAAAAAATACATTATAATATAATACATACGGTAATTCCGCTTGATACGGTAAGAAATATTATAGAATTAACGTACAGAAAGCCGAGAATATCAAATAAGAGAATTATTATCATAGAAGGTATAGAATTAATGGATAAGAGGGCTCCCAATATCTTTTTGAGAACTTTAGAAGAACCCTCTGACAATAATATATTTATTCTAATAACTTCAGATACTAATAAATTGGTGCAAGATGGTATGAAACCTCTAAGATCGCGCATGATGGAATTAAAATTTTCACCTTTATCAGAAAATACTTTAAGATCCATATTAATGAAGAGATTGAGGCTAAATGAAGAAAAAACAGCCCTTGCACTAGAAAATTCTTATGGAAGTGTAGCTAAAGCAGTAAAATATGTACTTGACAAAAAATCAAATACAAGCGATAATATATACAAAGTATTATTATCTTTTATGGACGCTGCTTTAAATAACAATCCGTCTCAAATAGCCTCACTTGCCACATTATTAAGTGACGGAGATTATGAGATAGCTGATGCTTTTAGAGAAATGATTAATATTTTAAAAAAGTCTTTAGAAGATAAGTATCTTGAAATAGAAAATAGAGATTATATACTGCCTAGTTCTATTTCAGATGAAAGTATTGTATGGACTATTGATGAATTAGATTCTACAATCAATACCCTAATTAATACAAATACTCAACCTAAAATGCTGCTCTATAAAACTTTAGGCAACATTTATACTTGGTTACACAATTATAATAAAAACATATAGGAGTTATACATGAAAAAACTATTTCTTGTATTAAGCGTAATGATTCTAGCGTTAAGCCCAGTATACGCTCAGGACGAAACTACAGCAGATACTACTGCTACTGAAACAACAGAAACTACTGCTGCAACTACAACTGAAAATCAAGAAGCTACAGGAACTAATACTGTAAATGAAATAACATCTTTTGGTCCTTCTTTCACTGATTTAAGAAATACTGATGATGTTGCTCTTGACAAAGAATACAATCTTCTTCAAACTAATCTTACAAAAATGAGAGAAGATTATTTATTCAGAGTACTTTATAAAGCTAATAAAATATTAGAGCGTTATACTAATGTTAATTTCACTGATACTAATGAAATGTTCTATAATGCTGTTTATTATTATGATTTAGTAGCTAACCCATTAGCTAATGATAATAATATAGATATAGCTCTTCAAGAATTAGATAAATCTTTCAAACTTTATAATGATATAAAGCCTATTTACGAAATACTTGGAAAAACTAATGAATTAAAACAAGCAGATTATGAATTAAATCTTTATGCTGGTATTTTTAATCTATTTAAAGGTACTGCTGGATATTATGCAAAAAGCAGATTCCATTTAATGAATGCTTTAAACAATGAATTAACAGGTGCTAATGATACTCAAAGATTGATTATGTTAAACACTTACTTAGCAGGTGTTAACTATAACTTAGCTACTATCAATCAAAACAGCGATGTAAGTAAAGTTTATTTCTTAAATGAAATGTTTAATAACCTTTGGGATTTGACTACTTTAAAAACAGCTGATGAAAATATTAAAACTGCTAAATATAAATTGTTAATAACTAAATACCATAAAGTTTTATATACTACTTCTGAAAGATTTAGAACTACTTATGCTAAATACTATGATGAATTAGGATTTACTTATGGTCAAACAGAAGATGAAATATTAAGCAGAGAAAAAATGCCAGTTTTCAGAGATTATGAGAATGAAGCAGCTGATCCAGCTACTACTACAGAAACAGAAACTACTACTACAGAAACTACTGACGCTGCTAACTAATTAAAAAATAAAAATAAAAAATTATTAAAGGCATACCATTTTTGGTGTGCCTTTATTTATTAATAGTAATTTTTACTAATAAAAGTTTTTTATTATTTAATAAATGCTTGACATTAATTTAAAATAGGTTATTATTTATGAATAATAAAATAAAATAAAATAAAATGAAGGAGTAAAATGTATGTTTGATCTAATGAAATTACCTTACGGAAAAGAAGATTTAGCACCATATATGTCTTCTAACACATTGGATTTCCATCATGGAAAACACTTAAATACTTATGTAACTACACTTAATGATTTAGTAGCTAAGGATTCAGCTTTACAAGGAAAAAGCATTGAAGAATTAATCACTTTATCTCATAACAATGCTGATAAACAAGCTGTATTTAACAATGCTGGTCAAGTTTATAACCATGAAGAATTCTTTAAAATGCTTAAAAAAGATGTTGCTATACCTGCTGAAGTAAAATCAAAAATTGAAGCAGATTTCGGTTCTTTTGATGCTTTCAAAGAAGCTTTCACTACTGGCGGTAAAACTCAATTCGGTTCTGGATGGGTTTGGCTTGTTATGAATAATGGAAAATTAGAAGTTAGAAAATATGCTAATGCTATGAACCCTGTTGCTGACAAAGTACATGGTGTTTTAACTTGCGACGTTTGGGAACATGCTTACTATTTAGATTATCAAAACAGAAGACCTGATTTCTTAACTACTTTTGTTGATCATTTAGTAAATTGGGACTATGTTGCTGAAAGAATTAAACTTGCTAAATAATATAGTTTAACTAATTATTTATATATTTTTTTAGGAGAATTAAAATGAAGGATTTAAAAGGTACAAAAACAGAAAAAAACTTAAATGAAGCTTTTGCTGGCGAATCTATGGCTAGAAACAAATATACTTATTTTGCTAGCGTAGCAAGAAATGAAGGTTATGAGCAAATCGCTGCTATTTTCCTTGAAACAGCTGAAAATGAAAGAGAACATGCTAAAGTACATTTCAAATATCTTAATGGTATAGGTGATACTCTTCAAAACTTACAAGCTGCTTGGGAAGGTGAAAACGAAGAATACGAAAATATGTACCCAAGAATGGCTAAAGAAGCTACTGAAGAAGGTTTCGATGAAATAGCTCGTTCTATGAAATTAATCGGTGATGTTGAAAAAGAACACAGAGAAAGATATGCTAAATTAAGAGAAGCTGTAAAAAGCGGAAGCGTTTTCAAAAAAGCTACTAAAGTTCAATGGAAATGCAGAAACTGCGGTTTCATCGTTGAAAGCGAAGAAGCTCCTGAACTTTGCCCAGTTTGTAAACATGCTAAAAAATTCTTCGAAGTTAGAGTTGAAAACTTCTAATTTTAGAATTTACGTTTCTTAAAAATAAAAAGAGGGGGAAATTATTTTCCCTCTCTTTTCTTTTTTAAATAATTTTAAATAATTAAATATATTATCAAGCTATTAATTTTATGTTATTAGATACAAAAGAAGAAAATATATCAAAAATTATAGGATCCACTTTTACTTCTTTATCCAAATAATTATCACTAATGAATACTAAAGCATCATCATTATTAAGCGAACTATTATTAGAATAAGTTATTCTATCAAATAAATCTATTATCTCTAAAACTTTTGAATGAAAATATGATACACTGTTTAATTTTAAAGTATCATTATAATCAAAACTAATAATGTAATTAGGGGCAAAAAGTGTATTTGAATTAAGTATAGTATTATAATAATTCAAAAATACTCCGTTTCCATATCCGTAATATTCATTATGAAGCCCTACTGTTAATGATATATCATAATTATATTTTACAAAATGCTTTAAATATGAATAGCATTTTGATGTATTATAATCTTTGTTATAATTATTAAATAAATTTGATATATCATGCCAAAATGCTGCTATAGCAATATTAACTAACTCATTAAATAAAATATCTCTTAAACCATTCTTGTATACATGCTCTAATCTTGTAATTTTTTTACTAATATTAAATTTTCTTAGTACATTTTTATAATAATTAGAATATCTCTTTTTAAATTTCTTTCTTATATCAGATACAATATTATTATTTATGCTGTTATTATAATACTTCATAAATCTTACAGTTATAATAAATACTCTGCTAGTATGAGATATACTGTCATTATCAATAAACTTATTAGTATAATGAGAAGTTATCTGATCATCATCTAGTTTATATAGCAACTTCACCATTATCTTTAAAGCATAATCTATAACATCTTTAGAGCGTTTTATACCGCTTACAAATGATGTATCTTTATTTTTTATGCCCTTCATAGCCATAATCAAATCAATTCTTGCTATAATAGAAAGTTTTATCAAGATATCGTATATACTCTCTAATTCTTTTTCGCTTATAGAATCTTTTTTAGCATTTATGATTTTTATTTCTCTGATCAAAGAAGATAGTATATGATTTCTTTTTACATTAGAAAAATCATTAAAATCACCATGTTTAAAATACATTTTATATACATCAAATAAGTTATTATCTTTTATTGCTGTCATAGTCATAATTTACCTCCTGCATACTTAGTAAACTTTCTTTACAATTACAGTATAATATATTATTATATTTTTGTAAATATATTTTACTTAAAAAATACAAAAATGCTTAAAATTTTACAATATAATTACAATTATAATAAACATTTAATACATTTGAATATTTTTAAATAAAATATTCATGAAAAAAATAAAAAATCATTGCAATTATAGCATTTTTACTATAAAATCTTTTATCAAAATATCTATATTATTCAAATCTATATCTAATTAAAAAAGAGGAAAAATAATTATGCCTATTAATATTAAAGAAGCATTAACCTTTGATGATGTATTATTAGTACCAAAAGAATCAGATATTCTTCCTAAAGATGTAACTTTAAGAAGAAAATTAACAAAAAAAGTAACATTAAACACACCATTAATAAGTTCTCCAATGGACACTGTAACAGAATCTAAAATGGCAATAGCTATGGCATTATGCGGAGGATTAGGGGTTATACATAAAAACATGCCTTTAGAACAGCAGGTTAAAGAAGTAGAAATAGTAAAAAGTTTTAAGGATATAGAAAACAAAGAAAAGGCTACTTTATCAGAAGATGGTTCTTTAATAGCTGCAGCTGCTATAGGCATATCTGATGACAGATATGAGAGAATAGAAAAACTTATAGAAGCAAAAGTAGATTTAATAGTAATAGACACAGCACATGGACATTCAAAAAATGTACTTACTGCTATAAAAGAAATTAAAGATAAATATACTCAAGTTGAAGTAATAGCAGGCAACATTGCTACTGCAGACGGAGCTAAGGCTTTGATTGATGCCGGAGTAGATGCTATAAAAATAGGAATAGGTGCCGGTTCTATTTGTACAACAAGAATAATTGCTGGTGTTGGTGTTCCTCAGCTTACTGCTATACATGATGCTTCTGAAATTGCTAAAAAATATAATGTAGGAGCTATTGCTGACGGCGGTATAAAATATTCAGGAGATATAGTTAAAGCATTTGCTATAGGAGCTGATGCTGTTATGGCTGGAGGACTTTTCTCTTCTACTTATGAAGCTCCTGGTGATGTTATTATAATAGACGGTAAAAAATATAAACC
>NZ_CALXYQ010000043.1 GCF_944393015.1 uncultured Brachyspira sp.
GACTGTAGACTGTAGACTGTAGACTGTAGACTGTAGACTGTAGACTGTAGACTGTAGACTGTAGACTGTAGACTGTCAACTTTTATGTTAGAAATATATAATAACATTATATAAATATATAATACAACTATAAAAATGTCAATTTATAATTTATTATAATATTAATTAAAGGTACAAATCTATGATTCTATTATCTTTATCATTAGGATATATAAATTTAAATTTGCAAATTATAAAATTAATGATATCATTAAAAAAATAGTTAAAGATACTCAGGAAAAAATGAAATGATAGAAATGAATATATGTTTTGCAGCAGATAATAATTATGCTCCATATATGGGTACTGCTATTGCATCAGTATTAAAAAATAGTTTAGAAGACGAAAAAATAACATTTCATTTAATAGACGGCGGAATAAGTAAAGAAAATAAAGATAAAATACTATCATTAAAAAATATAAAAGACTGCGATATAATATTCTATACACCAGACATAGAAAGATATAATGCTTGGTTTGAAAAAACCTTAGCTAAATTATATTTTTCTCCTGCTATGTTTTACAGACTATCAATAGCATCATTAATACCAGATGTTGATAAAATATTATATTTAGATTCTGACTTAATAGTAACAGAAAGCTTAAGAGAATTATTTTTAATGGATTTAGAAGATTATTATGCTTTTGTTGTGGAACATTTAGAAGAATTAGAAAAAGCTAAAAATAAAAAAAATAATAAATATTTCTGCTCTGGTTTTTTATTAATAAATAATAAATTATGGAAAGAAAATAATATAGAACAGCAATTTATAGATTATTATGAAAAAAATTATAAAACTTGTTTTGGAGATCAGGATATATTGAATGCTGTTCTTGAAGATAAAGTAAAATATATAGATGAAAAGTGGCTTTTTTTTGCTGATAAAAGATATCATTATGAATCACCCGATTTAAAAGATGCTATTATAGTTCATTATCTTGGATTTGAAAAACCTTGGATGAAAAACTGCCGAACATCACTATTAATAGATGAATATTGGAAATATTATCAATATACACCTTGGTTTAGAGATGAACCTATAACGGCATTTCAAACCATATTAAAACAGAAATTTTATGATTATGATGATGTGCGTTTAAAAGGAAACTGGATAAAACTTTTTGGAATATACAGCAGCGATAAAGTGCTTCAAATAGTAATATTTGGAATACAGATTAATATATCTATAGATTATATCAAAAGAAGAGATATAGGAAGACTTCTGCCTTTCAAAAAATGGCGTGATAGATTTAGGGAAAAATTTAAATAAATAATATTAAACAAGAGGACAATAATGAATAAAGCTATTTTACTTATAGTATTCAATAGATTTGATACTGCCAAAAAAGTATTTGAAGCTATAAGAGAAGTAAAACCGCCGCGTTTATACGTTGCTGCCGATGGGCCTAGAAAAAATAAAAGAGGCGAATATAAAAAATGTATAAAGGCGAGAGAAATAATCAAATATGTTGATTGGGAATGCGAAGTAAAAACTTTATTCAGAGATGAAAATTTAGGATGCGGAAAAGCAGTATCCGGTGCTATAGATTGGTTTTTTGAAAATGAAGAAGATGGTATCATACTCGAAGATGATTGTCTGCCTAATAAATCTTTCTTTTATTACTGCGAAGAATTATTGAATTATTATAAAGATAATGAAAAAATAATGCATATAGGTTCAAACCATATAGGAGAACCTTATTCTGAATATACATACAATTTTACTTCTATAGCAAGATGTTGGGGATGGGCTTCTTGGAGACGTGCTTGGAAACATTTTGATTTTACTTTAAAAAGATATGATTATAAAGATATAGAAAGAAAAATTGAAATGATATACAAAGATAAAAACATGCAGCATTATTGGAAATCAATAACTATATCTATGATGAATTTAGAAATAGATACTTGGGATTATCAATGGGTTATATCCATAATAGCTAATGAAGGATTTTGTATAGATCCTAATATTAATCTTGTTAGCAATATAGGGTTTACAAAAGAAGGAACTCATACTTTTGATTCTGACTGTCATGTTGCTAATTTACCTACATACCCTATAGAAAAAATAATACATCCTACTGAGATAAAAAGAAATATGGATATAGATGAAAAAATACTTCATGAATGGTTTGAGGTTAAATATTTAGAAGAATTAATACCTGAGGTGGCAAGACTAAATTATATAATAACTAAAATTATAGATAAAATAGCTTGGTATATACCTATTAGAAGCATTAGAAACAATTGGAGAGATAAGTTTAAAAAGAAAATGATGAGTATTAAATAATATTATATATACCGTCTAATATAAAATCTGATAATTCTATATTTTTATCTTTATTTTTAATATGATATGTTGGAACATTGCCTATAAAACTAGCCCAAGATGTAAAAGTAGAAGGCGGTCCTATCAAATAATCACACATACTCATTAAACTATGATCTTCATACCATTTGCATTTTGAAATAACATAATCATAATTTGGTTTTAAAGTAATTTCTTCATTTGAAAATAAAATAAACAATATTTTTTGATTTTTATATAAATTAACAAACTGCTCTATTATATCATTATATACATTATCCTCATAATAATATTGTCCTCCATTCCACTCTTTATAATCACCTCTCCTTATATGAATACCCACTTTTATATCATAATTTACAAATATATTTTTTATACTATTATATTCATCAGAATTAAGATTAATAGGAGTGTACTTCTTTACAAAATAATCTCTATACATATCAATATAATCATTACATCTAAAATACCAGCTTTTTACTAAAATAATAGATTTTTTATGTTTTAATATCTGCTTCTCATAAAATTCATAATTATTTTCATGCCATTTCTGATCATATACATACAATAATATTAAACTAAATTTTACTTTATTAATTTCCCATATTACATTTTCTACTATTTTTCTTTTTTTAGTTAAAAAATATGCAAGCAATTTATTCATATTAGTATAATTTACTTCTGTTTTAATACCATAAATATTTTCTATATCATAAAAATCAAGATTATAAAATGCTATATTATGATGTTTACAGTATGCTTCAAAATGCATATTTTGAATCAATCTATTACTATGATTGCCGTACCTCTCATACAAAACTACCACATAATTCTCCTAAATGTAGTTTTGTATAAAAGCTGCAACATATATACTCTTATATTTTTTTTAAATATAAGGTATAATAAAAATATATATAATATTACAATACTAGACTGTAGACTGTAGACTGTAGACTGTAGACTGTAGACTGTAGACTGTAGACTGTAGACTGTAGACTGTAGACTGTCTTTTACACTAGAAAAATATAAATATACTACCATTAATTTTATTTTATAGTATAATAAAAAAATGTCAATAAACTATTATTTTTTTATTAAGGAAATAAAATAAATGAAGAAATTAGCTATTCTTTTATGTTCTACTACAAATCAAATATTTGCTGTTGGAAATGTTTTGATAGGTTTAAAAAAGCATTTCTCCCTTCCAGAAGAAGAATACGATATTATATTATATGTAGATAAAGATATGAATATAAAAGATGAAAATGCATTAAAAAAGATATATAAAAATTTTATTATAAATAAATATGACAAAATCTTCGGTCATGAATATAATGAATCTAATGCTATAAAATATTTTACAAATATGGCTCATGCCAGATATGAGGTTTTTGATTTACTTAATGAATATGAGAAAATATTATATTTAGATACTGATGTATTAATACAAAAAGATATAGCAGAAATATTAGATATGAATGAATATGATATGTATGCTGCCTTTGAAAAAACACCTATAAAAAGTAATTTAGAAAATCAAAATTTTAATACTATATCTAATGAACAATTAAAATATGATATAGATAGAAGAGTTTTTAATTCTGGTGTTCTTCTTTTCAACAAAAAAATGATTAAGGATAAAAGTTCAATAAAAGAATGGTGTTATAATAAAGCTGAAGAATGGAAATCAGCAGATCAAGTAATATTAAATTTAATGGTTCAAGAATTTAATATCAATATTGGAGATTTTACAAACAAATATAATAGATATGTTTTTGATGATCTTGATGATGCTATTATAGTTCATTCTTGTGCTTGGAATTTAAAATTTTGGGATGGCATACATAATAAAGAGTGGGAAGAAAATAATAAAAAATGGCTATCTTTGGGCGGATCAAAATATAAAAATATTAAAAAACAAATTATAAATGCTATAGCATGGTGGATTCCAAATAGAAAACTGAGAGATAAATTCAGAAGTTATTTTTATCAAAAACATTATATTAGATAACATATTAGATTTTTAATATAAAACATTATCTCTATAGTATTTTATACTATATCCAAAGGAACTTTCTTATAAGGTTTTGGAAATTCTTTATTTATCATATCTATATCTTCATCAGTAAGTATAATATTTTGGCTTTTAATATTTTCAGCAAGATGTCTTCTGCTTGCACTCTTAGGTATAGGAATATATCCTGAAACCTTACTAATAAATGCTAATGCTATTTGAGAAGCAGATGCATTATGTTTTTTGGCTATTTCAAGAACTGTATTATTTCTAAAAATATTTCTTCCAAGTTCTCCTGCCCTTCCCAAAGGCGAATATGCCATCAAAGATATATTTCTCTCTTTCATATATGGTGCTAAATCAAATTCAACACCTCTAGAACCTAAATAGTATAATACCTGATTAAGTACGCATTTATCACCGTCTTTTAATGATTCAAGTTCTTTCATATCATCAACATCAAAATTGGAAACACCCCAATCTTTTATAAGCTCTTCCTTTTTGGCTTCTTCCATACATTCAACAGTTTCTCTTAAAGGCACTCTGCCTCTCCAATGAAGTAAATACATATCTAAATAATCTAATCCCAAACGCTTCAATGATGCTTTTAAACTATCAAATATTTTATCTCTTCCTGCATTATGAGGATATACTTTAGAAACTATAAAAAGTTCATCTCTATTTATATCAGCTGTTTTTAAAGCTTCTCCTACTATTCTTTCAGCTCCTCCATTTCCATACATTTCAGCTGTGTCTATTAATCTTATGCCATTATGTAAAGCAAATACTACAGATTTTATTTCTTTTTCTTTTTTATCTTCATTTTCGCCTAATCCCCAAGTTCCTATTCCAAAATTAGGGATTTTATTACCAGATTTTAATAATGTATAATTCATAAATAATCCTTAACTATCTTTGCTTATATATAAAGTTCTTGAAGGGAATGCAAAACCTACACCCAATTTATTAAATTCATCTATTATTTTATAATTAATATCTTCAACTATTTTAACAAATTCAGCATAATCAGGTATAGTTACATGATATATAACTTCAAAATTAAGAGAAGAATCAGCAAATTCTATAAATCTAGCACTGTAAAATTCTGTATTACTAGTGCTTTCTATAATCGTTTGTATAGTATTTGGTATAACTTTTAATTTTTCTAATGGTGTAGAATATTCAACTCCTATTACCATATATTGTCTTCTCTTTTCTAATATTCTATAGTTTTGTATCCTTGAAGCAAGCAAATTAGTATTTGATATTAAAAGCTGCTCACCGCTGTTTCTTCTTATACGAGTAGATTTTATTCCAATATATTCAACTACACCTTTATCAGCATCTATTTGTATATAATCACCTTTCAAAAATGGTTTGTCAAATACTATTACAAAATAATTAAATAAATCTGCAATTATACTTTGTGCTGCAAAAGCTACTGCTACACCACCTATACCAAGTCCAGCAATAAATGTATTAACATTAACACCTAAATTTGAAAGTATTGTTAAAAACCCGATAACCCATATTAAGGCTTTTAATATAGTGATAATACCATCAGATATTACAACATCTTTTTTCTTAGATAAATAATTATTAGTAAAGTTGGTGATTACATCGCATATAAACAATGTAGTAAATACTATTATAAATACAACAACTATTTTTCCAAAGTATCCGCTCTCTTCTTTTGGAAGTGTAAGCCCTATTCTTGCTATTGCTAATGAAGCTATAAATATAATAGGCTTTGTTCTTTTTTTTATACTTTTTATTAGATTTACAACAAAAGGATTTTGAAATTTTGTATTTAATTTTAACAAAATCTTTAAAAGAAACATCAATGCTAAATTCATAGCAATTATACTAATAATTAAAACTCCTACTGCTATTAAATATTGAAGTAATGAATTATTCCAAAATACTGTTTCTTTAAGATACTGCATATTTTCTCCAATTAGATAATTATTTTAGTGATATTAATTTTACTATATAATGTCAATTTTTCAAATACAATTTGACATAAAATAAATAGTATATTAGTATATAAAACAATAAAAAAATCATGGAGTCAAATAATGAAACAAATTCTTAGTATTTTTATCGTATGTATTTTATTTATTGCATGCGGAAATCAAAAAACTGATGCACCTGCTGATACATCTTCAGCAGAAAATGGAACATTAACAATAGATTTCCAAGCTATTATAGGCGATACAAATAATAGTGTAATAAGCAGCAATTCATATTTAAAAGTTACAGGTACTTATGGTGATATAGACGGAAAAATAGATGCAGCTACAGCTGCTTCTACTCCTTCAAGAACACCTGATCTATTAAATAAATACAGATCAACAGATAATAATGTATTAAATAATAGAATGGAAGTAAGTATGGGACAATTCTTACTATTCGGTACTGCTAATGCTTCAAGATATATAGATGATGGTATGTCTGGTTCTGGAATAGCTCAAAGAACTGCTGAAGGAAAAACAGGCCCTAAAGTTACAGGTACAGGAATAACAAAAGGTGCTGACGGAGTTATAACAATAAGATTCGTACATGCCGGCGGTAAAACAGTTGATCCTTATGTTTTTGAAATGAAATCAGATGCTAATGGTATTTTCAAAATAGGAGGCGGTACTGAAAACTTTAAAAGAAGCGAAGCTGTTGTTACAAATGATTTTGATTTCAATACTGATGCTGCTTCTTTGATAGTTGATAAAGCTAAAGAAGGTACTCCTTATTGGAAAGGTGATTTACAAGCTACTTTTGAAAATAATATAATAAAAATTACTGGTACTTTAACTGAAACAAAATAATATTTTAATATGATTGTAAAAAGAGCATGGTATTTTTACTATGCTCTTTATTTTTAAAATAATTTTAAGGAGAGTTAATAATGAATATAAGAAAAGTAAAAATAGAAATATATATACCGGAAGAATATACTCAAAAACTTAGAGAGGCTCTAAACGATATAGGAGCTTTAGGCATTGGAAATTATGATAATGTAATGTCTGTAACAAAAATCACAGGTTATTGGCGTCCTTTAGAAAATGCTAATCCTTTTGACGGAAAAGTTAATGAAATATCAGAAGCTCCTGAAGATAAGGTGGAATTTTCTACAGATGTAAAAAATATAGAAAACATTATAAAAGTAATGAAAGAAGTTCACCCTTATGAAGAGCCTGTTATAAATATAATTCCGCTTTTAAATGACAGATTCGATGTGAATTTAAATTATTAATTTTTTATTTATGAAGTTATAAAGAAAATATATCTTTTATAATATAAACAAAATCATTCTTTGGAAATTTATTTAAGTTTATTACATTTTCTATTGCATCAGCAAAATATAATTTGTTATCACTTGGCAAATATGATACGCTGAATATTTGTGCATTGCTGTTTAATAATTTTTCTTTTGTATATCCATATTCTGACATGTCTATAAGCCTGCTTGGTATATTATCACCATAGAAAAGAAAAACAGCATGATTATATAATTTAGCTTTTACTATTTTGTCTTTATCATTATCATCTTTTTTAAAAAGTTTTTGATTATCATCTACATACAAATCGAATATTTCATTAAGTTCATTTTTTATATTATTTAAAACAGCTTCCCCATCTTTATCAATATCAACTAAAAAGAAATAGTAAGCATGTATTATAATAGATTTTTTATTTTTTATAACTTCAGCATTAATAAAAACTCTTGATGAATTAATAGAATACATACTATATCCGAAATATCTAAGTCTATCTATTATATTTTCTTTACTTACTTTTTTATTTATATTATGCTCTAATATAGAATTATTTTTTATGAATAATAATTTTCTTTTATTGATATTAGAAGCATCGATATATAAAAAAACAAGAGTTATTATTTCAAGTATTATTAAAATTATAGTTATATATATTTGATTATTGTTATAGATTGAAAAGAAAATTAAGTTGGCAAACGCTATGGCTATTACACCATAAACGCTTGCCCTTAATAACTCTTTTTTGAAGGAGAACAGCTTATTATTGTTCATTATTACTAATTTATTTGATGAATTTATTATCTATAAGTAGTTACTTCTTGATAAGCTCTTACAGCTCTATCAATTACAGCCTTTGTAAAGCTAAGAGATAATTCAGCTTCAGCAATAGCGTTCATTACATCTGATACATCAACCTGATCAGGTCTTATACCAGCTTGAACTATTATATTATCTCTGTCAACCTGCTTCTGATTTACAGCATCAATGGCATCGCTTAGCATTGTACCGAAATTGCTTATTAAATCATTGCTTGAACTTCTTCTTAACTGCTGAGCAGGTCCATAATGTCTAGGATCAGTAGTTTTTAGTACGAATCCGTAATTATCTCCTGCATTACCTGTTCTTGTATTATTCATACTATAAGCATTCATTACACTATTAATATTCATAAAAATATCCTTAAAATATTATTGCTGTCGTAAAAAAATTAATATCTTATTATATTCAAAGCACTTCCAAACATAGTTTTAGCTGACTGAATCATAGTAGAATTAGCCTCATAAGCTCTTGAAGCCTCCATCATATCAACCATTTCTGTAACTGGGTTAACGTTAGGCATTTCTACATAACCAGCTTTTTCACCATACTTGATAGCATCAGGGTGAGAAGGATCATATACAAATCTAGTTGCAGTTTCCATATCCTTTTCTATACTGAATACTCTTACACCAGTACCAACATTAGGCTGTAAAGCATCTGGTAAAAATGGGCTTCTGTATTTATTGCCGTCATCTCTAGGCTTGAATATTACTCTGCTTCTTCTGAAAGCTCCGCCCTCTGTAGTTCTTGTTGTATTAACATTTGCTATATTATCAGCTATGACATCTAATCTAGTTCTTTGAGCAGTTAAACCGCTTCCTGATGTATTTATAATTGAAAATATTCCCATTTCTGTTACTCCTTTAAGAATTTAAATAATACTGATTAAGCATTACCTATCATTCTTCTGATTTCTCTATATTGAGCATTAACTATTTGCGTAAACATTTGATATCTTAAAGTGTTTTTAGCTTCTTCAGCCATTTCTTTATCTATATCAACATTGTTTTTATCATTTCTATAGCTAGTATCATAATCTACTGTAATATTAGGTGTAACTTGTTTATAATCCATAGGCATATGAAAAGGAAAATGTCTTGAATCAGTTCTTTTAGCTTCCATACCATTATAATTTTCACTGTCTAAAGCTCTAGCAAGCTGATATTCAAAAGTTACATCGCTTCTTTTGAAATTAGGTGTAGATACATTTGCTATATTATCGGCTATAACCTCAGCTCTAAGTCCATAAACATTTAAAAGCTTCTTGGCTACTGTCATAGTTTTAGCATAGGTTGTATCAGCAAACATACTCATAGTTATAACCTCTAAATTATAAAATTATACTTATGAATATTGTCGGTTTAATGAAAAAGTGCTTTAATATTTTTTTAGGATTATATTATGTAAATTATATTGCTATATACCTAAACAACTACATTTTGTCAATTTTTGATTATTTTTGAATGCAATTATAACTTATAAATAATATAAAATATTAACACATAGTAGTAAAATATATTTAAATGTAATATAAAACGACATATTTATACAATAATAAGTAATCAGCCGCACATATAGTTGGCTATCCATAATAATTTGCAGTACCGTGGGGAAAGCCTCTATGGCGAATAGTTGACAAACTTAAAAATTTTTAGTATATATTAATTTAACAATCAATATAGTAAAATACTATTTTATAAAATGTATTATAATTAGATTAAATTTTATATTTTTATTTGAAATACAAACTATTCATAACTTCTTTAGCAAATGATATTAAATGAATGCTCACTGTAACAGTTGCTGATATTGTGAGTATTATAGATTCTTCACCCTTGCCTACTACAGTTATAGCATTAAAGAAATCATTTTTATTTATCTTTGATATGAATATATACTCTGCAAATAGATCATTATATTCTTCTCTTTGTCTTATGGATATAGGTGTAATTATAGAGTAAAGCTCCCCTCTTCTGCTTCTAAATCCATCAAAAAGCTCTTTTATAGCAACTTCATCATATTTTTTATCGCTATAGCTTATGATTATTGATATTCTCTTGTCAGAACTTTCTATTTTTAATAAAGAGCCTTCTATAGAAGCATCGAAATTTTCAGGAACTAATAAATTAAATCTGTCAGGATTGGCCTGTATAGCTGTTAATCTTCCTGTATCAAATTTTGAATTATCTATTAAGTATTTTATATTGTTTATTCTGTTTATAATATTTGAATCATTTTTATTTATAGTTAATGCTCTGTCTAAAATATTCAAAGCATCATCATATTTATATAATGCTCTATAAGCTACAGACATATTAATCATAGATAAAACATCTTCATTATCTATTGATATAGCTTTTTTATATTTTTCTATAGCCTCATTATGTTTTCCTTCTATAGAAAGTAAAATTCCATACTGTCCATAAACACTTGAATCAGCATTTCCGAAAGATATAAGCTTTTCTATTACATTCTTTGCTTCTTCATATTCATAAGTGCTTATAAGTGCCTCTATCTTATTTTCAAGTAAATCTTTATCATCTTTTATAAAATTAAGAGCATTATCAATCAATTCTATTACAGATTTGAAATCATTTTCTTCATAATATATGTCAATTAAAACTAAGTATCCGTATTTGTATTTATTATCTTTTTTTATCAGTTCTAAAGCTAATTTTTTGGCATAAGAAATATTATTTATATCTATAAGATTATTAATTTTTTCTGCAATAATATCATTATTTTCTTTGATGATATCTTTAATATCTTCATCTATTGCTGCATTATCATAGACATTATTAATATTTTCAGTCATATTATCTCCAATTAACTATAGTAAAACCTTTATCTTTATTTTTTAAAGCATGCTCTTTTAATTTATTATCAGGATTAACGCATACTTTAGTGTCGGCAAAATTAAAAAGAGGTAAATCACTTATAGAATCGCTGTATGCTATATTTTTATCGCTATGATGAGGAAAAAAATGCTCAGTAAATAATCTGTATCTTTTAGCAGCACCATAACAATTCTTACCGTACATATATCCGGTATATTTTCCCCTAAAAGTCCATAACTCAGTACCCATACATCTATCAAAACCTAAATTTTCAGCTATATATTTGGCATAAATTTCAAAACTAGCGGTAACTAAAATCAATGTATATCCCTGATTTTTTAACTTCTTTATCTCTTCCAAAGCATCTTTATAATATAAAGAAGGTACTATATTATCAGCAAATTCTTTACCTATTTTATCTCCAAACTCTATATCTATATTTGTAAATATATGTGCTATTTGATATTTTATTTTTTGATTATCTATTATCTTTAAACAAAATAATAAGAAATAAGGTATCAAAGCTATATAATGCATTATACTTGAAGGATTCTTTTTTAAATAGAACATCATAAATGGAAATATGGAATCTTTATTTAATATAGTTTTATCCAAATCGAAATATGCAACTCTCATCATAAAATGTATTCTACTACAAAAAAATCATTTGTCAAAGGAATTTTCAGATTTTAACTTATAATTAATAAAAAAATTATGTAAACTAAAAAATCACTTGACTATAAATAAAAAATTTAATATTATATATTAGATTTAATATTAATTAATAATTGTTATAAATAATAGTTTATAAATATATATATAATTTTAGGAGATAATATGCTAAGAGAATTAGTAATATACGGAGATGAAAGATTACAAAAAGAATCAGAAAAAATAGAAAAAATAGATGATGAAATACTCACTTTAATAGACGATATGTTTGAAACGATGTATAAAGAGAGAGGTGTAGGACTTGCAGCGGTTCAAATTGGAGTATTAAAGAGGCTTATAGTTATATCTGTTCCTGATTTTGATGATGAAAAAAAACCGGATTTCAAATTGGCATTAATAAACCCAGAGATAATATGGCATAATGATGAAACCGAAAGTTTAGAAGAAGGATGCCTTTCATTCCCTGAAATAAGAGATGATGTTGCAAGATATACTCAAATTAAAGTAAAATATTTAGATAGAGACGGCAATGAACAGATTCTTGATGCTGAAAATTATATAGCAAAAGTGCTTCAGCATGAAATAGATCATACAAACGGAATATCATTTATAGATAGGTTAGAATCATTTCAGAAGAGAAGATTAAAAAGAGAATTAAAAGAACTTAGAAACAATACAGTTAGAGGCATAAAAAAAGCAAGCAACAGAGAAATGTTAAAAAATAGATGATTAATTATGATAAAAAATATAATATTCGATTTAGACGGAACTTTAGCTGATTCTATATTAGATATATATAATTGTGTAAATACTTCATTAAAACACTTTAATTTACAAGCCATATCCATTGAAGATACTCATAAATTTGTTGGAAACGGAGCCAAACTTCTTATAAAAAGAGCTGTTAATAAATATAGTAATAATGAAGAAATTGAGGAAAAAGTATATAAATTCTATATAAAATACTATGAAGAACATTGTGTAGACAACACTAAAGTTTATGACGGCGTTTATGAAACTTTAGATACACTATACAATCATAATATTAATATGTTTGTTATAAGCAATAAACCTAATAAAATGGCTATAAAAACAGTAGAAAAACTAAATATACAAAAATATTTCAAGGCTGTTATAGGTGATGGTGTTTATCCATACAGGAAACCAGATGTTAATATATGGCATAGCTTAAAAAAAGACTATCATTTAATAGAATATGAAACAATTATGATTGGGGATGGAATACCTGATTATGAATTTGCTTGTAATTCAAGTATAAAATGTTTGTTAGCTCTATATGGAATAACAGATAAAAACATTTTGTTAGAATTAAAAAACAATTATTATTTAAATTCATTCAATGAGATTGCCGATTATATAATTAAGAAAAAATTTTAATTAAAAAAAAATTATATACTTGACAATACTATAAAATATTTGTATATTAGAATGAATTATTTATTAGTAATAAAATAAGTATTAATTTAACAGTAACAATATGAAAAATAACAAATTTAAGTACACCAAAATCCGAAATAATGATAATATTCTTTCTTATATAGAAGATATATTATTCAAAATCAAGTCAAAATTAAGTAAAAGCAATGGTATTCAAAGAATAAGAACAACTTATGTTCATTCTACAAGATATACAAGTAATGATAAAAAAAATAATATTTTCTTATCGATAATCAAAAAATTCGCATTAGCTGTAGTATCATTATCATTATTTATGATTTTAGCTAATTTTTTAATAATAAATATGCGTCATACATCTAATGCAGCTATTTTACCTGAAGATAAAATGCCTGCTAATACTGCATATTCAAAAATATTAGATGAAATATCTCCTGAACAGGTAAGCTATAATGCTTCAAGCATATCTGAAGTACCTACTGTAACATCAGCAGTAACATTAGAAAATGCCACAGATATATTCTATAATTCTATAACTTCTGACAATACTTTAGTTGGAGATGGCACTATAGGAATGAAATATGATGAATATATCATAGAAGAAGGAGATAACCTTACTACAATATCAAGAAAAATAGGTGCTAATTTAGATACTTTAGTAAGCGTAAATAAAATCACCAATGCTAATAGATTAAGACCGGGACAAAAAATTGTTGTACCTAATAGAAACGGATTATTATATACAATAAAAAAAGATGAGTCTATAGAAGAAATTGCTGAAAGATACGATGTTTCATTAAACAGAGTCCTTGCATTTAATAAAATAAGTGATCCTAGCAATATTGAAGTTGGAGATGATATATTTTTACCAGGTGCTAAATATACTTTAGATGAAAGAATCGATAAATTCGGACAGATGTTCAGTATTCCTACAACTATAACTAGAATAAGCAGTGTATTTGGATATAGAGTTCACCCTATCACAGGTGTTAGAACTAAACATATGGGTGTCGATATACCTGGAAGACTTAATACTCCTGTATATGCTGCTAGAAAAGGAAAAGTAATATTTGCAGGATACAGCGGCGGTTATGGTAATTTAGTAATAGTTCGTCATGATAAAGGATATACAACATATTACGGACACCTTAATTCAATAACTACAAAAGCTGGGGCTACTGTAGGCGTTGGTGTTATGATAGGAAGAATGGGAAGCACAGGAAGATCTACAGGAAGCCATTTACATTTTGAAGTTAGAAGAAACGGTGTGGCATTAAATCCTGCTGATTTTATACCTATAAAGAAATATTTAAGAGGAAGAAGATAATAAATAATTAATATAAATAAAGGGATTCTTAGAATAAGAGTCCCTTATTTTTATATTTCATTAATATTAGTATTTGCAATATATTTTGATTTTTGTATAATGTTTCAATTATGAATGATGTTATTAAAGTTATTAATATTCTAAATGATATACCCGAACCATTTTCTGTAGACGGAATAATAAAAACCTTTGAGGCAAGTTCCAAAGATTTTATAAAAAGTTTTGCCGTTTACTTCTACAAAGAAGAGATCGGAGAAGCAAGATTGTGGTATACATCAAAAAATAAATTGGTTATTAATGACAAAACTAATAATAAAGAATATACATTATTCGCTAGAGGCAATAAATTCGGATATATAATAATTAATACTGACAAAAATGAAGATAAGATACAAATACTTATCAATTATTTATCAATAATATTATATAGCGAAAAACTTTCATTTTTGGCAAATAGAGATAAGCTCACAGGTTTATACAATCGCGGATATATAATAAAATATCTTCAGGAAAAAGAAATTACTAATGAAATATATTCTATAGTGATAGTCGATTTAGATAAATTCAAGCATTACAATGATACTTATGGACATAATATAGGAGATCATGTATTAAAATTAGTTTCAAAAGTAATGAAAGATTCTTTAAAAAAATTAATACATAAATCTGTATTAGCAAGATATGGAGGAGAAGAATTCATCATAGTATTTGATATAGATAATAAAAAAGAGCTTCTAAATGCTATGGAAGAAATAAGAACTTCAATAATAGAAACAGATTTATCTACAGAAGAATATTCTCTAAAAGCAACAGCATCTTTAGGCGGTGCTATAAAAGAGGAAAATACTAGTTTAAGAACTTTTATTAACAAAGCAGATCAATCCTTATATAATGCTAAAGAAACCGGAAGAAACAAGTCTGTTATATTAGATTTTTAATTCAATTTTTTTATAATTATTAGGAATATAAGAATAATAGTCACTTTTATTTAGCTTTAGTATGTTAAAGCTAAATAAAAGTGGGAGATTATTTATGAAAAATACTATATAATATAACCATTCACACAAACTATGGTAAAAAATAAATATAAAAAATTAAAGATCTCTGACTAATACAATATCTTTATCTTTAATAACAGTATTTCCTTTAGGTATAACAGTAGATTCTCCCCTTTTTATCATAACAACTAAATTATTCTGAGGTAAATTTAAATCTTTTAATTCCTTATCCTTCCAAGGATGACGCTTATTAATATGTATCTCTCTAAGACTAATATCATAATATTTAGTCTTTTTAGCATTAAGTATTACAATATCACCTGACTCTATTACAGTTTTACCATTTGGAATTATAGTACTATCCCCTCTTTCTATAGTAACTATAATTGATTCTTCAGGAAGCTCTATTTCCATAATAGGCCTGCCAACCCAATGATGCGTAGGCGGTATTTTAATTTGTATAAGCTCCATATCTGAATCATCTACAAAGTCATTAAAAGTTTTAAGTACATTTTCATCAGAGTCTACCAAATCCAGCTTTTTTGCTATAATAGGAAGGAATGTTCCTTGAAGCAATACAGATATTATAGATAAGAAAAACACCACATGGAATATGTCATAACTTATAGGATTATTATTAACTATTACAAATATAGCAAATACAATAGAAGCTGCCCCCCTAAGTCCTGCTGCCATAACAAAAAGCTGTTTTTTTAATGATATTTTAAATGGAGTTAATATAGCTAACACAGCTATAGGTCTAGCTATCAATGTTACAAATAATGACACATAAATAGAAGTAGGAGCAACATTTAATATTCTTGAAGGAAAAGACAAAAGCCCAAGCATAAAAAACAGAACCATCTGCATAAGTCCTGTAACTCCGTCAAAGAAATGAACCAATGTAACTTTATTTTTAATCTTTGTATTTCCTAAAACTATACCAACTACATAAACAGTTAAATATCCGTTTCCTCCTAAATAAGAAGAAAGAGAATATGAGAGCAATGCTACAGCAAGTACAAATATAGTATCAAGTCCATTAACAGGAAATTTAAACCTTTTAAGCATATTATAAGCCATAAAAGATACAGCCGCCGCAACTGCCAAAGCAAATACTATTTGAGCGAATACCATATATGCAATAGATAGAGGAGATGTCAAAGTTTTTCCTATAAGCCCCAAAAATATGACAGTAAGCATATAAGACATAGGGTCGTTACTTCCACTTTCAAGCTCAAGCAATGAAGCAAGTCCGTCTTTAAGGTTTAAACTCCTAGAACGAAGTATAGAAAACACAGATGCAGCATCTGTTGATCCTACCACAGAACCTATTAAAAAACTTTCAAAAAAGTTTAATTTTAGCACATAATGACATAATAAACCTGTAATCATAGATGTTATAAAAGTACCTACAAATGAAAGGAGAAATGCCTGATTTGCCACAGGTTTTGCAACTTTCCAATTAGTACCAAAACCGCCGTAAAACATGATGAATATCAATGTTATAGTGGCTAGTTCCTCAGCAATTTTATAATCATCAAACTCTATTTTTAAAATGCCGTCTGTACCAAAAGCCATTCCCAAAACTAAGAAAAGTAAAAGAGATGGGACTCCTACCTTTACCGAAATTTTACTTACTATTATACATAGTATAATTATTATAGAAGATAACAATATAGTTGAATTCATAAAAACCTATTATCAAAGAAATATTTGCTATAAATATATATGGTTTTTAAAAAAAATACAAATATTATTTTTCAATTAATACTAAAAGTTTGAGATTATTATATATATTTTACTAATAATATTATAATTTATTTTTATTAATTATCATTTAAGATTAACTAAATAAATGAGTATTGCAGTATATAAAAATGTTAAGTCTTAAAATAATAATTACATTTACTTTTATAGGATAATTTTAATTAACTCTTTATAATATATTTGATAAAAATTATATGCATTATATGTATACAATTTTTTATTGTTAAAAATATTTTGTAATTGAAATTTTGATAATTTTAATTTATGATACATAAAAATACTTATGGACGGTTTACTATGAAAAAACTTATTCCTATAATTACAGCATTTATTTTAATGATTGTTATAATTTCATGCGGAGGCGGTGGCAGTAAAGAAGCAAATCAAACATCACAAAATACTAATGAACAAAAAACTGCTTCATCTGATAATCAAAAAACAGAAACTAAAAAAGAATTCTTTGATATGAAATATGTTTATAAAGGTGTTAGAGTAGATAAAGCTAAATTTGATGAAGAGCTTAAAAATTTAAGAGAAAATAATGAATATGCAAAAAGGAATTTTGATTTTCTTAATAGGAAATTTGCAAATGATGATGAAAGAAAAAAATATTCTATAGAGTTTATATCAAATGTTAATTATGATCCATTTAGTGAAACATTCAGCACTTGGGATAAATATAATGAAGATTTGACAGATTATTATGCTGATGAACATTTATATGTTGATCAGAATTTAGCATTAAAAAAGGCAAGAGAAGAATTATTAAAATTAAATAAAAAAGATGCTGATGTTTATTTAGCTTTGTTCTTATCTCATTTTGCTTGCGATTCGCTTTATTATTTTGAAGAAGAAAAAAAGTATTTAACAGAATGGAAAAAAGCAGGCGGAACTAATATATCTATGATGATAGCAAAGTATGATGATGATAATGCTTACAGCAATAAAATGAAATTAGTTGATTATATAATAGAAGCTCCTGATTCTTTAAGAGCAGAAAAATTAGTTGCTGATGCTTATAACAATGGTTTCTCTAGATATATTGCAAAAAATAATGGATATATAGATTTATTTAATGAAAATAATTATTCTTTAAGTTCAATTGAATTGGAAGGTACAGCTAAAGTAGCTGCAGTAAATATAGTACCAGAAATACTTAATACGAATATAATAAATAAATATTTAAAAACATATGTTACAAATAGACTCAGCGATGATAAATTATATTTTGATGATGCGGAGTATTTTAGAAATTATTATGATCATAATAATGAAGATGCTTATGACGGATGGAATGGACTTAGTTTTCTTGAGTTTAAGAAAAATACATTTTTAATTGAATCAAGAGTAAATATGCATTATTATAATCCTGAGTTTATGAATGATCATATATATGCTTCATTTGAAGAGATAAAAACTTACAATTTCAGACTTGGAGATATAGATGAAGTAGAATCTGCTGAAATTAATTCAATTTCTACAAATGATTTGAAAAATTATACTAAAGGCTCCAAATTTATAAGTTTCGGTAAATTTTATGAAGAAAAATATTTGGAGTATATAGATGAAACAATGGGTTGGTGTGTATATCCATCTTTCTTTTTATGCGACATCAATAATGACGGTAAAGAAGAATTAATGCTTTCGGGGGATTATGATTATGGTGGAGGAAGAGGCGGTACAGTTAATTTTACTTTACTTTTGAAAGAGAATTTGGAAATAGATTTTGATTCAGAAATAGGACAGCTTATTAATAATCAAGATTTTCAGGATTTAAATAAAAGTCAAAAAATATATACTGAAGACGGTAAAAATAAAATGTTTTTGTTAAATGAAGCTTCTACTGAGGCTTTGGATATATTTATTGATAACAATGAAATAAAGAATGCAGATTATTTTAATTATATTACATATAGTTATCAGCCTAAATTGGAATGGAAAGGAAGTATACTTGACGGAGTACCTGAAGGAGCTTTAAAAACTGATGCCAGCTTTGATATGTCTAAAGCAGAAAATGCATCAGATAAAGCAATAGTATCAGACAGAACTTTGAGAATGGCTGATAAACTTATAAGCGATGCATATTTTGCTAAAAAAGAAACTTTGGATAAACAAGGTCAGGAAGAGTTATTAGAACAAAGAAGAGCAGAAATCAAAACTATTCAGGAAGCAAAAGGCGATATTAAAGCAATAGAAGCTGAAATGCTTAAGATTTTGAACATACAATAATTTTTAATCGTTTCAATAAAAAGTGCATGCATTATATATGTATGCACTTTTTTTATTCTTAAAATATTTTATAATTGAAATTTTAATTATTTTAATTTATTATAAAAAATAATTAC
Source organism: uncultured Brachyspira sp. (assembly GCF_944393015.1). Taxonomy (GTDB): domain Bacteria; phylum Spirochaetota; class Brachyspiria; order Brachyspirales; family Brachyspiraceae; genus Brachyspira. The sequence goes on from NZ_CALXYQ010000043.1 coordinate 19,822, forward strand.
ATATAAAAAAGAGGGTAAAAAAATGAAAGCAGTTCTTTCTATTATTTCTATTTTTGTTTTAATAGTTTCGATAATTTCATGCGGCGGAAACAAAGAAACAGAGCAAACAGAAAATACTCAAACTAATCAAACAGAAACTAATAAAGTATATATTAATCCTACAACTACAAATGAAAATCATAATACAGATATTGATATTAACATTGATACAACTAAATATACTAATGAATATATTCAAGGTACAGAAATGGATCCTATACCTACAGGATATAAAAAAATAGATGAAATACTTAATGAACATAAATATAAAGCACCAATATACGAAATATCAAAATTATTGGCAGAGGAAGGACTAGAAGGAAAAATCACTGAAATGACAAATTTTGGTGATAAATATATATATCAAGATTCTACTCCTTTGTTTTTGGCAGTACAATTCGGATACAATGATTTAGCAAAAGAGCTTATAAAAGAAGGTGCTGATGTTAATGCCAGAGCAAGCGGTATGGAAACAGAAACAGAAGGCGGTCTTGATATGCTTTACTATGCTGTTAGAAATAATAATCCTGAAATGACTAAAATCTTAATTGATAAAGGACTTGATAAAAATAGAGATTATGGTTATGAATATTCTACTTATTTGACAGATATTGCTATCGGCAACAACAATCTTGATATACTTAAACTTCTTGTAAAAAGAGGAGATTCAAAAGAAACTTTAATTCCTGATGCAGTAAGAGAAAATAATATAGAAATGGTTAAATATTTATTATCTATAGGACAAGATATAGATGCACAAAGATTTTTTGACGGTTTTTGGGTTGATTCTCCTTTGAAAGTAGCTGCTGAAAACGGCTATGTAGAAATGGCTAAATTTTTAATTAATGAAGGAGCAAATTTAAACTCAGCTGATGATTATATGCTTTATGCATATAATAATTATGATATAACTAAATTATTAGTAGATAATGATGTTTTTAATCTTAATACTAATACCACTAGAGAAGAAGCCATAGAATTAGTAAAAGATGGAAAATATTATGAAATAGAAAAATTATTATTAAGTGAAGATTCAAATAATATAGATGGATATGATGAATTGATGAATGCTATATCAAAAGGCGATATGAAAGCATTAGAAAAACTTGTAAAAGATGATACTGATTTGAATAAACAATATGATAAAATTACGCCTCTTGGTTTAGCTGCTGCTAGAAATGATAAAGAGATGGTTAAATTTCTAGTAGAGAAAGGTGCTGATATAAATTTAGAAGATGGATACGGATATACTCCTTTAATAATAGCAATGAAGTATCGTAATATTGGTTTAGCTAAAGATATTATTGATTTGAAGCCTGATTTAAATGCTATATGTTCAGCAACAGGAGATACTCCTTTAACATATTTAGCACGTGAAGTTTGGTTTGGAACAGATCTTTGTTACTATATGATAAAAAACGGTGCTGATGTAAATAAAAAAAATGATAACGGAGATACTCCATTAATAGTTGCCGTACAAAATGTTGTTGGAAGTTATGGTATGTTAGGAGTTATTATAAATATGGGTGCCGATTATAACATTAAAAACAAAGAAGGAAAAACAGCTATGGATATTGTTATGGAAGAAGATGACAAAGCAGCACTTCATCATTTAAATAATCCTGACAATTTAGAAACTTATCTTAGTTACTAATAAATATAAAAGTTTCAATAAAAAGTGCATGCATTATATGTATGCACTTTTTTATTGATAAAAATATACAAATTTTATAAACTTTACTTTTATAATTATTTTTTGTATAATAATATTATGAAAGATTTGGATAAATTAAAACAAATATTAAATGAACCAGTTACCATTGAGAATTTAAATAGAATTAATGATTATTTTGTACGCTATTTGTTTTCGCATGCAGGCAATGAAAATATAGCTTTAAATTTTATTAATGCAGTATTTAAAGATTTAGACTTTGAAACTTTTAAAAAAATAGAAATATTAAATCCTTTCAATATTGCAGAAAATTATGATGAAAAAGAAAGCATTGTTGATATAAAAGCTACTACAGAAACAGGAATAACAGTTTTAATAGAAATACAATCCAGAGGCAATGAAGATTTTATAAAAAGAGCTTTATATTATTGGGCTTATAATTATAGTTCTAGTTTAAATAGAGGTTCTTTTTATGATGAATTAAGACCTGCCGTAAGTATTAATATTACTAATTTTATGTTAACTGATGAAGATAAAGTACATAGCTGTTATATTTTAAAAGAATTAAATAATAATAAAATTCTTACAGATCATTGTCAATTACATTTTGTTGAACTTCCTAAATTCAATTTTAACGATATTAATAAAATAGAAAATTTAAATAATATACATAAAGAATTCATTTCTTGGGTTAAATTTTTTAAGGGGGAAAATATGTCTATTTTAATGAAAGAAAATACTATATTTGAAGAAGTAGAGAAGAAATGCCGTACTTTTGTTAATGATAGTCCTGTAATGGATAAGTATAAAAAACGAGAAGTAGATACATATTTCTTTAATAAAAGTATGGAGATAGATATAAAGAAAGCTAAAGAAGAAGGCATTAAAGAAGGCATTAAAGAAGGTATTAAAGAAAATCAAATATTAACAGCTAAAAATATGAAAAAAGAAAATATAGACATTAATATTATAAGTAAAATAACAGGATTGAGTATACAAGAAATAGAAAATTTATAATAAATATAAAAGTTTCAATAAAAAGTGCATGCATTATATATGTATGCACTTTTTTTATTATAGCAATATGCCATAATTGAAATTTTAATTATTCTAATTTATAATGCGAAAACTATAATACATACAGAGGGTTTATTATGAAAAATTTTATTTCTATAATTGCAGCATTTATTTTAATTACTGCTGTAATTTCATGCGGCGGAAACAAAGAAACAAATCAATCAGAACAAAATACTCAAACTAATCAAAAATCACAAAACAACAATACTCAAAATATTCAAACCAATACATCACAAACAAATAATCAAAAAGAATTCTTTGATATGAAATATGTTTATAAAGGTGTTAGAGCAGATAAAACAAAATTTGATGAGAAGCTTAAAAAATTAAGAGAAAATAATGAATATGCAAAAAGGAATTTTGATTTTCTTAATAGGAAATTTGCAAATGATGATGAAAGAAAAAAATATTCTATAGAGTTTATATCAAATGTTAATTATGCCACATTAAATCTGGAATTCTTAATAAGCTGGGGTAATTGGGGTATATATAGTAAAGTTGAAGATTATTATGCTGTTGGATATTTATATGTTGATCAAAATTTAGCATTAAAAAAAGCAAGAGAAGAATTATTAAAATTAAATAAAAAAGATGCTGATGTTTATTTAGCTTTATTCTTATC
>NZ_CALXYQ010000044.1 GCF_944393015.1 uncultured Brachyspira sp.
TACTGATATTATTCTCCATATATCACCTCGTTAATAGTATTTTTATATAGTATAATTAATTTTCTTTGTTATGTCAATCTACTAGCTCTACCTCAACAAGCTCGGTATGCTTAGCACGGAACAGTTCATCTTATCAAACGCCTATTATATGCGAGAAAGTACTTGACGAACTTTACTATATGTATGTAGGCATGTATGGCAAAAAAGTTGATAATAACTATATAATGTGTATTGATTTGTAAAATGAAATCATTTCAGTATATTCAAAAGCTGTAAAAATAGACAGTTAATTTTACACTTACTTTTCCAAACTATTTTTTACATTATAGAAAATTCTATATAGTTAGAGTATGCATCTGTAAATTTATTAAACCTTTATATTACTTAATATTATTATAAAATAATTATTTATGTTCAAGCCATTTGCATTCTGTTATTTCCATATTTGAAAATACTGCTTTGAAAGATGAATTTTCAGGACTGCATGCATATATTCCAAATGGTATTTCATCATCAGCTTTAAATAAATGAAATATTCTCATTTGTTTGAAATTTATTCCGTCTTCGCTGTATTCAATTAAAAAATCGCTTTCCCTTCTGCTTAATCTGTAGTACATCTCTTTTATAGAAGCTGATATATCCTGAGTAGCCCAATCGGAATAACCATTATTTGTAACTACACTTCCTAAACGCTGATAATTTTCATTCTCATATTCTATAGAAGCCTTAAACCAATTTTCACTGTCTATATAAATAGAAACTCCGCATTGATCGAAACGATGCTTACTTTCAAATACAGTTTTCACTATAAATGAAAAATATTTTTCTTTAGTTTTTGTTTGAAGTATTGGAGCATTATCATTTCTAAAACCATAATATGTTCTCTGCCATAAATCAGTATTAGGTTCTGTATATATTTCTATTTTTTTATCATCGATTAATATATCTTTCGGCTTTCTAATCCAATATAGCTCTTCTTCTAAAAAATATTTATTCATAAAAAACTCTTTAAATAAAAATAATTTTAACAAAGTTATTCTATTTGTCAATTTTTATTAATAAGAAGGTTAGGCATAATAACCTAACCTTCTTATTAATAAATTATATATTCATTAGAATCCGCCTAATGTTATGCTTAATATTAAAATCAAAACAGATACCCCAACAAATACATATTTAGACATAAAATCAAACCACTTAGGCAAAGGTTTATCCATACCCTTTTCTACATTTTCTCTGAAAGTTTTCATTCTGAAAATCCAAAAAGTCATTATACCTGAAAGCATAGCCCCTGTAGGAACAATATAAACAGAAACAAAATCCATCCATGATCCTACTTTCTCAGCTTTTTCTATAAAAATACCGACAGCTATCATAATGATACCAATAGATATAACAGCAGCCTTTCTTGATAATTTCAATCTATTTTCTAAAGCTTCAATAGGACATTCCATCAAATTTATTAAAGATGAAACAGCTGCAAATAATATTGATATATTAAATAGTATAGAGAAAAAATAACCAAAAGGCATTTTCTGAAATACTAAAGGTATTGATATAAATACTAAAGGCGGACCTGCTTTAGCACTTATTCCAAATGCAAATACAGCAGGTATAACTACAAAAGCACATAATAAAGCACCCAAAGAACTAAAAATAGCTGTTTGAATTGCAGCCTTTGGTATATTTATATCATCTTTCAAGTATGAACCGTACACCACCATTCCGCTTCCAGCTAAAGACAGAGAAAATAATGCCTGACCAAGTGCCATAGCCCAAGCTTTTGGATCTGACAAAACTTCCCAATCAGGAACTAATAAATAATCTATTCCATCTTTTATATTAGGTAAAGTTAATACCCTCACTAATAATATCATAAATAATATATAAAATAGAGGTATTAAAAACCATATTAGCAAGTTCTATTCCCTTAGATACTCCTCCTATTAATATGAGAACACAAATAACTATTCCCATAATATGCCAAGGTACGCTTCCAAAATCACCTACAAGCTCCCCAAAATATGCTGCAATATTAGTTTCTCTAAATAAACTGCCGTCTATAGAACCTACAGTATATTTTAATATCCAGCCAACAACTACAGAATAACCTATAGCAATACCAAGTGATCCCAACATAGGGATAACTCCTATTATACCGCCGAAATTTTTATTCTTAGTTTTCAAAGCATTTTCAAAAGAACCTATAGGCCCTGTTTTGTTCATTCTGCCTAATGTAAACTCGCCTATTAAACCTACTACACCTAAAGCAATAACAAAGAAAAAGTATAATATAAGAAATATTGCCCCGCCGAATTGTCCTACTCTCCATGGAAACATCCAAACGTTCCCTATTCCAACTGCTGAACCTATACAAGCTATAATAAACCCTATAGAACCGCTGAAATTCTCTCTTTCTTTTTTCATATATAACCCGCTTAGTTTTTATTAAGATAAAGGCTCTAATTTGGAAGTAAAATGTCTTAATATAGGAGGCTCCCAAGTTATTCTATATCCTTTTATAGAAGAAGCCCTATCTCTTATTGATATCAAAGCCTCAGCTACAACATCCATATGTGCCTGAGTATAAACTCTTCTAGGTATAGCCAATCTTGTTAACTCCAATTCAGCTTCTAATTGTTTTCCAGTTTTAGGATCATTTCCCATCATATAAGAACCTATATCGCAGCCTCTTATTCCAGCTTCTCTATATAACTCTATAGCCAAAGCCTGTCCTGGAAACTCATAATAAGGAATATGAGGAAGCATTTTCTTAGCATCTACAAATAAAGCATGTCCTCCAACAGGATATTGGAATGGTACTTTAGCTTCTCTTAATATATCACCTAAATATTCAATCTGTCCTATTCTATAATGCAAATAATCAACATCTAATCCCTCTTCCAAACCAATAGCAAGACCTTCCAAATCTCTTCCTGATAATCCGCCGTAAGAAACAAAACCTTCATTAGGAATAGTAGATATTTTCACTTTTTCAAATAAAGCGTCATTTTCTTTTATACCAATTAATCCGCCCATATTAACTATAGCATCTTTTTTGGCACTCATAGTAAATCCGTCAGCATATTGGAAAGTTTCTTTTACTATTTCTCTTATAGATTTATTTTCATAGCCTTTTTCTCTTTGCTTAACAAAATAAGAGTTTTCAGCATATCTTGCAGCATCTATAATAAGAGGTATATTATATTTCTTAGCTATTTCAGAAGTTTCTTTAATATTTTGTATAGATACAGGCTGACCTCCTGCAGTATTATTAGTAATTGTCATTATAATAATACCAACATTTTCAGGCTTATACTCTTTTATCAATTTCTCAAGTCTTTCTACATCCATATTACCTTTGAAATCAAAATAATTCTCTGTATCCAATGCCTCTTTACAAACACAGTCTACAACTATACCGCCTGCTAATTCAACATGTCCTCTTGTTGTATCGAAATGCATGTTTGAAATAGAATACTGACCCTTTTTAATTATATTAGGAAGCAATACCTTTTCTGCAGCTCTTCCTTGGTGAACAGGCTGAAAATATTTGTATCCGAATATAGATTTAGCAACATCCATAAGATGAAAATAACTTCTGCTTCCAGAGTATGATTCATCGCCCATCATAATTCCAGACCATTGTCTATCGCTCATAGCCCCAGTGCCTGAATCAGTTAATAAATCAATATAAACATCTTCAGCTTTCAAAGCAAATACATTGTAATTAGCTTCTTTTATTTTTTTTTCTCTTTCTTCTCTAGAAATCATTCTTATAGGCTCTACCATTTTAATTCTAAATGGCTCTGCAATATATTTCTTCATACTTACTCCTTTAATTTAGTTTAGTTTAGTTATTTTTATTATAATAAAAAATATATTACCATTACGTAAAAAAAAATCAATTATGTAATTTATTAAATTTTATTAAAAAACAAAAAATCCGAATAGCCTTTTAAAAACTAATACGGATTTAAAATTCATATAAAAAATTATTTTAATTCATTAATCAAAAAATCTTCTAAATTATTAGATATTATTTTATTATGTCCTGAAGGAGTCCATTCTATAACTTGTCCTTTAGTATTCACCAATACTAAAAGTCCATCAACTCCAACATTTTGCAAAACTAAACAATCTTTTGGAAAACTATCATTTAATTCTCTTTCTTCTAAAGTTGTATTTAATATATTTCTATAGCCTTTAACTCCAAGACCAAAAAATTCTTTATCTTTATAACTAAATAAACATATATCTTTTAAATAAACATACATAGAATTATCTAATTTTAAATTAAGTTTAGTTTCTAAATCTTTAATATCATCATCTGTTACATTTCTATCTTTATAAATATTTAATTCAATAAGTTTTTGTTTTAATTTGTTCATATATTAGCTCCTATAATTTTATTTTTAAGACTTTATTTGTGATTCTACTTGTTCTGCTCTTGCTTTCCAATAATCACTTCTTTCTTTATTAAATTTATCTCTATCAATTTCAGATTCCTTTTTTACATCATGAAGAATAGTATTATTTTCTTTTCCTCTATGCTCTTGCTTAGTTAGCTCTGCTAAAGGATAATCTGACTTCTGACCTATATGATGAAGCTCTATAGGATTACCATTTTTATCTAAAGGGGCATAACCATCTTTCATTAATTCTAAATTTGTCTTCCCAATATCTTCATCTATTTGCTTGTAATCTATATCAGTTCTTTCAAGAGTTGCTTTTCCATTAACCTCCCCCTCTTTTAATGGAGCATTTTTATATATATCCAATTCTTCTTTGCTTCTAATATTATCATTAATCTCTTTTGAAAAAGGACTATTTTCTTCTATTTTTTTAGTTTCTTCAGGACTTCTAACAAATTGATCTCTAATCTCTCTAGAAGTTTCTTTACTATTTTTTATTTCATTCACAGAAGTTCTTTCATCAATATTTAATTTTTTTGCCTCTAAATTATCAGATATTCTTTCAAACATATTAAACTCCCTTGTAAAATTCTTTCTTCCATTCATTATATTTATCCATTTTAATATTTCTAATATTACTAGCATGGATAAAAATTAAATTCACAGCCTCTAAAATATATTTACTTTCAAGCCCATTATATATATTTTCAATATTTCTAACAATATCATTATGTAAAGTTATAATATCCAAACTATTCATAGATATATCATTGATGTTCAACATATTATATATTACTTGTGGAAGTTTTTCATTATCAAATCTTTCACTATTAAATACTTCTCTAATATTAATTTTCACAGACTCAGCAATATTAACATCATCTAAATAATCAGTAACACTATTATCAATATCTTCATTCAATGATTTTTGAATTAAAGATTTAAGCACATCTGATTTACTAATTCTATTATTTATAAAATTTTTATCTTCTATCTTATATGATTTTCCTTCTTCAATAATATTATAATGTTCAACTTTACATAAAACGCTATCAATCCAATTATTCTGATAAACTGCCGCAACACCTGTATGAAGTTTAGCCAATTCTTCTATTTTATCATCATTAAGTCCAGCTGCTTTTCCTACCATTTTCCTATCTGAATATTCTGGGAGTCTTAAAATAATTTTTGTATTAGTGTTTCTTATAGCTGACATATCTACCATAGCTGGAGACTGATCTGCTATTATAAATCCCTCTCCATAAGTACGCATTTCAGCAATAGAGTTTGAAAGCATCTCAACTGATTTTCCTACTAAATTAGCACTCTCACTAACTTGTTCTGTAGAAGTTCTTTTTAATATATTATGCGCTTCTTCTAATATAGTAACATGTTTTAATTTCTGATTCATTGCTTGAGATGATGTTCTGTATTCAGAAAGCTTCATTATAAGTATAGCCATTATAATTGATTTAGTTTCTGTTGCATATACATTGCTTAAATCAATTATAACATTTTTATCAAACAATATATTATCATCTATTTCTTTAGATGATAATATTCTCCCTATTATACCATTAGTAAGAGATCTTACTCTTGTAACCAATGATCCAATATAATTACTTTTTACTTCCTGAGAATAATCAGAAAATTCTATAACTTTTTTGAGATTATTCAAAACATCTGCGAAATTAGGAAATATGTTATCTCCGTATTTATTTACAGACATATCTAAATCCCAGCCAGTATCAATATAAGATTTCTCAACAGCTTCTTTTAAAACTGCAGGCATAGCTGCATACATAGGCCAGCAAACATTGAATATATCTATAAGTCTGTCAATATGTTCAAGAACATGAATACTTTTATTAAAGCTGAAAGGATTAATTCTTAAAAGTTCAGTATAGTCCGGATTAGTCCCAAATACACAAACATCTTTTCTATACCCGAATACATTTTTATATTCACCCTTAGCAGGTTCTATTACAAGAAAATTAATATTTTTATCTGCAAGTCCTTTTATCATTTTATAAATTGTATTACTCTTTCCAGAACCTGTTGAACCTGTTATAAATGTATGAGATGCTAAACTTTGTATATTAAGATTAACTTCAGTGTTTTCTTCTTCTCCTAAATGGAATATTTTTCCTAAATTAATAGTATTTGAATTATCCATCTTATCATAAGAAAGTATTTCTCTTGAAAAAGGAGTATATCTAATAACAGGGATACCTGCCACACTTCTTTGAGGAAATCCTGATTGTATAGACATTTCTAAACTGCTGACAACAACTGCCGGAGAAACTAGAGGTAATTTATTAGAAGGCTGATCTGTAAGTCTAAAAATAGGATGATGCATTTTCGATACATAATTCAAAACCTCTTTTTTATTTTCATTATCATTAGTCCATAAATTTATAGCACTTGTTTCAACAGAAGAACCTTCCCCTCTTATTAAAGACTGATATATACTTGAGACAACCCTATTAGTATGAGCATATTCCGAAATAAAATAAGCCGAACTTCTCCATACACCTACATCTTCACATTCATTTATACGCTCTAATTGTTTATCTATCTCTTTTAATATATTAGTTATTGTTTTGTTTTCGGATGTAATTTGCACCGTTTTACTGCTTCCAATCTGTTTTCCTTTTGCTTCAGCTTCTGCTTCCTGCTTACTTTCAAAACTTGATTCTGATATTGATAAACCAAAAGACTGAGATAAATCCGCTTTTATAGGACTAAAATACCCTCCTATACTTACTGATCCTGTAGTAGTGTGTGATTTTGACAATGCTTCTGATGTACCTTTTGATACAGATTTAGTAATAGTATTAGTTACAGATTCACTTTCACTAGTAGAAAAACTTAACTGAGAAGATTTCAATGTTGATAATTGGCTGTAAATGATTTCATAATCATTTTTTATAGAATATATTTCATTTTGAACTATTGGATCAGATATTATAATTATACTATACTCCTCGCCTTTCATAGCATCTATAAGTTTCTCTATGCCCTGAGTAAATGAATTATTATCATCTTCAATATCAATCTTCCTTACTCCTGAAATTGAAGAACAGGAGGATACAATATTATTTTCATTTGATAACTCCTCAATTATTTGTTTCATTTCATCATTGTCAATGTCTTCTATAGAAGTTCCTGAAAAAATACCTTTTATAGATTTCTCAAGTACCTCAGAAGAACTATGGAGAGTTTCAGAAAAAGTTTTTACTCCTATATAAAAATCAGTTTTTACTCCATTACTTTTTACAAGTGTAATAATAGAAGAATTAGTATTATATATAGAGTGAAATACTGATGAAAGTTTAAGCTGATTATTCTCTTTATTTTCAAATACTATACTATTAATTTTATAAAATCTTAAATATTCTCCGATTTCTTTTTTATCAATTTCTTCATCTAAAGGAACTACATCATAATTTACAAGATTGGCTAAATACTTTTTCATCACGATAGTATCAACATTTTCTATAATCTTAAAAAGATTGTTTTCATCCCCATTATTATTTACATCATTATTTTGTTTTGATAATTCTTCTGACATAATTATTCCTTATTATTAAATATTTTTCCTGCTAATTTCTTTAATTCTGTAGGAGCAACTTCGGCTAATATTTTTAATTTATTTTTTTTTTCATTTATTTTTTCGCCAAAAGTACTAATAACCCCATTGCAATTACTCCTAATATTACTGCAATGGGTAGATACTTTGAAAATCTGAATTCTTTTTCTTTAATAGGATATAGTTTCTTACTCATACTTTTCAAAAGCTCAACCTTCTCCATAGTGAAATTATCTTTTAAACTTGCCGCTATTCTTATCCAATAATCATAATCCCACTCTGTGTTATCTTTAAAAGATTCCTGCCTATCATTTTCTTTTACAAAATCAGGAATTCTATCTGTTATATATTTCAGCGTATCATCAAAATAAGTAGTAGAAAATGACTTATCTGTATTGAGTATGGAATACAATATGTTATGAAGAGATAAAAAGTCTCTTTTTTCCACGCTTTCTTTTAAATAATTATTAGGCTCAAATTTACTCATATATACCTCCTTTATTATAATTCTATAATAAAATTTAATCTATCCACAAAATCATTTATCCATTTCTGACTATTTTTATTTTTTTCAATATGCTCCTGCATATTTACTTCTGAAGAAACCATATCTTTTAACTCTGCCATCTTTTTATTTAATAAAGAGTTTAAATTTTCTATCTGAAGTAAATAATATGACTTTAATTTCTCAGCCTCATTTAATATTTTTTCTTTTTCTTCCTCACAATATTTTTCTATATTAGTTACTACATTTGCCAATACTTCTCCATTATACTCCATAATATTAAATTCATCTTCAAGCCTAACAAATACAAACCATTTAAATTCTTTAGGAAGTACATATTTATCAAATTCTTTTTTCATATTATTAATCTCTTGATTAAATATATCATCAATATGATGTAAATTAGAATTAAAACCATCGATATTTAATTCTTCAAGCAGTGATTTAATATGTGATTTATATTCTTCAAATATATCATTTGACACCTTTTCTATATTATCAGTCATAATATGTTCTAAATCTATTTTAAATTTTATAGCTAAATCACTTAATGACTTCATTATTTTTTCTTCATAAATCTTTCCTCTTTTTTTATCAACTATATATTTTCTCTCTTTTTTTGAATATTTATGTCCTAAATTAAATATAAGCTCATAAATATCAAGAAAAAATCTGCCAATACCTTTATTATTAGTAACTTCTTCTGTAATTCTACATACTTCATTACCAATACTTTCCCCAATTTTTACTCTTAATTCCTCCATATCATTCTTTATTTTATCTGAAATATCTAACTTTTTTATTTTTTCTTTGAAGTCAAGCCCTTTTTTTCCTGATTCAATCTGCTTCTCTACAAAAGAAATTTTCTCTCTAAAAATCTCAAGATCTTTTTTATTATTAGAAAGTTCAATGGCTATATTATTAACAATTTTTTTTTCTTCTATGTATCCTATAAAAGTATCAACAGCATTCTTTATTCTTTCAGGCATAGAATATTTTTCTAAATAATTATTTATTCCTATTTCAAGAGCAGGGACTCCAGTATGAATTAATAATTTATCATTATCATCTAAAGCATTTTCAAGCATATTTTTTATTTTTTCTTTACCGCTTATATTAATAGAACAATATTTATTTGAAAGATGAAAATCTTCAAATGCATTAGTAAGTCTGCCATACTTATGTATTGAACTTTCTAAATCTTCATCAAAATGATTCTTATCATATTTCATAAGCCTTATAGCCATAGCATTTTTGGCGGATATTAAATATAAATTAGGATTATTAATTTCATACTTATTTTTCAAATAAGTAACAATATCATAATATGTTTGTTTAATAGAATCTCTATTTTCAATATCAAATAAATCAGTTTGATTAAAAACAAAAATGAATCTATCTTGAAATTGCTTACCATCTTTTTTCATAACTTCAGAAACACTTTCCAAAAGCAAATTATCCGAATCCGAACGGTAATCTGATGCATTAAAAATATATATAATTAAAGGCTCTTTTTCTTTAATTACAGAAAAAGTTTTCTCTTTATGTTTTTCATTTTTAGCATTATCAGGTCCAGGTGTATCTAATAATACAACATTCATATCATTAGTTTCAATAAATTTTATATCAGCTTCAGCATCAATATAAGAAACTCTGCTATCGGAATTAAATTTTTCCATAACAGTATAATCAGCATCTCCAATTGTTTCTATTACATTATTGTCATTGTCCTTAAAACATGCAGTAATATTTTTAACACCTTTAACATCTTTTATCTTTATAATAGTTGATGTACATGATGATTCTTTTATTGGAAGCAGCTTCTTTCCTAATAAAGAATTTATTAATGTAGATTTCCCAGCACTTATAGTTGCTATAGCAGCTATTTCCAATTCTCTATTTATAGCCTTATCAAACTTTTTTATTACATCTTTTGTTTTCAATTCTTCAAAAGGTGCTGTATCCTGCATATAATTAAATAGTTCTTTTAATTCTTTAAGTCTATCATTTACTGTTCTTATTTCTATATATGACAATGTTACTATTTCTTTATTTTTCAGTTCATTGAATTTTGATGCTTCCTCTTGAATATCTTCATAATCTAATATAGTACCTTTAAAAACTAAATTGAACTTTGATTTTATCACTTTATATATTTCAGGAATAAGTTTATCCACCCAGTTTTGAAGTCTGGATTGTTTATATTTATGTATTTTAGAATCTTTATAAAAATCTTTACCATCTTGCTGTATTATAAACTCTAATGAAAAAGGATTATATTCTATATATATTTCAATCATTTACAATACTCCTTATAATGTTTTTTATTAAATTAATTGAAGTTCTATCTATTAATTTATATATATCAGATATACGATATTCTTTATTATCAACTATTACATTTACATTATTATCATCACATACATGTTCTGAATCAATATATAAATTATAATTTTTAACATACAAAGGTAAATTCATTTTATCATCTTTAAATTTTTTATAAAAATTTATAAAATCACTTTCTTCAAATATTGTTATTTTATATCCATTAATAATTTTTTTGCATATTTCAGCTGCTTTTAATGAGGTTGGTATAATAATAATATCTGTAAAACCAATTTTACTTAAATATTGTTGAAATTCATTAATTTTTTCTTCTATACTATCTCCATTATTAAAATTTACTTCATCGATCATATTTATTAAAAATATGATTTTAGATTTTTTATTATAAACTTTATAAATATTATTTAAGAAATTATCATTATCAATACTTTCTAATTTTTTAAGTGTTACAATATAAATATACAAATCAATTAGATTATTTTCTAAAAATCTTTTAGTAATAGCAGCATGCTCCTCGTTTGTTGAATTATTAACTCCTGGAGTATCATATATAAATAATAATTTATTATCTAAACCAAATATATTAGATTCTAAAAATACATTATTTATATTATTATCATCATTCCAATTATTAAGGATATGCTCATCTATATTATTTGAAAAAATATAACTTTCATCAATAGAGGAATAATATCCTCCATATTTTTCTTGACTATTTAAATTAATATTATCACTAATAGAAGTTATCTTAGCTGTACAAGCCTTACGTCTTGATGGTATAAACTTCATACCTAACAAAGCATTAAAAAGTGTAGATTTTCCTGCACTCATAAGGGCAAATACTCCTATATTATAGACAGGCAAAGAAAAATAATCACTTACTATTTTTATATTATTTAATAAATTATTAGATGCATATTTTAAATATTTATTATCAGATGAAGATATAAGATTATTAACTTTATCATATATATTCTCTATATTATTAGAATTTAATATATGTAAAAATTTTGCAAGCAGAATTTCTTCTTTATATGAAAGCATAAAATCATCTATTAAATTATTAATTTTATCATAATTATCATTTTCTGAACCTATCAAATATCTAATAAAAAATAACTCAAATAGAAAAATCATTTTAAATCTATAGTTTTTATATATAAATGGGATATTCTTAAACTTATCATTTTTACCTTTAACTATCTTATATATTTGTTTTACACAAAATAGAATATTATTATTTTCATTAAAATTAGATTCTATATTTAAAGCATTGCTGTAATTTTTTAAGAATATATTCAAAGCAGTATTTTTATATAAATCTTTTAAATAATATTCTAATAAATACAAATAAGATGATCTAAAATTTGATTTCATATTATTTAGTTTACTATCATTAAATGCAAATCTTAATAATATAAGTCTATCATTAATATACCTAATTTTACAATTAGTGTTTAGATTATAATATATTTCATTACTATGATATTTTTTCACTATACATGGAATTACAGAATGAAAAAAATTTATTATAGATCTTTTAAAAGATGTAGTATATTTTTTTTTATTATGATACAAATATTCTGAAATATAATGTTTATTTTTTAAATATATAATAAAAATAATAAATATAATTGATAATAATATAACAAATATAATACCTAAAATATACCATGAATTACTAGATACAGAAGATTCCTGAATATTCATACCTATCTCCTACAACAATATTTTATATTATAATACATAAAAAATCAAATAAAAAACTATTAAAAACAATAAAAAATCCGTAAGAGTTGTTATCACTCCTACGGATTCTTATTTATTCACTTTTATTAATTACTTAATTAAGCACCTAAAACACCGCTGATTAAGAATGCTGTAGCGAAAGAAACGATAGCGTAAAGTTCTGGGAATACAGCAACGATGATAGTGTTACCAAATACATCATAACCATTACCTATAGCTTCAACACCATTAGCACAAACTTTACCTTGGAATATAGCTGAAACCATACAAGCTAAACCAACAGCGATACCAGCACCTAATATAGCAGCACCTTGGAATATGCTTATGTCAGCTGTTAGATAAGGCTGCATAATGAAGAAAGCTGCGAAACCATAAAGACCTTGTGTACCAGGTAAGGCACTTAAAACAAGACAGCTACCGAAAGCATCTTTGTTTTTCTTTAAAGCACCAACTGTAGTCATAGCAGAAATAGAAGTACCAACTGCACTACCAATACCAGACATACCTACCATTAATCCTGCACCTAAATATCCTAATAAAAGTGCTGTGTTCATTGTAAAACCCATAATAAAATCTCCTTTTTTAGATTATTTTCTTTTTAATTATTTTTTATATAAACTAATTAAGCCGCTTTTTTGAGAGGCTTATACTCTTTTCCGCCGCCTTCAAAACCAACGTTATTGTAGAACTCTACAAATGTTAATCTCAAAGGGTGTACCAAAGCACCAAGTATGTTTAGTAAGAAGATGGCAATATGACCTACTACAAGGAATACAACCATTATCACTACACCAACACCAGGAATAGCTTTGAAACTCATACCTATCTGATTTATTACCAATGCCAATATAGAACCGGATGCACCTAAAGCAAACAAACGTATATAAGAAAGTGTATCACCCATTATACCAGTTGCCGCAAAATAAACTCCAAGTATAGAGTTTAATACATCAGGCTTCTTACCAACATTAGAAAGTATTACTAAGAATACCAAACCAACAGCTATTAAAGCATAATATACAGTGCTGAATTGTTTTATAACTTCCATTTTCTGCATATCGCCCAAGAACCATAAAACAAGTCCCGGTATGAATAGAAGTTTACCTATAGCACCAAGTATATCGCCTATAGGGCTAGTTTTAATTCTGTCTATAACGCCTACCAATAAAGCGAAACATATATGAAGTACGCCTATAAGTAATGCTGTATTAAATGGAGTTAAGAACCAATTTTCTTTTAAGTCTGTAATTATTAAATACTTACTTAAAGTGGCAAATATAGGTATTTGAGTATTTGAAGGTATGCTTACACCAAAGAAACTTCCTCCGTTTATAACACCCATAATAGTAGTACATATACCTAATGTTAAAGCAAGTATGCCTACTCCTCTTAATTGTCCTTTTAATACTGTAAATAAGCCTATTAAAGCTACTATAGTTAATACTATACCATAACCTGAATCACCGAAACAATAAGCGAAGAATAACGGATAGAAAACTGCTATCATAGGAGTTAAATCTATCTCGAAATAATTCGGTAATTGGAATAATTTTGTAATAAGCTCATAAGCACCTGAATACTTATTATTTTTAAGCTCAACAGGAACTCTATCATCTCTTGAAGGATCTTCCATTATATAAGCTATTTTCTTGCTGTCTAGTACAGACTTAACTTCGCTTTCTTTATCTTTAGGAACATAAGCCTCTACATAAAGGATTTTTCCTTCAGTGCCTTCGCTAGCTATAAAGCTTTCTTTAGCTTCTTCAAAATGATTAGATATATTAAGATTATCTATTTCTTTATTAATAGCTTCTATAAATACCTGATTTTTTATAATCTCAGTATCATTATTTTCTATTTCTTTATCAAGCTTAGCTATTTTCTCATTTATTTCGCTATAAGAATGAGAAGGCATATTAACTATATCGAAAGGAATAGTCTCTTCACTGCCGTCTTTTTTGAAAGCAACAAAATAAACTTTTCCAGCTTCCTCTTTGATAGAATAAGTAAATATATCCTTAACTTCAGAGAAATTATAGTCATTATACTCTTTAGCATTTGCACTGTAGAATAGAATATTATAGCCTGTTTTTTCTTTTAAGCCATTAACTTTATCAAAACTAAAATCCCCGAAAGGAGCTATAACAGATAATTCTTTTTTAAGCATATCTCTTTCAGCTTTCAATTTATCAGAAGCCTGAGAAGTAGATATAACATTTTCTATAACTTCATTAGCTTTTTTTGATAAATTATCAGCTTTTACATTAGAAACATCTTTTTTAGCTTTTTTAGCATCAGCCAAAGCATTATTAATAATATTTTTAGCTCTTAAAGCATCATTTTTCTTACTTGAAATATTTTCTATATTTTCAGATGAAACACCATTAGCAATTTCAATATGCACAAGTCCAAGTGATGCCAAATCGCTTAAAGTTTTTTCCCTATCCTCATGAAAGACAAAGAGAGAGAGTTTCTTCATTTTTCTAATCATAAAGATGCCTCCTTAGCTCTGTTTCTTTCTTTTACTATCTTTTGAGAAGACTTACTTAAATTATCCTCGTCTTCCATATACCTTTTAATCTTGATTATAGCTGTTTTATACTCAGGAATCTGTACTTTCTCATAAAGGTTAACTTTCTGAGTAGTTTTTTTCCTAGCATAAGCCAAAGCATTTAATCTAGCCTCAGTCATTTCAATTTTTACCTGAATAGTCATAAGGCGTTCAAACATACTTATGGCAAGTCTTATCCAAGAAGGCATATTAAAGAGGCTGACATTTTCAATAGCAAAATCTATATTAGAAAGTATATTCACTTTAACACCGGCAATATTTTTAAGCTCGGAATTAATTTTTTTGATTTTTACTATCTCAGGAAATTCAGTCCAAAAACCATTGTAGTTTTGATTTTCTTTAACTAACTTTTGGTATTCTTCTTTAAGTAATTCAATCTCAGCGGTAATCTTTCTCACCTCAAGACGAAGAGCTGCCTCTTTACTTTTTAAAGTAGGCAATGCTTTCTCACGTATAGAAAGCTGACGTCTTAGGTTTTGAAGAGCCGTTTTATTGTATTGAAACTTTAATGCCATATTTTGTACCTACTTTATTAAAAATTAGTTGTTAGTCCATTTACCATATTTTTCTACAAGTGATTCTTTTACACCTACTTCTGCTTTACTGAAGTATTTACCCATCAATTCCCAACCAGTTTCTAACATCTCATCAATTTTTATGTTAATGTCTATTGCTAATAATCTTTCAGAATATTCAGCAGCATATTTCAAACATCTTTCATCGTACTCAGTCAAGTCGAATCCGTTTTCTTTTTTCATTTTAGCATTAGCAGCATCTGAATAAAGACGTACTAAAGTGTTCATTACAGCAGGGTGATCTTCTCTAGTTTTCTTACCTATAACCAACTGTTTCAAACGTGAAAGACTTCTGAATGGGTCAATGATTGTTTTACCTATATCAGAGTCACGTCTTAAATAAAGCTGACCTTCAGTGATGTAACCAGTGTTGTCTGGTACCGCATGAGTAATATCACCTTCGTTAAGAGTAGTAACAGCAATAATAGTAATAGATCCGCCGTCTGGGAACTGAGCTGCTTTCTCATATATTTTAGCAAGGTCTGAATATAAAGAACCTGGCATAGAGTCTTTAGAAGGAATTTGGTCCATCTTGTTAGATACGATAGCCAAAGCGTCAGCATAAAGCGTCATGTCTGTAAGAAGAACAAGAACTTTCTGCTTATGCTCAACTGCGAAATATTCAGCAGCTGTACAAGCCATATCAGGTATCAAAAGTCTTTCTACTGGAGGGTCATCAGTAGTATTGATGAAACATATAATTTTATCTAATGCTCCAGCTTCAGTGAATGTATTTTTGAATGATAAGTAGTCATCGTTAGAAAGTCCCATACCTCCAAGAATGATCTTATCAGCTTCAGCTCTCAAAGCAACCTGTGCAAGTACTGCGTTATAAGGCTGGTCTGGGTCTGCGAAGAATGGTATTTTCTGTCCTGTAACAAGAGTATTGTTAAGGTCGATTCCAGCAATACCAGTAGCGATAAGTTCGGAAGGCTGTTTTCTTCTAACAGGGTTTACAGAAGGTCCTCCGATTTCTACTTCCTTACCTTCAATTTCTGCACCTCCGTCAATAGGCTCACCATAAGCATTGAAGAATCTTCCTGCAAGAAGTTCGCTTACTTTAAGTCTAGGAGGTCTGCCTAAGAATACAACTTCAGCGTTAGTAGGTATACCTTCAGTACCTTGGAAAACCTGAAGTGTAACAATATCTCCAATCATTTTTACAACCTGAGCAGGTCTGCCGGCTACTAGAGCCATCTCATCGTTACCAACATTTTCTGCTCTTAATGATACAGTTGCTTTAGTGATCTGTACTAATTTTGTATATACTTTTTGAAATGCTTTAGGCATGTGTTATACTCCTTTCAGCAAATATTGATTCCATCTCAGCTGTGTATTTTTTGTGATCATCAGACTGATATACAGAATAGTTCATCTGTTTGAATGCGTTAATAAGTCTTTTGAAATAAGTACCTACTTCGCTGTAATCATCAAATCTGTAATCAGCTTCTACAACTTTCATAACTTGATTTAATAATTCTTTTTGTCTTTCTATAGGACAGTTCTTATCTACTTTATCGAAAGCGTCTTGCTGTAAGATAACGAAGTCTATAAGTTCTGCTTTCCATAAACGCTGATGGTATTCAAGAGGTACTGCGTCGTCACCAAGAATGCTTATTTGGTCATTAGCTTCCTGTCCTCTTCTAGCAATATCTTTTGCTTTAGTTACTTTATCAGCCCAGCCTTTTTCTATATTAGTATCTGAGAATTCTATGAACTCTGGATATTCAATATATTTAGAATAAGAATCTAATGGGTCAACAGCAGGATATCTCTTACTGTCAGCACGTTTCTGTGATAAAGCGTAGAAACATCTAGCAGCTTTACGAGTAGATTCTGTTACTGGCTCTTTCAAGTTACCGCCTGCAGGAGATACTGTACCTATGAATGTAATAGAACCTGTTTCTCCGTTATTTAAGTATACGAAACCTGCTCTAGCATAGAAACTAGAAATAATAGCTGGCAAGTCGATAGGGAATGCATCTGGTCCTGGTAATTCCTCAAGTCTGTTAGACATCTCTCTCAAAGCCTGTGCCCAACGAGAAGTAGAGTCAGCAAGAAGAAGAACTTTAAGTCCCATTGATCTGTAATATTCAGCTATAGTCATACCTACATAAACTGAAGCTTCACGGGCAGCAACCGGCATGTTAGAAGTGTTACAGATGATTGTTGTTCTTTCCATCAAACTTCTTCCTGTTCTAGGGTCTATAAGTTCTGGGAATTCTGTAAATATTTCTACTACCTCATTAGCTCTCTCACCGCAAGCTGTCATTATGATCAAGTCAGCGTTTGCGTTAGTAGCTAAAGCGTGCTGTAATACTGTTTTACCTGCTCCGAATGGTCCCGGAATAAATCCTGTACCGCCTTCAGTAATTGGGTTAAATGTATCTATAGTTCTTACACCTGTTTCTAATAGTTTGAAAGGTCTTGGCTTTTCTTTATAAGCTTTAATAGTAAGTTTTACAGGCCAAGTTTGTATCATTGTTACATTTACTTTTTCACCATTAGCTGATTTGATTACAGCTAGTGTATCTTGTAAATGATAAGTGCCTGCTGAAGCAACGCTTTCAACAACACCTTTGCCTTCAAATTTGAAAGGAACCATTATTTTATGGTCAATCCAACCTTCTTTAACAGCACCAATCCAATCTCCAGCTTGTACTTCCTCTCCTACTTTAGCAATTGGAGTAAAGTCATAAGTTGATTCTTTATCTTCAGAAAGATCATTATATTTACCTCTTTCTAAGAATACACCTTGTAATTTGTCAAGGTCATTTTGAAGTCCGTCAAAGTTTTTACCTAAAAGTCCAGGTCCTAATTCAATCTCTAACATTGAACCAGTAAACTCTACGGCATCACCTAATTTTACACCCCTAGTAGATTCAAATACCTGAGCACTAGCACTAGTACCTGATATTTTAATAACCTCAGCCATAAGTTTCGCATTACCGCAAGATACATAACATATCTCGTTTTGTGAAACAGGACCGTCTACCTCTATTGAAATTAGGTTTGATATAATAGCAGTTACTTTACCTTTAGTCATTTCTATCTCCTAATTAATTATACATACATTACATAGCAGACGCTTTTTCTTTTAATGAACCTATTAGCGTCTCCAAATGTTTTTTACCTTCCTCTTCGTTTCTTCCATTTATACTAACAGCATAAGTAAGATTTATATAATAAGCAAAAACATTATCTGTTGTGAAAGATTTTATAGATGTAAGTTTCTCTAAAAATTCTCTTACTAAAGAACACTCTATATTTTCCATATTATATGGATCTGCTTTATCTGATGAATTGAATGTTTCAACAATAGTATTAATGTATGGTATCTCTCTGCCTACTCCAAAATCTGAAGCTGTAGATTTTGTTAATGCAGATATCAAAGAATAATCTCCTATAAGTTCTTTTGCTATCTCATCACTGCTGAAACCTAAAGCTCTTCCATTTAAAGCAGCAAGAACGTTCTTCATATCTCTCATAAATAAAGCATAATTTTTTATAAATGAATTACCGCTTTGTATCATCTCTTCATAATACAAATTTAAAAGAGTATTTTCTATATGTCTTGCATTTTCCCATTCAACATTCTTACTGTCTTCTAAAAATTTGCTCATATATAATGGTAAATTTGATATGCTTGAATATTTCTGCATTTCTTCTTTGCTGAATATTGATGGTTCTATATGTTCTATATAAGGAGTAAATAATCCCTTTTGTTTTGCTATAGCACTTACTAAATTTTTATTATCATTTTGATAAATTAAATACTTGAAAAATTTAGCATCTTTAGCACTTAAACTAGATAATATGCTTTGAGTAATTTCATTAATATCATACTTAGCCTTAGCGTCAGAAAGTTTAACTTCGGGAAGACCTGAGATAAGATAATAATATGATCCCATACTCACTCCTCTTATTTAGTAAATATTACTTCTTCCGTTTTTGCTTTGATATAATCACTGAAGAACTCTACGAAATCTTCATCTGTAAATTGAAGTTGATAATTTCCGCCTTCAGGAACGATTTTGAAACCGTTAGATAATTTCTTATCAAAATTAATAGTAGCGTTATTTATAGCACTTTTTATAGATTTCTCGAAAGATGCATCTATATCAGCTTTCTTTGATTCTGGGAAATATACTGTTACATCTGAATTACTTGAAGCGATATCCCATTTTTTTACTACTTCAAGAATTAAATCTTTTAAGAATGAAGTGTCTGCAAAAGCACCTTTAAGTCCGTCTTCTAATACTTTAGCAGTTACTAAATCCTTGATTCTTTGTTTTAAAGCACTGATTGACTGCTCGCCTGCCATACGAACATCTGTTATTGTATTTTTCTTTAGCTCCTCTGACTTTCTTTCTGCCTCTTTAATAATTTCTTCTGATTTTGCTTCTGCCTCTTTTATAATTCTGTCAGCTTCGCTTTTAGCATTTGAGATTATTTCATCAGCTTTTTTGTTGGATTTTTCAACACCGTCTTGATATATGCGTTCAAGAAGGGAGTCTAATTTTTTCTCTTCAGCCATAATAACTCCTTGACTTTTTTATAAATTGATTTATAGAAATTTTAAAAATTTTCTCCAAAAACACTATTTTATTAGTTTATCAATATTTTTAAAAAAATCAAGCAAAATACATAAAATAATTATATAGATTATTTTTTTAATTCAGGTATTGCAGGTATTAATATTTGATAATATTGTAACATTTTTTAACAAATAAATAACATAAAACAATAATTAAGTTTAAATTAAAAAACTAGCAAAAGAAATAAATATATATTTATATCATAAATTTATATAATACTACTAATATTTTATATTAGCAGAGAATATACTATTTTTAATAAGATTAATTAGAGTGATTAAATATTATAAATTAATTTTAAAATTTTTTATTTATATAAAATATATTTTAAATAATTTAGTTTTTGAAATTTATTTAGAGTCCCGCCCTTTAAGACTTTATAACTTATTTTTGATTAAAACTTTATTAAGATTTTAAAACTTAGATTATATTTTTTGGCACCCACCCAAGTTTTTTTAAATTTGCAATCTACTCAACGCACGGTTAATTTTCTATTATATACCTAAACAAATATATTTTGTCAATTTTAGTTTTTTCAATTTTATTGTTTGTGGTGGCTTTGCCCCCACACCCCCAGTTATTTTGTTGGCACATACGAAGTACGCCTGCGGCGAGAACCAAAAAGACTGCATTTTTAGGCTATATCCTATATTTAATAGGCATGTTTTTAATATAAAGTTCTAGCAATTGCGTTTTCGCAAAGCGTATCCAAGCTTGTCGAGGATATAGCTACTTTTTTGTGCATCAGTTGACAAAGTTAAAAATTTTCAGTATATATAATAAAGTAAAAATTATAAATTCATTATAATTATGAATCTTCTTAGCGTGCGGTGAATAGATTAATAATCTAGTTTTATTCAACTACTCCAATGTATGGAAGATTTCTGTATTTTTGAGCATAGTCAATTCCATATCCTACAACAAATTCATCCTCTATATCAAAACCATTATAATCTATCTTTATATCAACTTTTCTTCTTGAAGGTTTATTTAAAAGTGTGCATATTTTGAGAGAAGCAACATTTCTTGTCTTTAATACTTCGCATATTTTCTCTAAAGTATAACCTGTGTCTATTATATCTTCTACTATAATAACATCTCTTCCTGTGAGAGGTATATCAACATCTTTGAGTATTTTAATTTCAGAACCTATCTTATTGTTTCCATAACTAGATACTATCATAAAATCAATTTCCACAGGTACATCAATATGTCTTGATAAATCAGCAATGAATATAAAAGAACCTTTTAAAAGTCCTATTATGCATGGTATGTTTTCTTTATCTTTAAGATCATTAGAGATTTGCTCTGCTAATTCTTTAACTTTCTTATTTATATCTTCTTCAGATATAAGTACTTTTGATATATGCTCATCTTTTCTCATACATTATTCCTTAATTTTTTTATAGTAATTATTTGATATATTATCGTATAAAATAATGTTTAATTAAAAATAAAAATATATTTTAAGATTAGAATTATTACATCAAAAGAAATTGTTTTATTGAAGTTTTTATGGATTGTGTAAAATAAAATATATAATCACACTTTATATAACAAAAAGCCGACAGATAAAATATTTTATCCATCGGCTTTGTTTTATATTAAAAGCTTAAATTAATTAGCTTTTTTAGCTTCTATAGCTTTTGCCAATTCTTCAGCTAATAGAGGAAGTACTTTGTTAACATCACCTACTATACCCAAATCAGCGATTCCAAACATTGGAGCATCTTTATCTTTGTTTATAGCAATAATGTATTCAGATTCTTCCATACCAGCCATGTGCTGAATAGCACCAGAAATACCGCAAGCGAAGTATATATTAGGTCTTACTGTTTTACCTGTTTGACCTACTTGTCTAGCCTGCTCTATGTATCCAGCATCTACAGCAGCTCTTGAACCAGAAACGATAGCACCGATTTTAGAAGCTACAGCCTCAAGATTCTTGAAGTTTTCTTTAGAACCTACACCTCTACCACCAGATACCAATATCTTAGCTTCTGTAATATCAACTTTCTTAGTAGTTTCTTTTACAACATCTAAGATTTTAACTTTCATTTTAGAAGTATCTATAGTTAAAGGTAATACTTCAACTTCACCTTTTTTACCTTCTTCTTTAGCTAATTTTTGCATTACGCCAGGTCTTACAGTAGCCATTTGAGGTCTGTGGTCTGGACAAACAATAGTAGCCATCAAGTTTCCGCCGAATGCAGGTCTTGTCATTCCGAAAACTTTAGTTTCATCATCTATATCTAATTTTGTACAGTCAGCAGTAAGTCCTGTAGAGATTCTTGAAGATACTCTAGGAGCTAAGTCTCTTCCTAAAGTAGTTG
>NZ_CALXYQ010000045.1 GCF_944393015.1 uncultured Brachyspira sp.
GAGTTTAGAGTTTAGAGTTTAGAGTTTAGAGTTTAGAGTTTAGAGTTTAGAGTTTAGAGTTTAGAGTTTAGAGTTTAGAGTTTAGAGTTTAGAGTTTAGAGTTTAGAGTTTAGAGTTTAGAGTTTACTCCTAAATCTATTTTTATATTATATCATAAAAACTATATTTTGTCAAATTATAAAAAAACAAATGATTATCAATTTAAACAAATATATTATTATCTTACAGCACCATATTTAATTAAAATTTCAGCCATTTTATAATTTTTATTCTCTTCAGACATAGTTAAAGCTGTTTTATTATAATTATTTCTTTTGTTTACATCAGCACCATTTTCTATCAATATTTCAACCAATTCTCTATAATCCAATATAGCCGCATACATCAAAGCACTATAACCATGAATATCTTGAATATTAACATCAGTACCCAAATCTATAAAAGTTTTAACCATATCAGCATTGGCCTTATTTAAAATATTATACATTAAAGCTGTTTTACCATCTAAATTCTGCGCATTCATATTTGCACCTGATTCAGCAAGCAATTTTATAATATTTACATCTCTGCTTGAAGCATACATCAATGGTGTAGATTTATAATTATCTGTAAGATTAACATCAGCCTTGTACCATATAAGCATTTGTATCATATCAAAATCACAAGTACTGCTTGCATATATTAAAGCAGTTTTTCCGCTGTCATTTTGCATATTAGGATTGGCATTGTTTTTTAGTAACAACTCTAATATATAAATATCTTTATTAAATACGGCATGCATCAAAGGAGTAACACCATATCTGTCTTGAACATTAATATTAACATCTTTTTTATTAAGTATATTTCTAATTGACATAATATCAGATTTTTCAGCTGCCATAATTAAATCATTTTCTTTTTGAGTAAATGAATAAATAATATTACAGCAGAGGCTTATAAATATGATAATAAATAAAGATTTCATAATTTACAATTCTATTACTAAATAAAAATATATCAACTATTAAATTTAATAATCATACAAATAAAAAAGTCTGACTATGCCTAAACATAATCAGACCTTAAATTAAATAAAAAATATTAATGATTATTATCTCTTAGCTTGTTCATATTGTTTAGGGAATGGCACATCAATACCTAAAGTTCTAGCAGCCTGTAATGCCCAATATGGATTTCTTAATAATTCTCTTCCAATATATACAGCATCAGCAGCTCCATTTCTTACTATCATATTAGCCATTTTAGGATCAGTTATTAATCCTCCGCCAATGCAAGGAACTTTCATATATTGTTTTAATTCACGGCAGAATGGAATTTGATATCCTTCATAAGGAATGATTTTTCCGTCTGCAGTAACAGCACCTGTACTAACATTGATAGAATCAAATAAACCTTCTGCTTCTAATGGCTTTAACATATCTACAAAATCTTTTACTGTGTTTCCGCCTTCTTTCCAATCATAAGAAGATATTCTGATTTGAATAGGGAAATCTTTACCCAATACCTCTCTTCCTTTTCTTAGCACTTCTTCCAAAATCTTAACTCTGTTTTCTCCGTATTCATCTTTTCTTTGATTTGATAACGGAGATAAGAAAGTAGATATTAAATAACCATGAGCAGCATGTACTTCCACCATATCAAAACCTGCTTTTTTAACTCTTTCAAATGCTTTTCCAAAAGCTTCAACTGTATCAGATATATTCTCTTTGGTCATCTCTACCGGAGTTCTGTACTTATCATTAAAAGGTATAGGACTTGGAGCATAAATTTTATCAGTTTTAGCAGATTCGCATTTTCTTCCAGCATGCACAAGCTGTATTCCAACTTTAGCTCCTTGAGAATGCACAGCCTCAGAAATTCTTTTTAATCCGCTTATAAACTTGTCATCCCATATAGCTAAGTCTCCGTCAGTTATGGAACTGGCAGGACCGTTCACTCCGCTGGCTTCAACTATAACCAATCCTACTCCTCCTACAGCTCTGGTAACATAATGAAGAACATGGAAATCGGTAACTTCTCCGTCATTTGAGCAATACATATCCATAGGAGGCATTATTATACGGTTTTTTATTTCAAGACTACCTATTTTCAAAGGTGTAAAAAGATTACTTTTTTCTGGTTTCATAAAATAACTCCTAATTAAAATATTCAATATCTATTATAATATAGTACTATATAGTATATAATAATTTTGATTATATTTCAATTTCACAATATAATTAATTCATAGTTATATTATCTTTAATTAAATATGATTAATTAGAATAAGAGTTTTGATATACATTTTATACATTTATTTTTTTAATAAATCTGAAGCTATTAATCCTGCATTATTTTTTATATCAGTTTTTGCTCCGCTTTTTATAAGAAGTTCTATAGTAGTTGCATATCCTTTTTCATTAGCATAATGTAAAGGAGTATTTCCGTCATTATCCTGAGCATTAATACTTAAAAAAGTATTAGATAAATAATATGATATAGCATTGTCATTACCATACATAGCAGCAAAATGCATAACGGTTCTTCCGCTTAAAGATTTTTCTTTAGTTAAACTAGAATCTTTTGAAAGTAAAAAATGTATCATGTCAGGAGTAGAAAAAGCTGAAGCATAAAATAAACTGCAATAACCATTATAATCTTTTTTTCTCATATCAGAACCGCTTTCTATAAGCAAGTTTACTGCATTAGTATTGCCTTTAAATATCGCATATTGCAAAGGAGTTGTACCATTAAATAATACTTCTCCGCTGAAATTTTGACCTTTCACAGAATAAACATTTGTATAATTATTAAGAGGCATTTCTATATCTATAACATTACTATAGCTTAAAAGTGCTTTCATAGCTTCTAATTGATCATAATTAATAGCATAAAGTAAAGGAGTAAATCCTTCTTCATTTCTTGAATTTATATCTATACCATTTGAAATAGATTTTAAAATATCCTCAATATTGCCATTATATATAGCATCGAATAAAGGCTTGCTAGTTTCATATATATGAGAATAATCATCATCTGCATCAGGCTCTACATAATCATCATTCTCATCATCAAAGGTTTTATCATCGCTATACTCATATATTAAATCATCAGCAAAATTATTAACCTGCAGTACTTTTACTTCATCAAGCATGCTATCATTATACTGCATATCATAATATGAATTTGTTAATATAGTATTATTATTTGTATCATTCATACTATTAAAATTAGTATTTCCATATAAATCATTATTTGCTTTGCTATTATTTAATTTTTCATTAGTATAAAAATTACTATAAGAACCATCATTTATATTAATATCATTTATATTAATATCATTTATATTAATATCATTTATATTAATATCATTTGTTATAATGTTATTAGTTATGATCTCATTAGTAATGCTATTATTTGTATTTATACTATTACTTATAATACTCTCTATACTCTCAACACCATCACCATAAAGTAAATCAGAAGCAGTTTTTCCATCATAATTTTTTATAGTATAATTAGCCCCTTTTAATAATAAAAATCTATATGTATTACTATTATGATTTTTCACTGCCAAATGCAAAGGAGTATTACCATCAATATTTTGTGCATTTATATTGATAGGAGTTCTATTCATAAGTGCAGTCAGAGTATTAGTATTTCCTAATAATGCTGCATTATGTAAAGGAGTATCCCCATATATATCAACAACTCTATAAGAATTACTGCTGTAATTTAAAAGCGTATCAATAGTTTCTGCATTTCCATAACTCGCTGCATACATCAAAGCATTATTTCCTAAACTATCTTTTCTATTTATATCAGCTCCATATCTCAAAAGAGTATTTATAATATTAGTATTGCCTTTAAATATAGCATACTGCAAAGGGCTTGCATTATACAAATATACATAACCTGTGAACTCTGCTCTGCTTTCATTAAAATATAAATCATCTCTTGGTATAAAACTAGTTTCTATATTAATAATATTTGTATTATCAATTCTATATTTTAAAAGTTCATTAACCATATTATCTTTACCAAGATGTATAGCATAAGTAAGAGGAGTTTCATAAGCTATAATTACAGAGTTCATATTAAAGTTAGAATACATCATTATATTTCTTAAAGCATTAGTATCTGATTCTTGAATAGTTCTAATAATATACATATTTTCTTCATAAGTATTTGTAAATGAATTATTATTTTCTCCATTAATATCAGCACCTAAATCAACAGCTGAACTTCCTCCGGATAAAATATATTCAGGCTTTACTCCGTAATTATCTCCTATATCTTTATTAGCACCAAGTTTAATAAGAAGATTGTAAGCCTCTTTTTTTCCATGATAAGCAGCATAATATAAAGCAGTGCATCCGTTTGAATCTCTGTCATTTATATTCATATTAACATTTTTAACTAAAAAATTAATAGTGTCTAAATTATTGAGAGAAGCAGCATAATGAAGTCCATTAATATCAGCATTAGGAGTTTTATCATTAACTAAGTTTCTGTCTTTTACAAGAAGCATTCTTATAATATTGCCATTACCAAAACCGCATGCATATAAAAATACAGAACTTCCTTCATTATCCCTAGCTTTAACATCAGCATTTTTATCTATTAACTGTTTAACTATTCTTGGATTACTTTTAAATATAGCAAACATTAAAGGAGTAGCCCCTCCTATATTAAAGCTATCGCCTTCAACTTTATTTATATATGGGTAATCTGCAAAATCATCAGGAAGTTTAGCTTCAATATTAACATCGCTATATTCAAGCAATACTCTCACCGCTTTTTCATTACCGCATTCAATAGCATACAAAAGAGGAGTTAATCCTTTTTCATTTGTAGCATTCAAATCCATTTTATATCTTAAAAGATTTTTTAATTGTGATTCATATTTATTTTCTTTTATAGCATTAAAAAATTCCTGCTCTTTTTGAGTCAATGCAAATATATTAAAACTAATAGTAAAAAGTAATATAATAGATAAAAATCCGTTTCTAATCATAAAAATAATTCCCTAGTAAACATAATTACAAAATTATATAATAATAATTAATTAATGCAATATAACAAAATTGATAATTTACTGTAAAACATCAGCAGGCTTTAATCCATCATTATTAGCTATATTTTTGTCAGCACCCAATCTTAAAAGTAAGTTATAGGCTTCTTTTTTTTTGTTGGCAGCAGCATAATATAAAGCAGTCCAACCATCATCATCTTTAGCATTGATATCTACTTTTAAATTTCTAACTAAATATTTTATATTGTCTAAATTATCATAAACAACAGCCATATGAAGAGGTGTAACATTATCTTTCGTTTTACTGTTAATAAGATTTTTATTTTTTGATAGAATATTTCTAAGCATAGAACTATTTCCAAAAGCAGCAGCATATAAGAATGTAGACCAGCCTTCTTCATCTGTGGCATTCACATTCGCACCTTTTCTTATAAGTTCATTAACTATTCTTGAATCGCCTTTACTTTTAAATATGGCATAAATAAGAGGAGTTGCATTTCCTATATAAACCGCATCTTCAGAGTCATCTCCCAAATGAGTAAAATAACCTTCAGGAAGTTTTGATTCTAAATCTATATTTTTATTTGCTAAAAGTACATTAACAGACCTAATGCTATTATTTTTTATGGCCAAATGTAAAGCACTTAATCCGTATCCATCTTTAGCATTAATATTTGCTCCCCTATTTATTAAAGCCCTAATATTTCTAGAATCATCTTTTTCTATAGCTTTAAATAATTCAATATCAATATCTCTTAATTCATTAACTTCATTCTCAATTTTTCTAGTAAGTACCGTTTCAGGAAGTACATTATTATTATCAGCAATATTAGTATCCGCTCCAAGTATTATTAATAAATTATAAGTTTCCATACTTTTAGAATGTGCTGCATGATAAAGAGCTGTCCATCCGTCTATATCTCTAGCATTAATATCTATATTAGAATTAGTACATAAATACATTACAGTATCAAGATTATTATAATCACAAGCTATATGCAAAGGTGTTACATTAAATTCTGTTTTAGTATCAAGTAAAGTACTGTCTTTTTCAGCTAATAATGCCATAGTATTCAAATCAGAAAAAGCTGCAGCATACATAATACTATTCCAAGTTTTAAAATCTCTAGCTTTTAAATTAGCACCATTATCCACTAAAATTTTAGTTATTTCTCCGGCATTTTTATATATAGAATAAAGTAAAAGAGTGGCTCCTCCTAAATTATTTGGATAGTCATCTGGAAGTTTTGAGTTAATATTTATATTCTCATTGCTTATAACTGTTCTTATATATTCTGCATCATAATTATCTATAGCTTCATATAAACTACTATATTTTATCTCTGAATTATAATTAACTTCTACTTCATTAGTATAATTAATATCGTAATCGCTGTTTACAATTTCATTAGTATAGTTAGTATATATATTATCATTAGTAAATATATGATTCTCATTTTCTTGAGAAAAAATGAAAGTACTTAAACATAACATTATAATAAAAACTTTCTTCATAAAAAATAACTCTCTATATCGAATCAATATTAATATATCATTATTGTGTCCTAGCAGCATTATCTTTCAAATCAGTAATAGTACTATTAAGATCGTACTCTCTCTTAGGCAAACCAACAGTAGGAAAGTCTGTAAGAGTAAACTCAATCCAAAACTCTTTATTCCAGTAAACACCTTTTACTGAACCAGAAGTAATATCAGAAGGCAGTGTAGAAGGTCTGACAGCAAAAGTAGCCTGAATCTGCCATCCATCCAATTCATGCCATATACTAGCCTCTATTGATTTTAACTTAAATAAACTTGCCGTTCTCTTTTTGGCATCAGAGAAATTAAATGAATCTATAATATCCCAGAAAGGATTTACCCAAGTTTGATTTTCCTTCTCAGCATAGGATTTTATATATCTGTAAGCATTCTCATTGGCACTAGTAGTTGCTATTCTAAATTTCCATTGTTTTAATACCTGCAGCTCTATACCAAATGTAAAAGCTGCTGTATTGTATCTGTAATTGATAAAATCATGAGTAAAAGAAAAACCAAAATACAAATTAAAATCATTAACTACACCATCAAAAAAAGGTTTCTTATTATTTTTCATTAAAATCCAATCTGTAATTTTACCTAAAGGTATAGGGAAGTGAAAATATGCATTTATTCTATTAGCTGTTAAATTAGTTCCTAATAAATTTCTAGTTACGTCATAAGAAATATAAGACTGGTTGTATAAAAGTCTTGCAGAAGCTCCTACCTCAGTTGTTAGCATTTTATTTGTAGAAAATTCAACTTGATAAGATTTTGTTTCGGCATTATATGTAGGTATAAAATCATAACCTGTTGTTATAAACGTTTCCATATTGAGGTTTAAATCAGGCAGATAAAATAAACTATACCCTGTTCCGCCCATAGAAAATTTAGTTGTAAAATTATGATTATTAAATTCCCCCAATTGTGAATTTCCATAATCATTATCAATATATTTTTCTTTAAATCTATATCCTAAAGTATATGTAGTATCCCATCTAACAGTAGGTTCAAAATATTTAGTAAAATTATAAGGTAATATGCTGTATGGTAAAAACATAGAAAAATTCATTCCTGTTCCTATACCTAAATATGTATTATCTTTATCATAAATCAAATCTTCAGCTGTAGGTGATTTACTATTTTGATATCCATATTCCATATTAACACTAGGTACAAATCTTATAAAATCATTAGTAAAAGTTCTTGATACATCTCCATACAAATTAAGATTATCTCTCTCTGAAAGTTTATTATTTAATTGTTCATCAAGTCTAGGATTATTATAAAAAGCAATACCTTCTGAAGTTTTATAATTAATAGTATGATTATAATTAGCTCTTAAATTATAGTTAATATTAACATTTGGAAAATAGTAAGAGGTTTCATCTCCAAACACAGAATTATAGCTAGCCTCTACAGAAGGAAGAATAAGTTTATATGGTTTAGGCATATAATAATCGAAATTAGTATTATTATCTACAGATATATTTCTAACGGCTTCCAAATCCCATTCAGCACCTACTTTTAAATTTAATCCATAAATATTATTATTAACATATACCGAATTTTCAATATAACTTTCAGGATAAGAATCACCTATATCCTGTAAATTACCTGTAAGGGATGTAAAAAATGTCAATATATCAAACTGACCTCTTTGATTATAAAAGTCAGATCTAAAATACAAATCACTATTTAAATTCAATTTACCTGTAACATAACTATTTATATTTTGACTGCTATATAATTGAATTGTATGATCATATTGAAATTTATATCTTGGTACAAATTTTCCAGACTCACCTGAAGCAAAATAGTTAACATACCTAGTTCCATAACCTATACTTGATGTTATATAAGAGTCTAGTAAATAATACTGTCTTCCTAAAGCAAACATAGCATCAAGTGCTAAATTTTGATACTGACTTGTATATCTTATCTCATCACCAATTAAAAAACCCAATTTCTGATAGGCATCAAATCTTAACTTGTGCTGAACACCATATAAGTCAAATATTTTATAGTTCTGTATATAAACACCCTCTCTCAAAGATTGTCCAAAAGAAGATATAATGCCCGTACCAAAATTATTTTGAATAAACAAAGGAAAATAAAATACCGGCTGTCTGCCTACTCTATAAATACCATTAAATATCATCATCTTTTTAGTATCCCAAAGATAAACTCTGCTTACTAAAAAATCATGAGCAATAGGTGTAAGACGGGAAAAACTAACACTGCTGTTTTCTGCAAAAAAATCCTGATCATTGAATTTTATTATACGTCCTTCAACTCTGAAACCCATAAATTTAGTGCCGCCGCCGTATAGAATACCCCTTTTATTTTCCCTATTGAGCATAAACCATTCACCATTAAGTGTACTGCCCTCTGCCTCAACAGTTATATTTCCTGAAGCAAAAACCTCCCCTGTTTTTAAACTATAAACAACCCTATCAGCAATCAATGTATTATTATACATTTTCATGGTAACATTACCATATAATGATATAAGCTCTTCTCCTGCTTCTTCTACTGCATATCTTTCAGCAAAATCAGCCCCTACGAGTTCTACTTGAGCCCCGCCTTTGTTTATGGTTGTCCTAGCAATTTCTTTTACTTGATCATCACCTCTAATAACTTCTTGTTTTATATTTACTTGTCTTTCAATAATCCTAGCTCTTAAGCTGCTTTCCGTATCATAAGGATAAATTTCTATATTATTAACTCTAGCATACTCCCGAAGTACATAATATGGAGTGAAGTTTACTAAATTAATAAATGAAACCGGATTTCTTCTGGCATCGAATCTATTTATCTGCATTATTGCACTTTCACCTACATTATTGGTTGATATAGTATTATTATTTGTTGCAATAGTATTATCTGCATTAGTATCTTGAGCATATAAATACACATTAAATATTAATGTAAATAATAACAAGATAAAGATTCGCATTGTATCCTCTAAAACTCAATCACTAATTTTAAGAAAATTTAATTTTAAAGAAATTGCGTTTCCCTACTTTTAAAATCCCCTCTTTTGAAATAACTGCATTTATATCATTTATCTTTTCATTATCCAAAGTCACGCTTCCTTGAGATACAAGTCTTTTCAAATTAGATTTACTTTCTGATGACATACAAACAGATAATACATTTAAAATATTATCATCTTTATTAATAGTAACTTCTTCTATTTCATCAGGAAGTCCTTTAGAACTAAATATTCTTTTGAACTCTTCTTCAGCATTTAAAGCTTCTGCTTCTCCATAATATATTTTTACTATTTCTTTTGCTAATATTCCTTTTATGTTTCTAGGATTTTCACCATTTTCCATAGCTTTAACATAGTTCTTTATATCATCCAAAGGTATATCTGTAAGAAGCTCCATATATTTAGATATTAAACTATCTGGAATACTCATAGCCTTACCATACATATCTTTAGGGCTGTCATATATTCCTATATAGTTTCCTAAAGATTTACTCATCTTCTCAACACCATCTAAACCTTCTAATAAAGGAACAGTAATAACTGCCTGAGGAGACAATCCATATTCTTTCATTAAAGTTCTGCCTACAAGCAAATTAAATTTCTGGTCATTTCCTCCAAGCTCAACATCGCATTCCAAAGAAACAGAATCATATCCCTGTGCTAATGGATACAAAAATTCCATAATACTAATAGGCTGTCCATTTTTATATCTCTTAGAAAAATCATCTCTCTCTATCATCTGGGCTACAGTATATCTTGAAGTAAGTCCTAGTACATCAGCAAAACTCATTTTCTCAAGCCACTTAGAATTAAATTCAACTATAGTTTTTTCAGGATCTAAAATTTTAAAAACTTGCTGTTTATAAGTTTCTGCATTTTTCAAAACATCTTCCAAAGTAAGTCTTGGTCTTGTTTTAGTTTTTCCTGATGGATCTCCTATTCTTCCTGTGAAATCACCTATCAAAAATATAACCTTATGTCCTAATAATTGAAAATGTCTCATCTTCCTTAATAGTACAGTATGACCCAAATGTATATCAGGTGCTGTAGGATCGAATCCCGCTTTAACTGTTAATTGTTTTCCGCTTTTTAATTTTTCTTTTATTTCTTCTAGTCCGATAACTTCGCTGATTCCTCTTGTAATTAATTCTATAGACTCATCTACACTGTATTTTTTATCTTCCATTTTTATATCCCTTTTAATAAAAAAATTATTTTATAACAATATAATTTTACTAGAATATTAATCATAATGTAAATTTCAATTAAAGTCAAATAAAGAATTTTTATTATGTTAATTTATAATAAGAAAAGATAATAATATATGAAGATAATTTTATATTTTCTTATTTTTGAAAATATTTCTCATTTATTCATATAAAAATAACTGATTTGAATTTGTATTTATTTTAAATATATTTACAAATATAAGAAGAAGAAAAAAAGTTAGAATATTCTAATTTTTATAGAAAAATACAGTAATATTAATTTGTAATATTTAACTATTCATTGTATAATATATACATTAAAATTTGAAAATAAATTAAGAGGAAAATTACAAATATGGCTGCAGAAAAAACATATAGCTCGAAGAATATTCAAGTTTTAGAAGGATTAGACCCTGTTAGAAAACGTCCGGGTATGTATATCGGTTCTACAGGTGCTCAAGGTTTGCATCACTTAGTATATGAGGTTGTAGACAATAGTATAGATGAAGCTATGGCAGGATATTGTAAGAATATAACTGTTACTATAAAGAAAGGCAATATAATACAAGTGGAAGATGACGGAAGGGGTATACCTGTTGATATGCATCCGAAACTTAAAATTTCTGCTTTAGAAGTTGTTATGACTAAACTGCATGCAGGCGGTAAATTCGATAATGAAACATATAAAGTATCAGGCGGTTTGCATGGTGTTGGTGTATCAGTAGTTAATGCTTTAAGTACAGAGTTAATAGCTGAAGTTAATAAAGATGGTAAATTATACAGACAAGTTTATCATAGAGGTATTCCTGAAGAACCTGTAAAAGAGGTTGGAACAAGCAAAAAAACAGGAACTACTGTAACATTTAAAGCTGATGATGAGATATTTGAAACAACAGTATATGATTATAAAATATTAGCTAACAGACTTAGAGAATTAGCTTTCTTAAATAGAGGAATAAGAATTACCCTTGTAGATGAAAGAGAAGCAGAAGTTGTAAGTAATGAATTTTATTATGAGGGCGGTATAGAAATGTTTATAGCTCACCTCAATGAAAATAAAAAGCCATTGCATGATAAGCCTATTTACCTTCATAAAAATGAAGATAAAACAGATGTAGAAGTAGCTATGCAGTATGTTGATGCATATAATGAAAATATATTCACATATTGTAACAATATCAATACTACTGAAGGCGGTACTCATTTAGTTGGGTTTAGAACTGCTTTAACTAGAGTATATACGGATTTTGCTAAAAAGCTTGAATTAGATAAAAAAAGCAAATTAACATTTATGGGAGAAGATACAAGAGAAGGTTTAGTTGCTGTAGTATCTGTAAAAATTCCTAATCCTCAATTTGAAGGACAAACAAAAACTAAGTTAGGTAATACAGAAGTAAGAGCAGTAACAGAAAAACTTGTAGTTGAAGGATTAAACGACTATTTCTCACAGAATCCTAAAGTTATAAAAGCTATATTAGAAAAAATAATATCTGCGGCACAGGCTAGAGAAGCTGCTAGAAAAGCAAGAGATTTAGCTAGAAGAAAAAATGCATTAGAAAGCGATTCATTGCCTGGAAAATTGGCTGACTGTTCAGAACAGGAAGTAGATAAATGCGAAGTATATCTTGTAGAGGGAGACTCTGCAGGCGGTACTGCTAAAGGCGGAAGGGACAGACATTTCCAAGCTATTTTACCGCTTAGAGGTAAAGTATTGAATGTTGAAAAAGCAAGACTTGATAAAATCATAGATAATGAAAGTTTAAAGCCTATAATAGCTGCATTGGGATGCGGTGTAGGTTCTTCTTTTGATATATCAAAAATAAGATATGGCAGGGTTATTATAATGGCCGATGCCGATATTGACGGTTCACATATAAGAACTTTGCTTTTAACATTCTTCTTCAGATATATGCGTCCTTTAATAGATTTAGGACATATATTTATAGCTGTTCCGCCGCTGTACAAAATAAGTTTCGACAAGAAAAATTTTGTTTATGCTTATTCAGATGAGCAAAGAGATAAAATATTAGCTGAAAATAAAGACAGAAAATATGATATACAAAGATACAAAGGTTTGGGTGAAATGAATGCCGATCAATTATGGGAAACTACTATGAACCCAGAAACTAGACTTATGTATCAGGTATTAACAGAAGATGCTGAAAAAGCAGATCAATTATTCTCTATGCTTATGGGTGATGAAGTTAAGCCTAGAAGAGATTTTATTGAATCTAATGCAAGATATGTTAAAAATTTAGACGTTTAATTATATCTTCATAATTCCATATTTGTATTTTTCTTAAATATCTTTATTTCAAATATAGGTTAATTGTATACTTTAAAAAAAGGAGACAAATTATGGATAATAAATATGATTTAATTATTGTTGGAGGCGGTCCTGGAGGAATTGCTGCTTCTGTTGAGGCTGCCATATTAGAAATGAAAAAAGTTCTTTTATTAGAAAAAGGAGATAATCACTCCACTACTATAAGAAAATTCTATAAAGATGATAAAAGAGTTGATAAAGACTATAAAGGTGAGGCTTTAGATTTAAAAGGAAACATTAAATTTGAAACTGCTACTAAAGGCGATGTATTAGATTTATTCAGTGAATGTTTATTCGGAAACTATATAGAAGCTATGTTTAATACTGAAGTTGAATCTATACAAAAAAACGGCGAATATTTAGAGGTAAGCACTTCTGATAACAAAAAATATTTATCAAAGTATGTTGTAGTTTCTATTGGTAAAATGGGAAGACCAAATAAACCTGATTATCCTATTCCTGCTAGTTTAAATAATGTTGTAAATTTCAATATTTATAAATGTAAAGAAAATGAAAAGGTATTGGTTGTAGGCGGAGGAAATTCAGCAGTTGAATATGCCTACTTGTTAGGAAAAGATAATAATGTTACAATAAACTATAGAAAAGCTGAATTTACAAGACCAAATGAAAAGAATTTGGAAACTATTAAAGAGGATATATCAAGCGGAAAAGTAAAAGCAAAACTTGGAATTGATATAACTTCAATAGAAGATAAAGAAGGAAAAGTATTAGTACATTATACTGATGGTACAGAAGATACTTATGACAGAGTAATATATGCATTAGGAGGAGTTGCCCCTGTAGATTTCTTGAAAAGATGTAATATAGAATTAGATGCGAATGGAGTACCTATGGTTAATGATAATCATGAAAGCTCTGTTCAAAATCTATTTATTGCTGGAGATATATTATATAAATCAGGAGGATCTATTGCTAAAGCATTAAATGCCGGATTTGATATAGTTAAGCATATTGATGAATTAATGAAAAAATCTGGTAATTAATAATTTAATATATTTAAGGAGTTAATTATGTTAAAAGTATTAGTGGTTTGTGCTAATGGAACAGGTACTAGCTTAATGATGAAAGAAAAAGCTCAAATGGCTTTGATAAAGCTAGGGGTTGAAAATTTATCAATAGACCATTGTGATATGAATCATTGTAAAACCGGAGATTA
The DNA here is from genome assembly GCF_944393015.1 of uncultured Brachyspira sp. Classification (GTDB taxonomy): domain Bacteria; phylum Spirochaetota; class Brachyspiria; order Brachyspirales; family Brachyspiraceae; genus Brachyspira. Next base: position 14,260 of record NZ_CALXYQ010000045.1, read on the forward strand.
TGATTTAATTTTCTGCCCTACTACTTTTCTTGATAGTTTTAAAGAGGCTGAAAAAAAGGGTACTAAATTAATTGGGATAAAAAATATATTATCTGAAGAAGAGTTTAAACAAAAACTTGAAGAATCCGGATATTTAGACGAGCTAAAACATAAATAATTATAATATGCTGCATAATACGATTAAAAATTATTTTGTATTATGCAGCTATATATTATTTTTCTATATAATAAAATTCATTTGAAGGTATTTTATTTCCTATTAATTTCTTATCAAAGTTATATAAAAAATTATAATAACTATTCAAAGCAAATTTCATTTTTTCACCAGTATAAAAAGTAAGTCCCATTCTATTTATACCATAAACAGCAGCCTTAGCATTAATTATCATAGATGAATATTTTATTAAACTCTCTATTTCATTCTTATTATTTATAATATAATCAGTGGAGTTTTTATACTCTTTTAAAACTTCCTGAATTAATGCTCTATTATGATTAATAAAACTATTTTTAGCAATGAGTACAGCTACAGGATAATTTTCAACATATTTAGACATTTCAACAACTATATGAACATCTTTATTTTCAAGCATAGCAGAAGATACAAAAGGTTCAGGCAATATTGCAATATCTGCATTTTTTGATGCAACTGCTTTTGCTAAATCAGGATTACTCAAAGAATAATTAATATTAACTTTAGTCAGATTTTCTTTTGATATTAAATACTGAAGCATTAAATCAGGTGCTGCCAATTTAGTACCGCAGTATACTGTTTTATTTTTTATATCATTTATAGTTTGTATTTTTTTATCAGCAGACACTATAAAAAGTTTAGTTTCTGATATTACAGCAATAACTTTATAATCTAATTGTCTGTTAAAAATTATAGCCGCCATATTAGCAGGAATTGCCGCTATATCCGTCTGCCCTTTCACTATCAATGAAAGCATATTATTAGGGGCATTTACAAAGTGAATATTTACTCCCTTATAATCTTTCATCATTTTTAAACCGCCTATTCCTGTAGGGCCGCTAAGAAGATACATTTCCTGAGAATAAAGACTTCCTATAAAAATAAAAATCATTATCAATATTAATTTTATATTCTTCATTATTTTATTTTCCTATTTTAAATTTTACCAATTTACAAATATAATTTTTTTGAAACTATATAATCATAAACTTTTTCTTTAACAAAATATCTGAATCCTTTTTTTTCTTTTATTCTATTTCTTATAAGGCTAGATGATATATCTATACGCGGAGCCATTATCACCTTAATATTATATTTATCAATATTTTCTTTATATAGATTTTTATCATCTTCCCTATTTACAACAGTTATATCTGATATTTCAGCTATTCTTTCAGGTTCTCTCCATTTATCAAAATCTTTTATCAAGTCTGCCCCTATTATAAGCCCTATTTTTCCTTCAATATTATAATTTTTATATAGATAATTTAATGTATTGATAGTATATGAAACACTGTCATTATTAAGCTCATATTCATCTAATAAAAATCTTTCATCATTTTCTATTGAAAGTTTAAGCATATTTAGCCTATCCTCATTTGATACTTCACCGCTTATATTCTTATGAGGAGGAATTTTTGCCGGTATAAAAATTACTTTATCATAATTGCAGTTTGTTATAACGGTATCAGCTAATATTAAATGTCCTAAATGAGGAGGATCGAAAGTACCTCCCAGAATAGCTATTTTCATAATTTATAAAACCTATATTTTATTTTGAATGTATTTTAATATTTAGATAAATAATTTGCAATAAGAATTTTATAATAAAACTATAATAAAAAAAGCCTGCTTAATTATTATTTAAACAGGCTTAATTTGTATATTATAATTAATTAAAAATTTTATTTATAACACTCTATTAATTGTTAAGGATATAAAAGTTTATAATCTCTTTGTTTTCCAGCCTTAACATAATTCTCAGGAACAACTTTCCAATTATTAAGTTTTTCTACTGTAATAGGACCATTTTGTTCTTCAAACCAGTTTATTATATAATATCTCAAATCCTTATCAGTAGATTTTAATACCAAATCCATATTCTGTAATGTTTCTAAATCTATACCGGCACCTTGAGTAAGATGTCCGCCGCCGCCGCTTCCTCTGTAAGAATTTATGGCAACTTTATATTCTTTATCCAATTCAAAACTTCTTCCGTCAGAAAGAGATTCTATTATAATTTTCTCTCCATTAGGTTTAGTTACATCAACAGTATAATTTAATCCTGCAACACTTTCATAATTATATGAAGGTGTTATAGTATCATAAGAATTGTATCTTTTATTAAATATTAATTTTCCGCTAGAATCTTTCTTAAAAGCTATTAAATGGTCATTAATATTATTCATAGTATTAAACCATCTTCCATAAGAATATTCCATTGCATCTTTAATCTGCTTTCCTGTAAGTTTCATAACATAAAAGAAATTCTCATAAGGATATAAATTGAACATATCTTTTACTTTTATTACACCATTATTCAAAACAGCATCCTTACTTAAAGGAGCAGCAAAAGAAATATCAGCCTTTTCACCAAGCTCTTTTTCAGCTATAGTAAACTGTAATTTATGTATAAAACTCAAAAAATAACTATCGCCGAATATGGCTTCATCTGAAACTAATTTAGTATTTAAATTACCTATATCTCTGCTAACCCATTTTTCTATATTAGCCCTTGCATCAGCAAACTTTTCTAAAAATTCTTTATCTGATTCAAATTGAGAAGGATCTAATAAATTTCCATTAAATTTTATATTCCAAGTTTTATTAGTTTTATCATAAGTCATAGAAACATCAACAGAAGCTATATATCTAGCAGAATTAACTCCTCCATATATAGGTACTATTTTTCCGCTAGGACTTTTAACTTCTTTAGTTTTTTGTTTTGAAGTTTGATCATAGCCCAATCCGCTCCATCCTTGATGATCATGTCCTACAAATATAATATCGAAACCATCAACCTGCTCTGCTACTAATTGACTTGCATTTTCATTTTTATATGTTTCTTCATCGTCTGTATGATCAGCTCCGGCATGAAATAAGCCTATAACCATATCAGGTTTTTCTTTATCTTTTATAACTTTAATCCACTTTTTGGCAGATTCCACCATATCTTCAGTAGCTAAACCTTCATATAAAACTTTTGGAAGCTGTCTGTCTATTGCAGGTTCTATAAGCCCAAGTACTGCTATTTTTACACCATTTTTTTCTATTATAGTATAAGGTTTAAAATAAGGTTCTTTACTTTTTTCATCTATTAAGTTTGCAGAAATTAAAGGAGCTTTTAATTCTTTTGCAAGCTTATCATAAACACTATGTCCTGCCTCAACATCATGGTTTCCAACTCCTACAGCATCATAATCCATATAGTTTAAAACTTCTGACCATATATGAGGTTCATTAATTGCCACAAAATTATAATAATAAACAGTAGGCTGTCCTTGTAAAGAGTCCCCATTCTCTAATAACAAAACAGTCTTACCTTCATTTTTTAATTGCTTCAAATAGGAAGATATATGTGCCATAGAAGTATCTTCTTCTTTATCTGTGATAAAATTATATGGAAAAATCATCCCATGAATATCTGTTGTCTGAACTATCGTAAAATTAACTTCTCCTTCAGGATAAACTCTATTTTTATCTTTGGAACTGCAAGATACATTTGTTAATAAGGCTGACAAAAAAATACTCATTATTATATAACCTCTTTTCATATGTTTCCTCCAATATTTCATTTGTTTAACATTATAATACATAACAAATTAAAATAAACAAGGGGATGAACAAAATTACTCTATTTTCAAAACTTTTTTCACTATATCAATATTAGCTATTATAAAATTTATAGAATTAAATATATAATATAATGTAAAAACTATAAATATTATAAAAACACTTCTTTTAATAGTTGTTCTAGTTTTACTATCTTTATCTTCTGTCCAAAATAAATCTATAATATCCTTCTTTTTCTTTTTATTTGAAGATTTATTTTTCTTATTATCTTTACTTTGTTCTTCTTGTTTTTTATTTTTTGGTAATAGTCTAAATATTAAAGATATTATAATATATATAATACATGCCAATATGACAAAATTAAATATCAAATAAAAAGTCATTATCTGTTCAATGTCATTCAAATTTAAATTTTCCATAAAATATGAATCTCCTTCTATAATTCTAACTATAAAAAAAACAAGCTATAGTTTGCTTATTTACTAAATCTGTATACTCTGCTTTCCAATAATGTATATCATTAACTTCTATATATTTTACATTATTATCATTCTTCACTATTTTAGTAATAAAAGTTTTATTTAGAAAAATATATAAATGTTTTTCATCTCCAAAACCTCCAACCGATATTTCTCTTATTTCATTTCCAGCTTTTAACTCATTATACAATATTTTTTCTAATTCATTATTTAATTTAGATAATTTATTATTTTTTATAATTTCATTTATTACTTTAATTTGCTCTTCAGTTGTTTTTTCATTAAAAATAATATGCTGCTCCAAAATAATATTCCCAAAATAAATATTTTATACTATTATATAATATATTTATTTTTTATTTTGTAAAATTCTATATTATGTTATAATTTACAAATATTAGTTAGATATGTTTTTATAAAAAAATATTAAGGAGTGAATACGATATGAGTAATGAAAATAAATCAAATACTTTAATAGAAAGAAAAGATGTAAAAATAGAAGATACTTGGGATTTAACTTTATTATATAAAAATGATGAAGAGTTTGAAAAAGATTTTAAATCAATGGAAGAGTTTTCAAAAGAAGTAAGCAAGTTTAAAGGAAATTTATCAAAATCAGCAGCTGAATTAAAAAATATATTAGATTCTATAATGAATGCTTCTATTATATTAGATAAATTAGGCTCTTATGCTTTTCTAAAACAAACAGAAGATTTAACTAATAATGATTCTAATATAAAAGTTGCTAGATTTTCAAAATTAGCTTCTGAATTCTCAGCTAATTTAAGTTATTTTGATCCTGAACTTATGAGCATTGATGATGAAAAGATGAATACTTTTTTGAAAGATGATGTGCTAAAAGATTATTTAATTTATTTAAGAAATATATTAAAATACAAGCCTCATACATTATCAGAAAAAGAGGAAAGGATATTAGCATTACAGGGAGAATTATCTTCAACTGCTTCAAATGTGTTCGATACTTTAAATGATGCCGATTTAGACTTTGGAACATTAGAATATAATGGAGAGAAAACAACATTAACACATGCTACATTCTCAAGTTTTCAAGAGAGCCAAGATAGAGAATTAAGAAAGAATAGTTATAATCAATTCTATAAAGAATATGATAAACATAAAAATACATTGGCAGAACTTTATGCAAGCCAAATCAAACAGGATATATTCGATGCTAAAATAAGAAATTATAATAGTGTACGTGAAATGGAATTATTCGGTGATGATATACCTGTAAGTGTTTATGATAGTTTAATCGAAAGTGTACATAATGCATTACCAGCTTTGCATAGCTATTATGAATACTGTGCTAATAAATTAGGAATCAGTGATTTCAGGCAGTATGATAAATATGCCCCAGTTGTAAAAGACGTAAAAATACATCATACATTTGATGAGGCTATAGAAGTTTTAAGCAAAGCATTATCTCCTTTAGGTGAAGAATATGTATCAACTCTCACAAAAGGACTTAATTCTAGATGGGTTGATAAATACGAAAATAAAGGCAAAACAAGCGGAGCATTCTCTGCAGGCTGCTATACATCAGAGCCTTATATATTGATGAATTTCAGAGATGAAAGCGTTGAATCTGTATTCACATTAGCACATGAGGCAGGACATAGTATGCATAGCTATTACAGCAGAAAGAATAATCCTTTCCAACATCATGATTATAGTATATTTGAAGCTGAAGTGGCATCTACTTTCAATGAAAAACTTTTATTCAATTATTTTATGCAAAATGAAAGTAAAAAAGAAGTTAAAGCATTTTTACTTAATAAAGATATAAACGGCTTTGTTGCTACAGTATTCAGACAAACTATGTTCGCAGAGTTTGAGCATATTATTCATAAAGAAGCAGAAGAAGGAAATCCAACAACATTGGAACTTATAAGAAATGTTTATAAAGATTTACTCAAAAAATATTTCGGAGCAAAAGCAGTATTTGAAGAAACAAGCGATTTAGAGGCTTTGAGAATACCTCATTTCTACCGATCATTCTATGTTTATAAATATGCTACAGGTATGTCAGCTGCTGTTGCTTTATCTAATAGTGTGCTTGAAGGCAATGCTAAAGGCGATTATACAAACAGAGATAATTATTTGAAATTCTTAAAAAGCGGAGGAAGCAGAACTCCTATAGAAAATTTAAAAGTTGCCGGTGTTGATATGACTAAACCTGAAGTTGTGGAAAGTGCTTTGAAATTATTTGCTAAAGAAGTAGAAGAATTAAAAGCATTGAACTAATTTAGTTTTTAATATTAAAGGCTGGCATTATTTTTTAATGTCAGCTTTTTATTTTAACTATAATATGTAAAGATCATAAAAGCTATATTCTTTATTATTTTTATTAACTCACAAATAAAAAACCGCTGGCATTCTATTAAAGAATACCAACGGCAATTTTATACATAAGTAAATATTTTTTAAGTCTAATATATTAAGCAAGTGCTTTTTTAGCTACTTCAACTACAGCCTCAAATGCTTTATAATCATCTATAGCTAAATTAGATAAAGCTTTTCTGTCAATAATAACATTAGCTTTTTTAAGTCCGTTAATGAACTTGCTGTAAGATATACCTAAAGGTCTGCAAGCTGCATTGATTCTTAAAGTCCATAAACGTCTCATCATTCTTTTTTTCTGTCTTCTGTCACGATAAGCGTATTTTAAGCCTCTCATTACAGCTTCTTTAGCTTGTTTCATTTGTTTACTATGAGAACCATAGTAACCTTTAGCCATATTTAATATTTTTTTAACTTTTTTCTTTCTTACTACACCGCTAACTGCTCTCATTCTAGTCTCCTTTTATTATCTGCCATAAGGCATTAATCTTGGCATTTCTAACATATTAGTATCATCTGCTATTCTAGCTTTACGATACTTTCTTTTAGTGTCAGGTCTTTTGCTTAAGAATTTGTGGCTACCAAATGCATGAGCAAATTTTACTTTACCAGTTTTAGAAAATCTAAAACGCTTTTTTGCACCGCTTTTTGTTTTTAATTTTTGTTTCATAAACTAATATCCTTTTAATTATATTTACTGTATGCTCAAACTATATGTATGATAAGTACATATAGGTAGTGGGCTTTATAAAAATAGCTGCTATACTTTAATTTTAAAAATTAAAGTAATATATTATTCTTCATTATTAACTTCAGAAGATTCTTTTTTATTAGCGGAACCTTCAGAATCAGTTTTCTTAACTTTTACAGGGTTAAGAACTGCAGATAAATTCTTACCTTCTAATTTAGCAGGCTTTTCTGTAGCAGCTTCATTCTCTAAATCCTGTATAATTTTATTGATAAGGTCATAGCCGAATTCAGTATGTGCCATTTCCCTACCTCTAAACATTATAGTGATTTTTACTTTGTTGCCTTCATCTAAGAATTCACGAATATGCTTCATTTTAAAGTTATAATCATGTATGCTTATCTGAGGACGCATCTTGATTTCTTTAAGCTGAACTAACTTTTGCTTTTTCTTAGCTTCTTTACTCTTCTTCTGAATATCAAATTTATACTTACCATAATTGATAATCTTACAAACAGGAGGTTCTGCTGTAGGAGCAATCTCAACTAAATCTGAACCTTCACTTTTTGCCAATGCAAGAGCATCTTTAATACTCATTACACCAAGACTTCCTCTCTCATCATGCACAACCCTAACTTCTGGTGCAGTAATAAATTGATTAATTCTCTCTCCTTCTTTTTTTACTGTTGCCATTATTTATCTACC
>NZ_CALXYQ010000046.1 GCF_944393015.1 uncultured Brachyspira sp.
ACAACAAGAATATTTTTTTTAATATAATACTCCTTAATATCGGAAATGAGCACTATAATAAAAAAAAAAAAAAAAAAATCAAGCAAAATATATATTTTTTTGTAAAAAACATATCATATTAATATACAAAATACAGTTTACATTTATTATACAATGAATATATATAAATTACATAAATATTATAATACATACAAATATATTGAAATTTATAAAATTATGTATTAAGATAAACCCTATGAATAATGTATCAGTTTTAATCAAACCATCATCATCTTTATGCAATATAAATTGTAAATACTGCTTTTATATAGATGAAGCCAAAAACAGAAAAATAGAAAATAATGGCATTATGACTGAAAAAGTGATGAAAGCTATAATAGATAAAGTTCTTCAAAATGCTGATAAAAATGCATTGTTTTCATTTCAGGGCGGAGAACCTACAGTAGCTGGTTTTGAATATTTTAAATCGTTTATAGATTATGTGAATATAAGCAATAAAAAAAATATCAATATAAATTACAGCATACAAACTAATGGACTCTTGATAGATGATAAATGGTGCAAATTATTCAAAGAAAATAATTTTTTGGTAGGGCTTTCACTAGATATAATAAAAGATATACATGATAATTATAGAGTAGATAAAAGTAATAATGATACTTACAGCAGAGTATTAGAAACTAAAAAATTATTCGATGCGTTTAATGTAGAATACAATATACTTACAGTTCTCACATCTGAATTATCAAAATATCATAAAGACATATACAAAAAAATAAAAAAGCTCAATATTAAATATACTCAGTTCATACCTTGCCTATCTGAAATGAATTCACCTAGCACGGAATATTCTATAAAACCTAAAGAGTTTTCAAACTTCTATAAAGAAATATTTTCATTATGGAAAGAAGATTTTTTTAATAATAATTATTACAGCATACAGTTCTTTGACAATATCATTCCATTATTTTTCGGCGGCTATCCTCCTATGACTTGCGGTATAAACGGCAAATGTACAAATCAAATAATAATAGAAAGCAATGGAGATGTTTTTCCTTGCGACTTTTATTGTTTAGATGATTATAAAATAGGCAATATAGCTGAAGATGATTTAATGCAGATTTATTCAAGCAGTAAAGCAAAAGACTTTATAAATGAAAAATCAAACAGAATAAATGATGATAAACATACATTATGCCGTTCTTGTAAATATCAAAGAGTATGCAACTGTGGATGCAAGAGAATGGAAAACAATATGTATATAGATGAAAGCGGAGAGTTTTGCGGATTTAAAGATTTTCTTGACTATGCTATAAATGATATGGCTATAGTATGGAAGATGATATCAAGATAATTTAATTATAAATAAATTATTTATGAAAATGATCATATATATTATTTGCTGCTTTATAGCTTATTCCGGGTATATTTCTAATGCTTTCAAATGATGCATTTTTTATATTGTCTATATTTATAAAATGAGAATATAATTTCTCTATAGTTTTCTTACCTATTCCCTCTATGCTTTCAAGTTCGCTTCTAACCATCTCTCTGCTTCTTTTCTTACCATGACTGCTGTTAACCCATCTGTGAGTTTCATCTCTTACCTTCTGTAAAAATAATCTTGCAGGCTCATTATCGCTAAGCTGTACAGGTTCATTTCTATTAGGTAAATATATCTCCTCAAACTTTTTAGCTAATGCCATTATAGGCTGACCTTTTATATCGAGTTCCTTCAATGCCTCTATAGCTGAATTAAGCTGTCCTTTACCGCCGTCTATAAGTATTAAATCTGGGAAAGTAAGGTTCTCATCTCTTAATCTTTTGTATCTTCTGTAAACTGCCTCTTTTATTGAAGCGAAGTCATCTATGCCTGTAACTGTTTTCATATTAAATATTCTATAATTCTTATTATCAGAAACGCCATTAACAAATCGCACCATACCAGCCATAGTATAGCTTCCCTGAATATGTGCTATATCGAAAGACTCTATTATGCTAGGAGCTTTTTTCAATTTGAATATTTCCTGAAGTCTTGTTATTCCTAAAGGTACTTCTCTAATCAATGCTTTTTCTTTGAATAAATGTTTGGCATTTTCATTCGCTATTGCCATTAAACCTTTTCTGCTTTTATCTAATTTTATATCAACATCTCTTCCTGAAACCTGCTTTAAATAATCTTTTATTATATCAACATCATTAAGAGGAAAATCTGTAGATATAGAAGCCGGTATCAAATTGGCATGAGTATAATATTGAGTAAAGAATGCAGAGAGTATTTCTGAATATTTAGACATATTATTTTCATTATAATAATCTTCATCATTAGGAGACTGCATACTGAAAGTTTTTCTGTCTGCAAGTTTACCTCCTTTAACAGATAAAATCACTATAGTATAATTGCCATTCTCTCCATAAGCTCCTATTATATCAATATCATCGCTTTCAGGAATATAAATACTCTGCTCTACTGTTATATATTTAAGCAAGTCAATTTTATCTCTCAAATCTTTGGCCGCTTCAAACTCCAGCTTTTCAGCATGAACAAACATATCCTGTTTTAATCTAGCCACCAATTCATCAACATTGCCCTCAAGCACCATTACAGCATCATCTATAGTTTTATCATAATCTTCTTCTTTAATTAAATCTGCACAAGGAGCAGTACATTTTCCTATATGATGATAAAGGCATGGTCTTATAGGTCTTTTAAGCGGAAAATCATATTTACATCTTCTTAATTTGAAATTATCAATTATAAACTTTACTATATTGTCAGCCCTTTCAGCAGCTACATAAGGACCATAATACTTTTCATATTTTCTGGCATTATCTTTATCTATTACATTTCTAGCCTTTATAACTCTTGGAAAATGCTCATTTGTGATGGCTATAAATGGAAATGATTTCTGATCTTTAAGAAGTATATTATAATGAGGCTTATGCTTTCTTATCATCTCAGCTTCTAATATCAAAGCCTCAACTTCATTTTCTGTAAGTATATATTCAATATCTCTTATATGCTCAACTAATGCTGTAGTTTTAGCATCTTTATTTGAATTATTAAAATATGATGAAACTCTTTTCTTTAAAGATTTTGCTTTACCTATATAAATTATTTCGGATTTGGAGTCCTTCATAAAATATACTCCGGACTTATCCGGAATACGTTTTAATTTATCATGTATATAACTTTTAACTTCCTGATTCATAATTCTCAACTTTTTATCAATTATACATAAAATAAAAAACTTTGTCAAAGCAAAAGTATATTATATATTACTTTATATAATTTTTAATATTATAATGGTTAATATATAGTTAATCAATATAAATAAAAATTTAATTAAAAATTATAAATAGTACAAGTAATAAGGCTAATATTTTAATAGTATTAATATAAATAGCCAGCATTATAACTAATATTTTATTATCACATATCAAAATTAATAAATAAAATTATACTAGCTTTACATTTATAATTAATTTAAGTATAATAAAACTATGAAAGATTTGGAAAAATTAAAGCAAATATTAAATGAAACAGTTACAATAAATAATTTAAATAGAATTAATGATTATTTTATACGCTATTTATTTTCATATGAAGGCAATGAAAACATAGCTTTGAATTTCATTAATGCAGTATTTAAAGATTTAGACTTTGAAACTTTTAATAAAATTGAGATTTTAAACCCATTTAACATAGCAGAAAATTACAATGAAAAAGAATCTATAGTCGATATTAAAGCTATCACAGAAAGCGGAATAACAGTATTAATAGAAATTCAATCCAGAGGTAATGAAGATTTTATAAAAAGAGCTTTATATTATTGGGCTTATAATTATAGCAGCAGTTTAAACAGAGGTTCATTTTATGATGAATTGAAACCAACTGTAAGCATCAATATAAAAAACTTCATACTAACAGATGAGGATAAAGTTCATAATTGTTATGTATTGAAAGAATTAAATAATAATAAGATTCTTACAGATCATTGTCAGCTGCACTTTATTGAGCTTCCTAAATTCAATTTTAAAAATATTAATAAAAAAATAGAAAATCTTGATAATATACATAAAGAATTCATTTCCTGGGTAAAATTCTTTAAAGGAGAAAATATGTCAAATTTAATAAAAGAAAATACTATCTTTGAAGAAGTAGAAAAGAAATGCCATACTTTCGTCAATAATACTCCTGTAATGGATAAATATAAAAAACGTGAAATAGATGCATATTTCTTTGATAGAAGTATAGAATTAGATTTAAAAAAAGCCAAAGAAGAAGGAATAACTGAAGGTATAGAACAAGGTATAGAACAAGGCGAAAAAAATAAAGCAATATCAATAGCTAGAAATTTTAAAAAATCCGGTATAGATATAAAAATCATAAGTGAAAATACAGGTTTAAGTATAGAAGAAATAAAAAAATTATGAGAGTCTATTAAATTTATCTAGTATACATTTAAGCGAATAATTTTTTATGAATATAAATAAAGAAATAAAAAACTTGTGAGTGCCTGACATTCTTTAGAATGGCAGGAGCTATTTACGAACAAGTTTTTTATATATAAATAAAAAATCTCTAGTATATATTAATTGTATTTAAATATAAAAAACAAACATATCCTATAAAATATAAGAAAATGTTTGTTTTATTTATAAAATTAAAATATTTATAATTATTTGCTAGATGCTTTAGTCTCCCAAGGAAATAAAAGCCAATTATCATGATTAATATTTTTATAACTATATCTAGGCTTTATTTTGCTTGTATGCTCTCTTACAAATAAAGTGGCAATATCAAATTTCTGATCATCAAAATATTTTAGAGTTTCACCAGTATCTGATATATCATCAACTATTAAAGCGGCTTTATTCTTTACTTTCAATCTCCAAACTTCTTCCATATTTAAAACCATAGGGATTTTAAGTCTATGAGAAAGCATAACAGCAGGTACTAATCCGCCTCTTGCCAATCCGTAAATAACTTCATAATGAATCTTAGAATCTTCTATTTGTTTAGCTAATACTTCTATAGCTTCATCTATATTTTCCCAAGTGATTATATCGTATTCCATTATAAAAACCTCTTTTACAAATTAAGCTCTTAAATTAATATCAAATCTTGTTTTAAGCATTTCAAGCAAAGATTTTTCTACACTGTTAATATCTTCTTCTCTTAAAGTTTTATTAGGATCATAATAAGTTATAGATATTGCAATTGACTGTTTTCCTTCTTCTACCTGTTCGCCTACATATCTATCAACTACACTAACATTCTGTATAATATTATTAAATTTACTTATAGATTTAATAACTTTGCTGAACTCTATATTATTAGAGCAAACCAAAGCTAAATCTCTGAATACTGCAGGATATTTACCTATATCTTTTAATTTCTGTTTTTTAACTCTCTCTTTAACTAATTTCAAAGTTTTTCTGATATCAATATCCAAGAAATAAACTTCACCGCTTATATCAAAAAGTTTAAGAAGTTTAGGATGAAGTCTTCCAATGATACCTATTTTCTCACCAAATATAACAATTTCACCTGACATAGTTGGTATAAACCATTTATGCTCTTTAGGTATTAAATTATAATCAGTGCATTTTAAATCTCTTATTAAAAGCTCTTCAATAACTCCGCTCATATCAAAGAAGTCATAAGCTCTAGCTTCTTTATTCCATAATTTTTCCTGATAAAGTCCGAACATTACAGCAGATAAATGCTTTTCTTCCATAAAGTTTTCATTTTCTTTATAGAATATATTACCTACTTCAAATAAAGCACCGTTTTTATGTCTATGATTCTGATTGTAAGCAACACTATTAAGAAGAGATGCTAAAGTTGTAGGTCTTAAAACATCCATTTCATTAGTTAATGGGTTTACTACTTTTATAAGTTTTTCTTCCTCTATTCCCATAGCCTTAAATATATTGCTATCGCCCATAGAATACTGCTTAGTTTCATAAAGTCCGTAAGAAGCCATTCTATGCTTAACAAAGCTCACTTCAGAATAATCTGTATTTATAGGATTACATTTGATATGAGGTACATTTGAAGATATATTATTATATCCGTAAACTCTAGCTATTTCCTCTATCAAATCCTCAGCTATAGATAAATCATGTCTGTAATAAGGTATTTCTACTTTAAGGTTATTCTCTCCAAGTGCTACAGCTTTAAATCCATATCTTTTGAATATAGAAGATATTTCCATCTTATTCATATTAAGACATAAATATCTTTTTACAAGTCCGCAGTCAAATACTATTATATTAGCATCAAACTGCTTAACATTAACCTCTTTAGATCTTGAAGCTATTTTACATCCATTATCTAAAGTAACTATTAAATCAACAACTCTATTCAAAGCTGCAAGAGTAAGAGTATGATCTATATCTCTTTCAAATCTGTATGAAGCATCCGTTTTTGTCTTAGTTGCTATTGTAGATTTTTTCACAGCTATATGATCAAAATATGCACTTTCTATTAAAATAGTTTTAGTTTCGCTTTCAATTTTTGTATTATCTCCGCCCATAACTCCGGCAACACCTATAGGCTTTTCACTGTCAGCTATAACTAAAACATCATCTGTAAGGTCTATTTCTCTGCCGTCAAGTAAAGTAATTTTTTCTCCGTTTCTAGCATTTCTAACTATTATTTTACCGTCTTTTATTTTATCAAAGTCATAAGCATGCAAAGGCTGTCCGTATTCAAGCATAACATAGTTTGTAACGTCTACTATATTATTGATAGGATTAATTCCGCACATTTTTAATCTTTTCTGCATCCAATCAGGAGAAGGTCCAACAGTTATATCTTTGATAAGCCTTCCTACATATTTATAGCAGCTTTCCTGATTTTCAACTGTTATATCTATATTACCGCCTGCAGCATCATAAGTATTAACAGATGGAATGCTTACTCTTCTTTCTAAAACCAAAGAACATTCTCTGGCAAAACCTATAATACTTACTAAATCGCCTCTGTTTGCTGTGATTTCAACATTGAATATATGATCTGTGCTTCCTACTATAGTTGAAAGCGAATTACCTAATATGCTGTCTTTATCAGCATGTACTTTTTCTATATCCTCATCTAATATCCAAATTCCGTAAACACCTTCAGCTTCTTCATAGCCTAATTCAGTTCTGGAACATATCATACCATTACTTTCAAAACCTCTTATAGAAGCCTTTTTTATAGTTAATCCATTTGGAAGTTTAGCACCTATCATAGCTATAGGAACATATATACCCTCTTTTACATTAGGGGCACCGCATACTATTGAGAGCGTATCTCCATCACCAACATCAACTTTACATACACTTAATTTATCTGCATCCGGATGTTTATGTACAGATACTATTTTACCAATAATAACGCCTGGTATATCTCCTCCAGTAGTTTCTATTGATGAAATTTCACTTCCTGCAAGTGTTATTTGTTTGGCAATTTCCTCTACGCTAAATCCGTCTAAATTAACAAATTCTTTTAGCCAACTTAATGGAACTCTCATTATTATATCCTCTAACTTAATTCACTTATAAATATTTTAGTATGCTTTTTTGCTATGCTCTACCTATAATAGGCTCAAGCCAGCTTTTTGCTATTATATATAAATCAGCCTTCTTGGCTTACTTAATTAAATATTGCTGCTCACTATTACCATTGCTTTAAGAAATCTATATCATTTTCATAAAACATTCTTATATCAGTTATACCGTATTTAATCATTGCAACTCTTTCTATACCCATTCCAAAGGCAAAACCTGTATATTTAGTTATATCATAACCAACATGTTTAAATACATTAGGATGAATCATACCGGCACCCATTAATTCAAGCCAGCCTTCTCCTCCGCAAGTTTTACATCCGCTTCCGCCGCATATTACACAAGTGGCACTCAAATCAGCACCCGGCTCTACGAATGGGAAAAAATCCGGTCTCAATCTTATTTGTGTCTTATCTCCGAACATTCTTTTACAGAACAATTCTAATATACCTTTTAAATCATTAAAGCTTATTCCTTTATCAACCATAAGTCCTTCAACTTGATGGAATACAGGAGAATGTTTTGAATCTATAGCATCTCTTCTAGCACATTTACCAGGAGAAACTACAGCTATAGGAGGAGGTGTTTCAAGCATAGTTCTTATCTGCATACCTGATGTATGAGTTCTTAATACATGCTCTTTAGAGATAAAGAAAGAATCATGGCTATCTCTTGAAGGGTGATAATAAGGGATATTTAATGCCTCAAAGTTATGAAAATCATCTTCTATTTCATTACCTTCTACAACTCTGAAACCTATTTCTGTTAAAATAGATACTATTTCTTCTTCCACTCTAGTAAGAAGATTAATTCCTGCAGATTTAGGTCTTCTTCCAGGCATAGTTATATCTATTTTATTTTTCTCTAAAGAAGATAAAAATTCCTGTTCGGATATTGCATTTTTCTTCTCGGATAAAGCATTCTCACAGTAGTTCTTTATCTCATTAATCTTTTTACCGAACTCTTTTTTCTCCTCAATATTATCTATAGAAGATAAACTTTTCAAAAGCTCTGTTATCTTTCCCTTTCGTCCTAAATAACGAATCCTTATATCATCTATTTCTGCCTGAGTATTAGCATTTTCTATGCTGTTTTTTAAAAAGCTATGAAGCTCCTCTAGATTCTCCATTGATTTTTCCTATTAAAACAAAATTAAATACCACAATATTATATCATAAAATTATTTTCAATACAATAAAAAAATAATATAATATATTGATGAAATTTATGAGTTATAATTTACAAAATTTTTTGAATATTTTCAATAAGAATTTTAACTTTTTCTAAAATATTTTCATCATAAAATATAACATTTTTTATATCTTTCTCAAAATTATCGGGTATTTTCCTGCATAATTTTAATGCATACTGTATAAGTTTCTTCTCTCCCACATGAAGTTCCTTATTCAAAGCGAATAAAATATCAAAATATGATGATAATATAGCACTAATTCTATGATTAATGCTTACAATATCATTTCTTTTTACAGCTTTCTCCAATTGTTCATAAAATGACGCTATTTTTTTGCCGTACATAACATTGAAATTCTTTTCTATTATGTTGTCTTTTAATTTTTCAGGATATTCCAAGTTTAATTCATCTTGAAATTTCTTGAATTTTCCTTCTTTATCATAAAGTATATTAGAATGTTTAATATTGTATAAAAAAGCAGTAGTATACCCTATTTTTGAATTGCATCCTCTCCACACATATTCCATCTCTCCTTCGATCCAAGACAAATCTCTATACATAAAATCCAAACATATACCGCTTTCTTTAAGTATCATCTCATCGCCATGCTCAAAATAATCATTACCTATTTCAGAGTAAGATGCATACTTATCAGCAAACTCTTTTCTTGAGTCCATATCTTCTCTGCTCTTTGCTGAAGCCTTACAATAAACATAAATATCATAATCCGACATATCATCATTAATCAAGCTAGTTTTTGAACCTGATAAAACTATAGAATCAATATTATTATTCTTAGTCATTATTTTTATATAATCTTCTATAATATGATTAATATCATTTACATTCATAAATTTATCCTAATTTTTAGATATTAATAATTTGTATATTTAAGAATTAATTACTATATTTAGAATAGTTAACATAATCTAACAGTTATATTATAAAAAAATTATTAGCTTACAATATATCCGCACTTACAAATACTTATATAACAATTTGTTTATTATAGCTTATTTATTTCTTCTATAGTTAAACCTGTAATTCTGCTTATATCTTCATTATTCATATTCATATTTTTTAAATTCAATGCTATAATTTTTGCTCTGTTTATTTCACCTTGTTCTATACCTTGCTCTATGCCTTTTTGAAATCCTATCTCTATGCCCTCTTTTTTTCCTGCTTCTCTTTCATACTGGAGCATAGCAGCTTGTCCATAAAGAAAAGTATCTCTTTCATTATAGGCGGACATCTCTTTTTCATCAGCTACAAATCTTTTATATTTATCTATAACTTTAGGCATAATAATGTTACCTCCTATTAACTTATTAATACTTTTTTCTAAATCTTTAGTAGTAAAAAAATCAATCCAAGATAAAAGTTTATTTTTATTATAGTCATCTATACTAGCATTTTTTAATATTTCTACAAATCTCTTAATCTCTATAAAATGTATCTGAAAATCGTCTAATCTAAGATTAGGATTATAAATATCTGCAAATGTCAAACATTTATGTTCTTTTCTTATGTCAGTTTCGCTTCCAATATCTAAATTAAAATTGATAAAACTAATACTAATCATCTGACTTATATTAATATACAAATCACTTTCTTTTAATTCTGAAGCTATATTTTTAGCTATGTAATATAATATTCTTTTTATAAAATTATTATTTCCTACCAACTGTATTTCAATAAGTATCTTTTTACCATCTTTAGTTTTTGCTTTAACATCTAATATAGACTCTTTTAAATTTTCATTTTCAGGTAAGTTATAAGGATTAATTATTTCAAGATTGCTTACAGATTCAAGACCTGCATCATTCAAAACAGCATTAACAATATTTTCTAATATATCTTCATCTCCCTCTTTTCCGATTAGATATCGTACAAATAAATCATTAAGTCTGTTAATCTCTTTCATACTTTTATTATACTAAAAACATTTCAATTTGTCAAAATAAAGCTTAAAATAAAATTACATGCTAACTAATAAATATTATCAATTAAATATAGAAATTTCTGTATACAGTTTATCATCTTCACAATATTCAATTATTTTTAATTTTAAAAGCGTATTTATGAAAATATATGCATGTAGGAATTATACCAAGAGCCCAGCCTACAGGATTTGCAAACCATACTCCTATATATCCGAAAGGTATTGATAAAAGCAAAGAACCTCCTATTTTAATAATAATTTCTGTAATTCCGGATATTAAAGGAATCAATGCTTTTCCTATGGCTCTTACAGAATTATTATATAAAACTATTATACCCAAAAAAATGGGTAGAATAAAGAAGATATTCTTAAATAACCCTTACATATTTCTGATATTATATCTATATATTCATCATTACTTGATATGAATATTCTAACTAAATGATCGCCGAATAAAAATATTATTACAGTAGCTAATATGCTCAATGATAAAGAAAGTAATATTATGCTTTTAAAACCTGATTTTATTCTGTCAATCTTACCTGCTCCGAAATTTTGTGCAGTGTATACGGCAAAGGCTTCCGAAATAACAAAAAATGCCATAGAAGCAAATTGATTTATTCTGTTTCCTGTAGTATATGATGCCACAACATTAGTACCAAAAGTATTAACTACACCGCTTATAATCATCTCGCCTATTGATAAGAATATAGCCTGTACACTCATAGACAAACCTATTTTTATTATCATAAGTAAATTATTAGAATCAAATGACATATCATCTTTACTAAATTTCAAGATAGGAAATTTCTTTATAATATAGAGTATACTCAAAAAAGCTGAAATCATTTGAGATATTACAGTGGCTATTGCAACACCGGCAACATTCATATTTAATAAAACTACGAAAATTAAATCTAATATAATATTAAGTACAGTTGTTAGTATTAAGAAATATAAAGGAGTTTTACTGTCTCCCAAAGCCCTCAATATACTAGCTGCACCATTATAGAAAAGCTGTCCGAATGACAAGCCTACGCATATTCTCAAATAAATTATGGAGTTTTCTATTATATCATCAGGAGTTTTTAAAAGAATCATCAAAGGCTTTGAAAAAAATAAACCGAATATCAAAAGTATTAAAGAACTTCCCAATGTTACATAAATAGAGTTTAAAAAGTTTTTCTAAGCATATTATCATTTTTAGCACCGAAAAACTGCCCCATAACTATAGCAAATGCATTTGTAAAGCCTACCGCAAATGATAAGAAAAAAACATAGTAGAAGTTGTGGCCCCTATAGAAGCTAAAGCCCTAGAACCTGCAAATTTACCTATTATAATAGTATCTGCAACACCGTAAAACTGCTGAAATATTCCTCCTATAAGCATTGGTATGGAGAAATATATTATAGTTTTGAATGGACTGCCGACAGTCATATCTTTTGTCATAATAAATCCTAAAATTTATCTTCTTCTCTTGACAAAAAACTTCATTACATCATTAACATAATCGCTGGAAGTATCAAGAACTATACGCTCTATAGAATTTCTTTTCAAAAAATTGAGTCTTTCTTCCATAATTCTATTCTGTTCATTAAAATATTCTTCTCTTATTTTTTTATTTGACATATCAAAATAAACATAATCATCATTTTCTAAATCGGACAATACTAAAGTACCTCCCAAACTAGGGAGATGATACTCCAAGCTATCATTAACTAAGCATACTATAAAATCATGTTTTTTTCTTGTAATATCTATTTCTTTTTTTGGAAGTTCAGAACAGGCATCTGTAATTAAAAAAGTAATACTGTCTCTTTTTTGTATTCTATTGAAATATTCTAAAGCATTAGCTACATTAGTCTGTGTACTTTTAGGGTTGAATTCTATAAGCTCTCTTATTATTCTAAGTACATGATTTTTACCTTTATTTAAAGGAATGAATTTCTCTACGGTATCGGTAAATATTAAAAGTCCTACTTTATCATTATTTTTTAAAGCCGAAAAGCTAAGCAATGCACTAAGCTCTACTATTAAATTATGTTTTGTTTTAGTGAATCCGAAATCTGTAGAAGCCGAAAAATCTGCAAGTATTACAACGCTAAGTTCTCGCTCCTCTCTGAAACGCTTAATGAAAGGCTCATTATATCTAGCACTAACCTTCCAGTCCATAGCCCTTACATCATCGCCTATAGTATATTTTCTTACTTCATCAAACTCTATACCCTGACCTTTGAAAGCAGAATGATACTGTCCTGCAAAATAAGAGTTAACTATTTTTGAAGTTTTTATTTCTATCTGTCTTACGGATCTAAGTAAATCCTGAGTTGTTATATTGCTGTCTTTAAACATTAATACCCTAATTATTTTTTATTGTGAATAGTATTATATTATTAATCAGTAAAAAAACAATACCCATTAATCATAATGAATGATTAAAAATCATAATTTTAATTGTTGTAAGATTCATACACAAATATCAAATAAATTATTTAATCAATATTATTAATCTTTTTATGTATCTACAATAAGCTTATAATAAACTAACTTACTTTTTATATTTGTATTTCTGATATTAAAAAATTACTTTGCACCATTGGCTTTAAGAAAATTAACCATCTCTTCCTGTTCTTTTTCCTTAGCCATACTTAACGCTGTTTTTCCATTTTGTGCCTTATGATTTATATCAGCTCCTGCATCTAGTAAAACCTGTGCCATTTCCAAATTTCCTCTAATAGCAGCACCCATTAATGCAGTATATCCTTCATTAGTAGTAGCTTCAATATCAGCACCAGCCTCTAATAAAGCTTCAACTATTACTATATGATCCTCTATAGCAGAAACTATCAATGGACGATATCCCACTTTATCAGCTTTATTAATATCAGCTTTATTTTTTATTAATTCTTTCACAATATCACTATGTCCGTCTATACATGCAGCTAATATGGGAGAAGTACCATCATCAGCTGTTATATTAATATCAGCGTTATTCTTTAATAATTCTCTTACTACATCTGTTCTTCCAAATCTAGCAGCATATATTAAAGCAGATCCGCCATTAGAACCTTTTTCATTTATATTTGCACCAGCTTTTATTAATTCTCTTACGATACTAACATCTCCAATAATGGCTCCCATCATTATTGCAGTATCACCAAATTTATTCTTTTCATTAACATTAACGTCTAATTTTATAAGCTCTCTTACAATATCAGCATATCCGCTGTCTGAAGCCACCATCAAAGGAGTACTTCCATTAACATCTTTTATATCTACTTGAGCCCTTGCATTAATGAGCATTTTTAGAATAGATAAATTCCCATTAACACAAGCCCACATTACAGCAGTCCAGCCATCTTTATTTTTTAAATTTAAATCAGCTCCTTCTGATATTAAAATCCTTACTGTACTAGTTTTACCCTCTAATACAGCAGCCATTACAGGAGTATTTCCAAAACTATTGCCCATATTAATATCAGCGCCATTTGATAATAATTCCTCTACAATCTTATCAAAACCAAGGAGTGCCCCCCATATAAGAGGAGTATTTCCTTCAGCATCTTTAACATTTACATCTGCTCCATCTTCTATCAATTTTTGTAAAGTTTTGATATCGTTATTGGCTATAGCTTTTATTATTGGTATGCTTACAGGAGGGTCCTGCGATTCCTGAGAATATAATATACCAGCAATAAAAAGAAAAATTATAATTAATGACTTTCTTAACATAATACTTTCCAAAGCATAAGATTGCATCATTATAACATATATAAAATATTATTATAATCACTATTATATAATTTTTTCATTTTTTTTCATAAAAAACAATTATTCATATTGATATTAGTACGTATACGTATTATCATTTAAATAGATAAGGAGGTATAAATCATATTATTTTGGCAAAAAACTTTTTTCATTTATTTAATATTAATTTTTTCACTGTTTGCAGCTGAAAAGACTCCAATGGATTACCTAAACGATAATACTCCTTTAAAACCAACTAAAGTATTTGATAATGTATATTGTATAGGTTCTGTGAGCGTTGTCGCTTGGGTAATAAGTACATCAGACGGCTTAATATTGATAGATTCTATGTGGGATGACAGAGATTCTAAACTTATAGAAGATGGAATTAAAGGCTTCGGATTAGACCCAAAACAATTGAAATATATAATATTGAGTCATGGACATGGAGATCATTATGGCGGAGCTAAATATTTAAGAGAAAAATACGGTGCTAAAGTTATACTTACAAAAACAGACACTGATTTAATGTACAATTTAAACACAGGAGCTAATTCTCCTCGTTCTCCAAAAACAAAAGTTGATATATATTCAAAAGATAAAGATATAATAAAACTAGGAGATACAAGCATAACTATATTAGAAACACCTGGTCATACCGCAGGATGCACTTCTTTTATATTTCCTGTAAAATTCAGAGGAAAAGAATATACTGCTGTACTTTGGGGAGGCACAGGACTTCCAAAAGATAGAGATTTAGTATCAAAATATAAAACTTCAGCTGAATATTTCAAAAAAGAAGCTATATCAAGAAATGCATCTGTATCATTAACAGCACATCTATTCGCTGACAATGGATATGCTAATTTAGAAAAAGCAGGCAATCTAAAAGCAAATGAACAAAATCCATTCATTATGTCAAAAGAGAATATGGAAAAATATTTAAATTCCTTAATAGAAAGAGCTGAAAAAGAATTAAATAAATAAAAAACAGCTGAAATTATTAACAAAAAACAAAATATATGCTATCATAATATTAGTTTATGATAGCATTTTTTATATTAGGAGTTTAATATTAAAAATATAGGATATGATGTCTGTTATACTGCCAGAAAAATATATCAGTATATAGGCAAACAAATAAATGAATTTGATATTACACCTGAACAGTTAATAGTATTAAAAGAACTTGCAAAAGAAGAAGGAATATCTCAAAAAGAATTATCATTCAGACTCGATAAAGATCAAAATACCGTAAAAGCGATGATAGACAAATTGGAATCAAAATCTTTTATAATTAGAAAAGAAAATAAACTTGATAAAAGAGCCTTTTCATTATTTCTAACAGATAAAGCAAAAGAAAAGCTTCCTATTATGGAAACTTATGAAAATAAAGTTTTAGAAAATATAGTAAAAGAATTAAGCGAAGAAGATACAGATAAATTTATATCTA
Organism: uncultured Brachyspira sp.; assembly: GCF_944393015.1. Lineage (GTDB taxonomy): Bacteria > Spirochaetota > Brachyspiria > Brachyspirales > Brachyspiraceae > Brachyspira. Next base: position 15,902 of record NZ_CALXYQ010000046.1, read on the forward strand.
TATTGGAGAAAATAAGAAAAAATATATCAGATGTATAAAGGCAAAGGATAATGGCTATATTATAAAATTATCCTTCACCTTGAAATATCATTTATTGCTGAAATAATACTGCTTTGAAATTTTTAGCTATATTGCAAGCAACTTCATAGAAATGTTCAGCCGGTTTTTCTTCAAATACTTGATTTAAGCATTCTTTAAACAAATCAAGCCAAACATCAAAAAGCTTAATATCAAAAGGAAGTAAATTAATATGAGGCTGTACAGGATTTCCCATATATAAATTTTCATTCAAAAGCATAGTCTTCCAAAATTTAGCTATTTTTTCTTTGTGTCTTTCCCAAGAAGCATCATCAATACCAACAGCCCCATTAAATATAGGTCCCAATTGTTCATGTGTTCTAATTTTGGCATAGAATATATCCATTAACTTTTCTACACCTTCATTGTTTATTTCATTGTATTTCATATTTTATCCCCATTTTATTATTTATATATAATATAATAAAAAATTTCAATATTATTATATATTATAGTCCTATAATAAATTTTTTTCTATAATTCTTATCAAATTCTTGATAATTTTATAAAGATTTATAAACTAATATTATTGTTAAGTATAGCACTATATAAAATATAAATAAAAATAGATATATAGTTCAAATTAATATTTTTTATTATTGTTGTGCTGCCTATGCCTAATGGATTAATTTAATGGCTTCGGCTCGATTTTGATATTTTTATTCTAATTATTATTTCATTATATTAAACAACTATATTAATAAAAATAAAATATTACACTTCTCACATAATATTATATAAAAAATCAAAATAAAAAAATACGGGAAGATAATTTGTATATCTTACCCGCATTTTTGATATAAATGAGTAAAAATAATATTATTTCTTAGTATAGTCGTAGAAACCTTTTCCAGTTTTCTGTCCTAGTAATCCGCCTCTAACCATTTTTTTAAGTAAAGCACTAGGTCTGTATTTAGGATCACCTGTTTCTTTTTGTAGAACTTCCATAATAGCAAGAACTATATCAAGTCCTATTAAATCACCTAAAGCTAAAGGTCCCATTGGGTGATTAGCACCTAATTTCATAGCATTGTCAATACCTTCAGCTGAAGCGATACCCATAGAATATAATTCAATACCTTCATTGATCATAGGAACAAGTATACGGTTAACTACGAAACCAGCTGTTTCTTTAACTTCTACAGGAGTTTTTCCTATTTCTTCAGATATTTTAATGATTTTTTCAACTATATCTCTAGGAGTATTAAGACCTGAAATAACTTCAACTAATTTCATAACAGGAGCTGGGTTAAAGAAATGCATACCTACAACAGGTCTGCCTATTCCAGCACTTATTTCTGTAATAGAAAGAGAAGAAGTGTTAGAAGAGAAAATACAATCAGGTTTACAAATTTTATGTAATTCAGAGAATGTTGTTTTTTTAACTTCTAAATTTTCAAAAGCAGCTTCAACAATTAAATCTGCATCTTTACAAATCTCTTTTAAACCAGTAGTAATTTTAGACAAAATCTTATCAGCATCAGCCTGCTGCATTTTACCTTTAGCAACTCTTCCAGCAAAACCTTTAGCGATTTTTTCTTTACCGCCTGCAGCGAATTCTTCTTTTATATCACATAAATAAACTTCATAACCTTCTGTTTGAGCAAAAGCTTGTGCTATACCAGAACCCATAGCACCTGCACCAATTACACCTACTTTCATTTTATAACTCCTTTTTTATTTATTATTTACAGCTATAAACCCACTTTATATAGCTAACTGTTTATAGCTTTAAAATTTTATTATTTATTAACAAATTTTTCAACTTTTCTTTTTTCTAAGAAAGCTTTCATACCTTCTTTTTGATCTTCAGTTTCAAAACAAGAACCGAATAATTTTTCTTCTATAACGATAGCTTTATCCATATCAACTTGTAAGCCCTCATTAATAGCTTTTTTACAATTACGTACAGCTATAGGAGCAGCAGCAGCTATAGCATTAGCCAATTTTTCAGCTTGAGCCATAAGATCTGCTTGAGGATAAACAGTATTAACAAGACCTATTCTTAAAGCCTCATCAGCTTTTATATTTTTAGCTGAATATATGATTTGTTTAGCCATACCAACACCAACTATTCTAGGAAGTCTTTGAGTACCTCCGAAACCAGGAGTAATACCAAGTCCAACTTCAGGCTGACCAAATATAGCATTTTCAGAACAAATACGTATATCACAGCTCATAGCAATTTCACATCCGCCGCCTAAAGCAAATCCATTAACTGCAGCTATTACAGGAATAGGGAAAGTTTCTATTTTTCTAAATACATCATTTCCTTTTTTACCAAAAGCTTCTCCTTCTGCTTTAGTACATGTGCTCATTTCAGCTATATCAGCACCAGCAACAAAAGATTTCTCTCCAGCACCTGTTAATATTAAACATCTTATATTGTTAACATCTACTGCATCAAAAGCTTTTTCAATTTCACCTAAAACTTGAGAGTTAAGAGCATTAAGAGCTTTTTCTCTGCTTATGGTAATAATACCAATCATACCTTTTTCTTCATATTTAATAAATTCCATTTTTTCTCCTTACCACAATAAAATTATTATTATGAAGCATAATTTCATATTTCTATACTAGCCTTTGTATTAAGAAATCACACTACAAAGGCTAGTATTTAATAACCTTACTTTTTCAAAGTTATTTCATTAAATAAATCAGACTTAAACACTATCTATTATTAAAAATTACTATTTACTATTCTCTTTCTACTATAGTAGCACAACCCATACCGCCGCCAATACAAAGAGTAGCAAGTCCTCTCTTAGCATTTTTAGCTTCCATTTCATGGAGTAAAGTAACAAGTATTCTACATCCAGAAGCACCTACTGGGTGTCCTAAAGCTATAGCACCGCCATTAGGGTTAAGCTGTTTTTCTACATCGATACCTAATTCTTTACCAACAGCAACTGATTGAGCTGCGAAAGCTTCATTAGATTCAATGATATCAAAATCTTTAATAGTTAAACCTGTTTTAGCCATTACTTTTTTAGTAGCTGCAACTGGTCCGATACCCATAATTCTAGGTTCAACACCAGCCAAACCGCCTGCAATCCAAGTAGCCATAGGTTTAATACCTAATTCTTTAGCTTTTTCTTCGCTCATTACTACTACAGCAGCAGCTCCATCATTAATACTAGAAGAATTACCTGCAGTTACTCTTCCGCCATCTGGTTTGAATGCTGGTTTTAATTTAGCTAAACTTTCTACTGTAGTTCCAGCTCTAGGGCCTTCATCTTTATCAAATACTATATCGCCTTTTTTAGTTTTGATAGTTACAGGTACTATTTCTTTTTTGAAAGCACCAGCTTCCTGAGCTTTAATTGCTTTCTGCTGAGAATTAGCAGCAAATGCATCTAATTCTTCACGAGTAAGTTTCCAATCATCGCAAACGTTTTCTGCTGTAATACCCATATGGTAATTATTAAATGCATCTGTTAAAGCATCATGAACCATAGTATCTATTACTGTATCATTACCAAGTCTGTAACCATAACGAGCTTTTTTAAGAGCATAAGGAGCTAATGACATATTTTCTGTACCGCCTGCAACAACTATATCAGCATTTCCAGCAGCTATCATATTAGCAGCCATATTTACTGCATCAAGTCCTGAACCGCAAACAACATTTATTGTCATAGCAGGTACTTCTACTGGTAATCCTGCTTTTATAGAACTTTGACGAGCAACGTTCTGACCTTGTGATGCTTGTATAACACAACCCATATATACCATATCAACTTGATTAGGAGCTACTTTAGCTCTATTCAAAGCTTCTTTTATTACTACTGCACCCAACTCTGCAGCTGGAACTGTACTTAAAGATCCGCCCATACTTCCTATTGCTGTACGGCAAGCACTAGCTATTACTATTTTTCTAGACATTTTTAATCTCCAAAGAATTATTAAATTCCACATTTCTATTAATGTGTTGCTTTCAGTATAGTACATTTTTTTATCAATTTCAATTAATTCTTTATATTTTTTTTATAATACCTGACTATAGTATATTATTTGCTTATTTTAGTTAATAAATTAATTAAAATAAAAATATCATTAGTACATAATTATGAAAATTATATATTATAATTTATACATATACTATATACCTAATTAGATATATAACTATTATATCTTTTTATTAGTTTTTATGATAAAATATATAAACTATGATTAAAAATATTATAAAATTACCTCAATCAGTAGCTAATCGTATAGCTGCAGGAGAAGTTATAGAAAGACCTTCTTCTATGCTCAAGGAATTACTAGAAAATGCCATAGATTCAGGGGCTTCAAATATAGAAGTTTCTGTAGAAGAAGCAGGTATTAAATCTATGATAGTAGAAGATGACGGCAATGGAATAAGATTTGATGAGCTTCCTTTGGCTATAACTCATCATGCCACAAGTAAAATACATTCTATAGAAGATTTGGACTCTATATATACTCTTGGTTTTAGGGGTGAGGCTTTAGCTTCTATATCGGATGTTACAAATTTAGAAATAGTTTCAAAGAGCGTAGAAGAAAGCAATGGAGGAAAAATAATAGTGGAAGGTGGTAAAATAATAGAACATAAACCTGCCGCTGCTTCACAAGGAACAAAAATCATAGCTAAAAATTTATTTTTTAATATTCCAGCTAGATATAAATTCTTAAAACATATTTCAAGAGAGTTTTTCTTAGTTAAAGAAGTTTTTGATATGGAAGCATTGGTTCAGCCTAAAATATCTATGAAACTTAAAAATAATGGTAAGGTTGTAAGTTCATATATAAAAGTGGATACTCTAAAAGAAAGAATAGAAAATTATTTGTCTGACAGCAATGTATTTAGAAATTTAATAGAAATTGAAATAGAAAAAGACGATGTATTAATATACGGTTTATTTTCAAATTCTAAAATAAGCCAATCTATGAGAAAGAATAATTTTATATTCTTAAATAATAGACCTATAGAGAATAGAGTTCTTGCTTATGCCATAAAAAATGCATATTCAAATGCTATACCTAAAGAGAGATACCCTTTCTTTTTCCTATACATAAATATAGATAGCAGTAAAATAGATGTGAATGTTCACCCTAGTAAAAAGGAAGTTAGAATAAAAAATGAAAGAGAGATTTCAGGAATACTGTATAATACCATAGTAAACAATATAAATTCAGGAAATAATTTTGATTCTGTTAATATAGAAGTGGATATTGATAAAGATATTACCCCTACTTTTCCTATACAGCAGAATAATAATTACAATACATATAATACTTCAAATTATAATACTGAATCAGCAAATGAAATAAAATATGATAATACAAGCTATTCAAATAATAATTATAATAAAGATGATTTAAATGTAGAAAATAGCAATATAAATGACAATATAATAGAAGAAAATAGTATTAATAAAGAAATAAATTTAAATAACAATAATTTTACATACAATAATATAGAATTTGGAGAGTATACAAGGGCCATAGGACAGGTATTTTCATCATATATAGTAGCTGAAAGAGGCGGAGAAATGTATATAATAGATCAGCATGCCGCTTATGAAAGGCTTAATTATGAGAGAATATACAAAACTCTTATGTCAAAAAAAATAGAATATGAAAAACTTCTTATACCTTGTGAAATTGAGTACAGAGATTATGAAATTGATATTTTAAATGCTTCAAAAGAATCAATAGAATCATTAGGAATAAAATTTGAAGCTAATTCAAAACATAGCATTATAATAGAAGATATACCAATATACATTCCTAGAAATCAAAAAATTGAAAAAATCATAAAAGATATTTTGGATATATACATTTCAAAGGGCGACAATAACAATTTAGAAAAAGTTATAAAACATACCTGCTCTACTATATCCTGCAAATATTCTCCAAAGGCTGGAGATAAACTTTCAAACAGCGATATGCAGACATTGCTTGATTTGCTTGAAGAAGAAAATATACTTACAAACTGTCCTCATGGAAGACCTTTTGTATTAAGGCTATCAAAAGAATATTTAGATAAAAAATTCTTTAGATAATACAATTTATTATTTTACTAATAATAAACTTATTAAAAAATAGCTTGTTATTTATGATTACAACATTAGCTTTACATTTATAGTTAATTTAGTATAATAAAGTTATGAGAAGTATTAATGTTTTGAATGACTATTTTATGCGTTATATGTTTGCCAAAGA
>NZ_CALXYQ010000047.1 GCF_944393015.1 uncultured Brachyspira sp.
AAAACTTAAAGTCAATGTACTAGCTAGTATTATACAATGGTATATACCTAAACAAATAAAAATTATAAAAAAATAGTTGTTATGTTTTTATTATTTTCGGGGGCTAGCCCCCGACCCCCCACTTCTTTTGTTGCTACAAAGAAGCAAAAAAGCTATGTTTTAGCCTAAATTTAATATTTTATCTTACATGTAAAACAAAATTAGTATTATTTAGTACTAATTTTATACTTGCACTTTTTGCAACTTTTTGCGGCGGGAAAAAGTTGAATAAAAACATTGACAAACTTAAAAATTTTCAGTATATACCCAAACAACTATAGTTTGTCAATTTTTGCTTTTTTATCAATGTTATTATAACTTATAAATAATATAAAATATTAGCATATAGTGCAAAATATGTTTTAAATGTAATATAAAACTACATATTTATACAATAATAAGTAATCAGCCGCACGTATAGTTGGCTATCCATAATAATTTGAATACCGTGCGGGTTGCCGCTACGACTAGTAGTTGACAAACTTAAAAATTTTAACTATATTCACAAATAATAAAAAATAAATCAAATATTAAAAATCAATCCAATAAATAAAAGGCAAACAAATACTATAAAAAAACCTTCTTATATTCTAACTTCCCCAGTTAAAAGCCTTTGCATAAGCCCTTTCTTCTGCTGTTTACGAAGTTCTAACTGCTTTTTAAGATTCTCTATGTCCTCATCTATAAGCGAAAGCAGCCCTGCAATTTTTTTCTGTTCTTCAATAGATTTTGGAATTTTTATCTCCAAATATTGATATTCAGAAATCCAATATCTTTTATGAGATTCAGCATTAAATTTAATCATTTTTATTAATTCATATATTAGTTTTAAATTACATTTATTTGAACTAAGTATTTTAATTGCTGAAGATTTTACTTTAAAAGGAAAATTGACATATTTCGTTTCTGTGGTGAAATCATCAAAAATTATAACAGGAATTTCATTGTATATATCAAATTTTTCATTTGTATAACCAAGTACAAAAGTCTTTCCAGCTGTTAAAACAGGACATTCGTATTTATTATTATACTCATCATTTTTAACTATATAATTATTAGGTTGTTCATATGAAAGAATATCACCAAGCCTCACTGTTTGCCACTCGTCCGTAAAACCTTTGAATCGCACTTCACCGCTTAGAACTCTTTGCATTACGCCTTTCTTATACTGCTCTTTTTTATCTATTAACTCCGTAAGGTTCTCTATAATATCATCGCATAATGACAATACTTCTGCTATGCGTTTTTGTTCCTCTAGTGGTGGGAGTAATATTGGTATAGAAAGCAACATTTTATCATTAATTCCTAATCTATCGTATCTAGCACCATAGTTAGCTATTTCTTTTAAATAATTTACCCACAATGAACTAGATAAATAAAAAGCTATAAAATCACTATATTCTTTTTTTACATAAAATACCGTATATAATGGTGATACTATACCTTTTGTTAATTTATTTACATTAATAGGTCCAGCTGGAGCATTTTCTGATATTCTTGGGTTATATATAAAATTACCGATATCTACTATATAGTAATTAGTTGTATCATTTTTGCTAGCTATTTTTTTATAAAAATATTCTTCTTGTAATACAACACCATAAATTGCAGAATTAGATAAAACAGGATAATTTTTATTTTCTTTATTTTTTACTTTTATTATTGTAGCTATATCTCCAAGTTTTACTTCTTGCCAGCCTGTTGGAAGATGTGTATTTTTCATAAATATACCTTTATTAAATATAATATGTGCTACTCTACTATATTATACTATGATATGTAAAAAATTTAAAACTATTATGATATTAGTTTTTTCACTCTTAAACATAATTAACAAATTATATAAATTATTTAAAAAATACTATATTTACTTAATTATAAAAATAGTATATAATCGGACTAAATCTAATATTGGAGTTTTTATTATGATTAAATTGATTGAAATGAAAGAAAATTTAGAAAACAGAGATTTTTACAAACAATTGTATAATGATGCTTTTCCTCCTGAAGAAAGATGGGATTTTGATATGACTTTGGAAAATAAAGATAATCATAATTATAAATTTTATGCTATATTAGATGATGATGTTCCTATAGGCTTAACTATGCTCTGGGATTTGGACGATTTCAATTATGGTGAATATTTAGCCATAGATAAAAATTTAAGAGGAAAAAAATACGGTTCTGAAGTTCTTACTAAAATACTAGAAATATTAAGCAATAAATTAATAGTTATAGAAGTAGAGCCTTATGATTTAAATGAAATTGCCAAAAAACGCATTGAATGGTATAAAAGATTCGGACTAATACTCGCCGATCATGAATATGATATGCCTTGTATAAATGAAAATAATGAAATATCAACTATAAAAATGAAAATAATGACAAGCAGAAAAATACAAGATAAAGAAGAACATGACAATATCACAAAAATAATATATAATAAAGTATACAAGCCTAGATTAGATGAATTAGATAAATGGAAATAGAATTAATAGAAAGTATTGATTCTTCAAACTATAATGAAGAAATTATAAAAGACTCTTTTAATATACGAGAAAATTGGAGTTTAAAAGAGTCTTTAAATAATAACAAAATCAAAAAAAATCTTTATGACATTAAAAAAGATAATATTCATATAGGCGTTTGCTTGTCTTGGCTTCTTGAAGAATTTTTATATATAGAATATTTCACCATAGAAAGAAAATACAGATGTATGGGTTACGGTTCTGCTGCATTAAAAAAATTAATGAAAATGCATGACAATATAATAGTAGAGGTTGTGCCTGAAGATACTAATGACTTAGCATATAGGAGAGTAAATTGGTATAGATCTTTAGGTTTTTATTTATATAATGATACATACCCATATCCTTATTTTCTTGATAATGGAGAAGTTACATTTATAGATTTTAGATTAATGTCATCGAATGAACTTACAAGCTATGAATACAAAAAAATAGTTAATCTTCTTCATAAGAATATATATAATTTATATTGATTTACTAAAATATTTATACTATCATATAAATATAATAATCAAATTTTGAGGTATTGAATTATGAACGATAATAAATACTCGCAAAAAATAAAAGAATTAATAAAAGAAATGACTTTAGAAGAAAAAGTATCTCTTTTAAGCGGTAAAGATTTTTGGTCAACAAAAGCAATAGACAGATTGAAAATAGACTCTATATATTTAACTGACGGACCTCATGGAGTTAGAAAACAAAGCACAGAATCAGGAGAATTAAGTTTGCAAAAGTCAGTTTCATCAACCTGCTTTCCTACCGCCTGCTGCTCTGCCTGTTCATTCGATCCTAATATAATGTATGAAATGGGTGAAGCTATATCAGAAGAAGCCAAAGCAAATAAAGTTTCTGTAGTATTAGGACCCGGAGTAAATATAAAACGCTCCCCTTTATGCGGAAGAAATTTTGAATATTTTTCAGAAGATCCTTATCTTGCAGGAAAAATGGCTAGCGGCTGGATAAATGGATTAGAAGATAATGGAATACAGTCAAGCCTCAAACATTTTGCTGCTAATAATCAGGAAACTTTAAGGCTCATAATAGACAGTGTAGTTGATGAAAGAGCTTTGAGAGAAATATATTTATATGCATTTGAAATAGCTGTTAAAGAGGCTAAGCCTTCTACTGTTATGTGTGCTTATAATAGTGTTAATGGAACATTTGCATCAGAAAATAAATACTTGCTTACAGATATACTTAGAGATGAATGGGCATTTGATGGTATTGTCGTTTCAGATTGGGGTGCTGTAAATGACAGAGTAGAAGCTTTAAAGGCTGGACTTGATTTACAAATGCCTTCAACTAATGGAGAAGATGATAAAAAAGTTTATAATGCTGTTAAAGAAACTATTATAGATGAAAAAATATTAGATAAAGCCGTAGAAAGACTTTTATATTTCTCTTTATATTCTATGGATAATATTTATGATAATTTCGATTATGATAAAGAAGAACATCATAATATAGCTAGAAAAATCGCTGAAAACTCTATAGTATTGTTAAAAAATGAAGATAAAATACTTCCTGCAAAAAAAGAAAGTAAAATTGCTGTGATAGGAGAATTCGCTCAAAAGCCTAGATATCAAGGTAATGGAAGCTCTCTTATAAATGCATACAAAATAGATACTGCAGAAGAATATTTCAAAGAAAATAATATAGAATTCAATTATGCTAAAGGATACGATTCAAATTCAGCTGATATAGATAATGCCTTAATAGAAGAAGCAGTAAATATATCAAAAGACAAAGATATTGTAATAATATTTGCAGGTCTTATAAACTCTTATGAATCAGAAGGATTTGACAGAAAACATCTAAACTTGCCTCAAAACCATAATCATTTAATAGAAGAAATTTCTAAAGTAAATAAAAATGTGCTGGTTGTACTTTCTATAGGGGCACCGGTTTTAATGCCTTGGATTGATAAAGTAAAAGGAGTACTTAATTTATATTTGGCAGGAGAAGCCGCTATAAGTGCTGCATTTAATATAATATTTGGTAAAGTTAACCCAAGTGGAAAATTGGCTGAAAGTTTTCCTTTGAGTTTAGAAGATAATCCAAGCTATAAATATTTTCCTGGAGGCAATAAGGCTGTTGAATACAGAGAATCAATATTTGTAGGATACAGGTATTATGATAAAGCACAAAAGAATGTTTTATTCCCATTCGGATTCGGTTTATCATATACAACTTTTGAATTCTCTAATTTAATTGTTTCAGATGCCAACACTATTGCCGGACTTGATAATATACATGTGGTATTCGATATAAAAAATACAGGTAATGTATTCGGATGCGAAGTTGCTCAAGTTTATATATCTGCTCCAGAAAACAATGTATTTAAACCGCAAAAAGAATTAAAAGCATTCATAAAAGTATTTTTGGAACCCGGAGAAACTAAAACTGTTATATTAAAATTAAATAAAAGAAGTTTCTCTTTCTACAATGCTGACACTAAACAATATGAAATAGAAAGCGGAGTCTATACAATATACATAGGTAATTCATCAAGAAATTTACTATTAAGTAAAACTATGGAAATAAACTCTATAAATTATTATCAGAAAAGGATTGATAATTATTTTAACTTTAAAGATATAAATATTTCAGACAATGAATTCCAACAGCTTTTAGGAAGAAAATTAAAACCTATAAATATTAAAGCCTCTAAACCTTATCATCTTAATAATAATTTGGCAGATTTGCTTGATAATAATATAGCAAAAGATTTTTATAATAAACTTTTATCAGGACTCAATGATATGTTTAAAGATGATAAAACAAATACAAAAAAAATGTTTGAAAGTATGATGCTTGAAACTCCTCTTCGTTCGCTTCATACTATGAGCGGAGGTATCATTACAAGAGAAGATATTGAAAATTTAATAAACGCTTTAAATAACAATTAATTTTAAAATAAAAAAGCGGCAGAGTTAATTATTAATTCTGCCGCTTTTATTTTTCATATTTTGTTTTGCATTATTTATTAATCATCAAATTTCTGTCCCATTATCTGTCCGTTTCCTGACACCATAACTTCCATCATATTATTTAATTTTAATTTATAATTGCCCCACTCTTTTTCTGCATCAATAATAGCAGCCTGAGGATATGCTTTTTTTACAGCTTGTAGTACAGCAGGCGGAAAAGCAGCATCTGGTATAGGAGCATATTCACTGTCTATATTCTGCCAATCCCCATTAGCTAAAAAGTCTATGGATACACCATTAGACAAATTCACATCGAATTTTCTTCCGTCTCTTTCAACCTTCCAAATTTGAACTCCAGGAAATACTCTCTGTATAAAAGCAGTAGCCTGCTGAGGCAATGCTGAAGGCGGAACTACCATATCAGCAAAAAGGCTTGAAGCTGATAAAATAAATAATGATACTAAAAAAATAGATAATTTTTTCATGATTTACTCTCCTTAATATTAAACTACATAAATTATCTTTATGAATATAAGTATAACATTTTATACATATTTGTCAAGTTTATTTACAATATTTTTACTATTTTTTTACATTTTTTTTATTAATTAAGTAGATAATAATATGAGTAGAAGATTACTCCTACCCACAACAAACAAACTTAAACTAACAAATATTAGATAACTGTACCGCTTTTAACTATTGTATTTTTAGGAATTATTACAATGCCATCTCTAATACAATAGAATTCACTATCTTGATGCTGTATTTTCTTTTTATTTGTAATAACAACATCATTACCTATTCTTACATTCTTATCTATAATTACATTTTTAAGAGTACACTTTTTACCAATACCGATTTTAGGAATATGCTTAACATTTAGTCTTTCAATATCATAGCTATCCTCATAATAGTCACTACCCATCATAACTACTCTTTCCAACGTAGAACCGCTTTGAACTACAGAACGAACACCTATAACGCATTCTTTAATGGTAGCATTCTCTATTCTGCATCCGTCAGCTATGATACTAGATGTTACTGTAGCCTTTTCAACTTTAGAAGGAGACAAGTAACGAACATGAGTATATATAGGAGCATTTTCATCATAGAAATCGAAAGGAGGATTTTTACTTCCGAAAGATATATTAGCTTCAAAATAAGCCTTAATAGTTCCTACATCTTCCCAGTATCCTTGGAAAGCATAACTGAATACTTTATATTTTTTGATAGCTTCAGGAATAATATCTTTACCGAAATCCATCATAGATACATCTTCTAAAATTTCTTTAAGTACATTTCTTCTAAATACATAAATACCCATAGAAGCCAAATATTCTTTCTCAGGATCTTCTATATTAAACATTTTCTTTTGATCTTCACTCAATTTTAATGAATCAAGCTCTTCAGCCTCTTTAGGTTTTTCCATAAAGTTAGTAATCTGACCTCTTTTATTTACTAACATAACACCAAAACCTTTTGCATCCTCTCTTACAACAGGTACAGTACCAACAACTATATCAGCACCTGTTTCAAGCATATGCTGAAGCATTACATTATAATTCATACGATATACTTGGTCGCCTGAAAGTATAACTACATTATTAACAAATTCATTGTCAAAATGAGAAAGATTTTTTCTAACTGCATCGGCTGTTCCCTGATACCAATCTATATTAGTATCTGTCTGTTCAGCAGCAAGTATACTTACATGACCGCCTGAAAAGTTATCAAATCTATAGGCATTGTATATATGATTATTCAAAGATGCACTATTAAATTGTGTTATAACATATATATTTCTAAATCCGCTGTTTATACAATTAGATACAGGTATGTCTATCATTCTGTATTGACCGCCCAAAGATACTGCAGGCTTAGAACGTGCTTTTACTAAAGGATAAAGTCTTGTTCCTCTACCTCCTCCAAGTATCAAGGCAACAGTATTAAATGCTCTCATAAAAAAACTCCAATAATTTTTTATTATCTAAAATAATTCATATATTATAAGTATAGTAAAAAATTATTGACTTTTCAAGAATTATTAATCATATATTACAATACATTAAAATGTTTCAAAGCATTATAAACGCCGTTATTATCTACATCATCAGTAATATAATCTGCCACCTCTTTTACTTCTTTATTGGCATTACCCATAGCAACACCTATAGCAGCATGCTTTATCATAGTGATATCATTTCCTCCGTCTCCGAAAGCCATTGTTTCTGATAAATCTATTCCATAATATTCTATGATCTTATCTATACCTATATGCTTACCGCCGCCTTTTGTATTAACATCTGTAAAGTCTGGATGCCATCTGCTAGATTCGCAATTTTTGAATATTTTACTCATTAATTCTTTTTCTTTTTCAGCATCTACAAATAAATTTATCTGCAAAATATTATTTATATTTTCTTCCAAAAAATCATAATAATTATCAACTGCCGGTATGGGAAGATTTATAGATTCAGAAACTTTTTTAACTTTATCTGTAACATAATTAATATATATACCGCTATTCATCATTACAGAGCATGGAAATTGTTCTTTATTTTTTAAATAATCCATCAAAGAATATATTTCTTCTTTAGCTATGCCAAGTCTGTAAATTGACTTATCACCTATATAACAATCAAAACCATTCGCTGTTATATATCCGTCAAACTCTATGCCATCTACATTGTTTATATGATTCTTTATTCTTCCTGTAGCTATAAAAACTTTTATACCTTTTTCTTTTAATAACCTTATAGCCTCTTTAGAAGAATCTGAAACTTTATGAGTATTAAAACTTACTAAAGTACCATCTATATCAAAAAATACTGCTTTTATCATTATAAAAATCCTTATATTAATCTATTAAATTAAAATGTTTTAAAGCATTATAAACGCCATCATTATCAACATCATCTGTGATATAATCTGCTACCTTTTTTACTTCTTCATTGGCATTACCCATAGCAATACCAATTGCAGTATGTTTAATCATACTTATATCATTTTTTCCATCACCAAAAGACATAGTTTCAGATAAATCTATATTATAATGATTTATTATTTTATCGATTCCTAAATGCTTTCCTGAATTTTTAACATTAATATCTAAAAATAGAGGATGCCATCTGCTTGATAATGAATTTTTAAATATATTATCTAAAATATACTTTTCTCTATCAGCATTGAAACTATTATCTTCCAAAAATAAATTCACCTGTAAAATATCATCTGCATTATTATGTATAAAATAATCAAAATCAATAATATCAGGACATTTTATTTTCATCATATCAAATATATATTTAATATCATCCGTCATATAATTAACATATATATTACTATTTGTTATTAAAGAAGATGGTATATTATCTACATTTTTGAGATATGATAAAAAAGATGTCAAATCTTCCTTTGGTATTGGATTTTTTAATATCTCTATTCCATTAGCAAAACAGTTAGTTCCATTTGCCGTTATATATCCTTCAAATTTTAAATCTTCTAAATTATCAATTTGAAACATCATTCTGCCTGTAGCAATGAATACTCTTATTCCATTTTCTCTAAGTTTATTAATAGCATTTTTAGAAGACTTTGAAATCTTATGAGTATTAAAACTTACTAAAGTTCCGTCTATATCAAAAAACACAGCCTTAATCATAATTATTTAATCCAATAAATTAAAATGTTTTAAAGCTTTATATATTCCATCATTATCCACATCATCTGTAATATAATCTGCTATTTTTTTTACGCTTTCATTAGCATTACCCATAGCAACACCTATAGCGGCATGTTTTATCATAGAAACATCATTACCGCCGTCTCCGAAAGCCATTGTTTCTGACAAGTCTATTCCGTAATATTCTATAATCTTATCTATTCCTATATGCTTACCGCCGCCTTTTGTATTAACATCTGTTAAAGCTGGATGCCATCTGCTAGATTCGCAATTTTTGAATATTTTACTCATTAATTCTCTTTCTTTTTCTTCATTAACAAATAAATTTATCTGCAAAATATCATCTATATTTTCTAATAAAAAATCATAATAATTTTCTGCTATATTTATTTTAAGATTAATAGACTCTAAATATCTAGCAGCTTCATCAGAAATATAATTAATAAATACACCATTAGGCATCATAATTGAACATGGGAATTATTCTTTATTTTTTAAATAAGCTATCAATGAGTATATTTCTTCTTTAGCTATAGAACGTCTATAAATTGACTTATCTCCTATATAACAATCAAAGCCGTTTGCTGTTATATACCCGTCGAACTCTATATCATCTACATTATTTATATGCATTTTGATTCTTCCTGTTGCTATGAAAACCTTTATACCTTTTTCTTTTAAAATTCTAATAGCCTCTTTGGAAGAATCTGAAATCTTATGAGTATTAAAACTAACCAAAGTACCATCTATATCAAAAAATACCGCTTTAATCATATAAAAACCTTTTATTTAGAACATATTACAACATATCAATCTAATAAAT
The DNA here is from genome assembly GCF_944393015.1 of uncultured Brachyspira sp. Taxonomy (GTDB): domain Bacteria; phylum Spirochaetota; class Brachyspiria; order Brachyspirales; family Brachyspiraceae; genus Brachyspira. Next base: position 10,009 of record NZ_CALXYQ010000047.1, read on the forward strand.
TAAAATGTTTCAAAGCCTTATATACTCCGTCATTATCAACATCATCTGTAATATAATCTGCTATTTCCTTTACATTTTCATTAGCATTACCCATGGCTACACCTATAGCAACATGCTTAATCATACCTATATCATTTCCGCCGTCTCCGAAAGCCATTGTTTCTGATAAATCTATTCCGTAATACTCAATTATCTTATCTATACCTATATCTTTACCGCTATATTTTGAATTTACATCTGCAAAAGAAAAATGCCATCTGCTTGATTTAGAATTTTTTAATACATTATCCATTAAATATTTTTCTTTATTCTCATCTACAAAAATATTAAGCTGCAAGATTTTATCATAATTATTTGGTACATAATCATTAAAATCTTTAGGGTCTGGAACTTTTACATTTGCCATACCATAAAGATGTGTTATTATATCACCTGTATAATTAATAAATAAATTATCGCTTGTTATTACTGTACAAGGAAATTTATCTTTATTTAGATAATCAACTAAAGAAAATAAATCATCTTTATCTAAAGAAACTCTATATATTTCTTTATAATCTCCATTATCTTTGACTAAACAGCTTCCGCCATTTATTGTTATATATCCGTCAAAATCTAAGCCGTCTAAATTATCTATTTGAAACATAGCTCTTCCGCTTGCTATGAAAACCTTTATTCCTTTTTCTTTTAAAATTCTAATAGCCTCTTTGGAAGAATCTGAAATTTTATGCGTATTAAAACTCACCAAAGTACCGTCTATATCAAAAAATACTGCTTTTATCATTTGTTAGTACCATCTTTTATTAATTTGAAATTTGTTAAGAATTAAACAATAATACATTTTTAATAAATAAAAGGCCCAATCAATTTAGGCCTTTCATTTATAAAGATTAATTAAGATATATTACTCAATGCACTTACAATAGCATTGGCAAATTCTTTTGAGGAAGCAGGACCATTAGCTGTTATAATATTTCCTGAAACAACAACATTGTCCTTCAAAACATTGGCATTACCATGTCTTACATGCGATTCATCTGCAGGCAAACAAGTAACATTAATACCGTCTAATATTTTAGCATTAGCCATAATTACTGTTCCGCTTCCTATACCTGCAACTATTTTTTGATTATCCAAAAATAATTTAGCAAGTCCCTGAGTACGCCAATCGTCCCATAAAGTTATACATCCTATACCGCCTATAAATACTACAGCATCAAAATTAACAGCATCAACCTCACTGAATAGTAAATCAATATTTGCCATACCGCCTAATTTACCCTGAGCTGTACCTATAAATGTAGATGATACTTCTGTTTTATAACCGGAAGATTCAAAAATTTTTTTACTCTCAAAATATTCTTCGTCTTGAAAATTCTGACCAGACATAACATACAATATTTTATTAGTTTTTTCCATTATAGAATATCTCCAATATTTATTTTTCTAAATCATCATAAACCGCAATTTCTATCATAATTATTCTTATTCAAGATAGCAAGTTCATAGGCCTTAACATATTCTTTTGCACTTTTCTCCCAAGAATTATCTATTTTCATAGCCCTTTTCTGCATAGCAGTGAATCTATCTCTATGATCATAATAAACACTTACAGCCCAACCAATAGTATTATATAATGCTGAAGGAGTAGAATCATAGAATTTAAATCCTGTACCTTCTCCTGTCTGTTCATTATAATTTTCAACAGTATCTTCAAGTCCGCCTGTAGCATGAACTATAGGCAAAGTACCATATCTTAAAGAATACATCTGATTAAGTCCGCAAGGCTCGAATAATGAAGGCATTACAAATAAATCACAGCCTGCCTCTATTAAATGTGATAATTCATTGCTATATCCTATATAAGAACCTACTCTTCCAGGATATCTCTTAGGTATATCACCAAAGAAACCTTCAAGACTTTTATCACCTGTACCAAGTATGCAGAATTGAACTTTCATATTATTAACTAAAGAATCTATTATAGAAGCTATAAAATGATATCCTTTCTGATCAACGAATCTTCCTATTGCTCCTATCAAAACAACATCGTCATCTTCTTCAAGTAAGAATCTTTTCTGAAGTTCTCTTTTACATACTTTTTTGCCTTCCATTTTATCTGCTGAATAATTTGCAGGTATAAATTTATCTTTTTCAGGAGACCAAATCTCTTCATCAATACCATTAAGTATTCCGAAGAAACTTGTTGTTTTATTCTGCAAATAAGGTGCCATACCATGACCGCCATAAGGTGAAGCAATTTCTCTAGCATAAGTAGGGCTTACAGTAGTAACTACATCAGAAAAGAATATTCCGCCTTTAAGGAAATTTATATTGCCATGATCTTCAAAAGTATCAGGACTGAAATTATTCCAGCCTAATCCTAAATAATCATAAGTGGTAGTGGCATTATATATACCCTGATAATTTGCATTATGTATAGTGAGCATACTAGCAGCATGACCTATTTGATCATTCCAGTGCCAAGTTTTAATATATGCAGGAATAGCTGCTGTCTGCCAATCATTAGCATGAACAACATCTACATTTAATTGTAAATCCTTACATAACTGCAAAGCAGCTCTTGAAAAGAATCCGAATCTCCAAGCATTATCCTGATAATCATTGAATGAAGCATCATGATAAAGACCTTCTCTGCTGAAGAAATTATGATGTTCTATAAAATAAAAATCAATTCCATCTTTTACTGTCTTAAATACTGAGCACCACTCTTCTCCATTACCCATCCATACTCCCATAGTAGGAAGTACATTCTCTAAATAACAATCCTGAAAATTAATATCTCTATATTTAGGAAGTACAACACAAGCTTCTACATCGAGCTTCTTTAAATAAATAGGCAAAGCACCAACAACATCGGCAAGTCCACCTGTTTTTATAAATGGTGTTGCTTCAGATGATGCTATCATAACTTTCATTTTTGACATATAAAACTCCTAAAACGTGGAATATATTTTTAAATATATAACTTTATTTAAAAACTTCAAGTCAAATTATGATTTTAGAATATTATTATAGTAAAAAGTTTAATAAAAATAAAAGAATTCTATTTTTTATTAAATAGAATTCCTTTTTACATAAAATTATTATAAATCAAATACTAATCTCTAATATCTCTAAAACCTTATCGCCTGCAGGTACTTTTATAGTAACAACATCGCCAATTTTTTTACCTAATAATCCTTTAGCAATAGGAGTTACTATTGTTATTTCATTTTTAGTCATATCTGCTTCTAATTCACCCACTATTCTATATTCAAAAACTGCATTTCTAGTTTTATCTTTAACTTTTACTCTTTTACCGAAAGTTACAGTGTCCTTATCCAAATTAGCAGGATCTATTATTTCACAGCCTGCCAAATCACTTTCCAACTTTGATATCTGAGCATTCAATAATCCCTGTCTTTCTTTAGCAGCATGATACTCAGCATTTTCTTTTAAATCGCCTTTTTCTCTAGCCTCTGCAATAATAGCAGGCAAAGTTTCAAACTCAGCCTTTAATTCAGAAAGTCTAGCTTTAGCTTTATCATATCCTTCTTTTGTTATTGGTTTAGCCATTTTCAATATCCTTAAAATTAGTAATTTTGATATTATAAACTATTTTTAAATATTTACAAACAAAAAAGATTAATGATTAATATTAAAATTAGATAATTTATATATTGTTAAATTCATATTTCCAATGATTTCAAAAGAATATTCATCAGGATAATATCTAGTAGAAAAAACAATCTCACCATCATTTACAAATATCTCTATAGCTGAAGTATCTATAAGTATTCTTAAATTTTCTAACTTTTCTAAATCCGAACTTCTTTTATATCTTCCGCCGCCTATTTTCTTTCCTATATCATTTATAAACTCTAATATGAATCTATTATTTTTATATTTAATAGAAACACCTTCAGAAATTAATAATTCAAAATTCTCAAAATTTTTTATATTATCAATTAGAACTTCATAAGAATTAATATCTTTAGAAATTAAATTATCAGACAATGAATCATAAGAGCATGATTTTTCAAATATTTTTTTCTCTCTTAACTTCTCCAAACTTCTATGAGGTTTTTGATAAAGTTTTCCATTTTTAAAACTTAACTCTCTAGCTACAGTTAGACAATGCTGCCAGCCATATTGAACAGTTAAATTTTTATGATCATCTTCTGTATCGGGAACACCCATCCAACCTATTATAACTCTATTTCCATTTTCATCTAAAAAAGTCTGAGGGGCATAGAAATCAAATCCTCTGTCAAGAACAGTAAAATTATTAACTTCTATATGTTCTTTATCTTTATAATCATCATTAATCAAAAAATATCCTGAAAGATAAATATTTTCATATACATTTTCAATTTGCTCTACACCTTGAGGACAAGTAATTAAAATATTCTGTCCGTCTAAATTAAATAAATCAGGACATTCCCACATATAGCCGAATCTATTTTTAGAATTTATAGTGCTTATATGCTTCCAATTTCTTTTATCTTCAGATTTAAATATTAATACCTCTCCAATATCATTATCTCTATCTGTACCGTATTTTCTAGCACCCTGAACCATATAATAAGAATCATTTTCCTTCCATACTTTTGGGTCTCTTATATGATTAGTTATATCTTTAGGATAATCTTTCATTTCCATTAAGCATTCTTTTTCAGAGAAGTTAATACCATCTTCGGAGACTATAAGCATGGTATTAGCCTCTCTTCCGCTTTCTATGTAATCATGCTTGCCTAGAAGTTTCACATTACCTGTATAGTATATGTATAATTTATCATCTTCTATAAGGGCAGAACCTGAATACACACCATGGCAATCGTATTTTTCATCTGGATATATTGATACTCCCACATATTTATAATTAATTAAGTCTTTAGTTATATAATGACCCCAAAATTTTAATCCGCCTTCAACATCAAATGGAGAATACTGAAAAAATATATGATACTCCCCTTTGAAATATGATAGAGCATTTGGATCATTAAGCCAGCCTACTGGAGGCATCAAATGAAAATTTAATCTCCATTTATTATTATTATCTTTAGAATATTCAATTTCTTTTTGTTTTATCGCTTCTTCAAATACTTTACTAACCAGCCTCATTTCATTTCCTTATATTAATTAAATGCATAATAGTACTTAATATCATGCATTAAGAACTAATACATGATATTAAGCGAATAAATTATTTTATTGGATTTATGTAGAAATTATTGTGTAAACGTTGTCTTTTTTAATTTTTACTCCTCATCTTCCTGCATATACTCATCAGGAACACCAAAGAACCAAGTAAGAGTAAATGATAATAAAACAGTAACTAAAGCAACAGTAACATAACCAACTAATTGCTTTCCGTCATAAATATAAAGCAATGCTCCGGGTATTCCTGTAACTCCATTAGCTGTAGCCTGTAAATTCAATAATCTTGCAATCAAGCCTGTTACACCTGCAGCAATAGCACCGCAAACCATAGGCTTTATTCCGTATCTTATATTTATACCAAATATAGCAGGCTCTGTTATACCAAGCCAAGCTGATAATGTAGCACCATATCCCATAGCTTTTACGCTTTTTCTTCTAGTTTTTAATGTAACAGCTAAACAAGCAGCACCAGCAGCTAAATTAGCAACGGATAAAAGAGGATTAATAGGGTTAAAAGTAGTAGCAGCAAGCAACGATATTTCTATTAAGTTCATTATATGATGTACTCCTGTTACAACTATGAATATTATTCCAAACCCTATTATAAATCCTCCTATTCCAAAAGGTAATGATAAAGAAAAATTTATAGCTATCAATATCCATTGTTCAACTATATGAAAAATAGGCCCTATCACAGCTAATGATAATATCAACATTATAAGTAAAGTTAAAAAAGGTGTTGCTAGTATATCTATTATATTTGGAATTACTTTTCTTAAATTCAATTCCACTTTAGAGCCTATTATACCAGCAATAAGTGCAGGAAGTATGCTTCCTTGATATCCTACTATAGGTATAAATCCAAACAACATTATAGGCTTAACTCCGCTGTCTGGATTGGCTACCAAATAAGCATTAGGCAAAGCAGGTGAAACAAGCATTAAGCCTAATAATATACCCAATATAGGAGAACCGCCGAAAACTCTGAATGTTGACCAGCATACTAAAGCAGGCAAAAATGCAAATGTCGTTTCTGTTAAAACACTCATAAATGTCATAACAGAAACAGGAATATTAGACACTTGCAAATTAAATAAACCTAAAAAACTATCATTTATTAAAGCACCTTTAAGCCCTAAAAATAAACCAGTTGCTATCATAGCGGGCATTATTGGTACAAATACATCAGCAAATATACGGATAAACTTTCTAAAATTATTTTTCTCTCCCACTTTTTTAGTTTCTTCCGTATTTTGTTTTGCTGCTCCTGTAACACCTAAATTAACAACTTCAGCATATACCTTATTTACAACTCCTGTACCTAATATTATTTGATATTGATCTGAATTAAAAAATACTCCCTTAACACCTTCTATTTTCTGAACATCTGAATCTTTTATACTTTCCCTGTTTTTTACTATTAATCTTAATCTTGTGGCACAGAAAGTTGCGGAAATAATATTATCTTTATTTACTACTCTAATAATTTCTTCAGCAGTTTTTTTATAATTGATAGCCATAATAAAAATCCTATTGAAATTGTCATTTATGTAACCGGTCACATATTATATTATAGCAATATTTTAATATTTGTCAAGCATTATACATTTTTTTTTATAAAATAATTATATAAATTTGTATTTAACAATAAAAAGTATATACTTTATTAATATCAGGATAATGGAATATGGCTACGAATAAAAAAATTACTATGAAAGAAATAGCAGAAATTGCTGGTGTTACAAAAACTACTATATCAAGATACTTTAATGGCGGATATTTAAAAGAAGAAACCAAAAAAAGAATAATGGAAATAATATCAGAATATGATTATGAGCCAAACACATTCGCAAGATTAAAGGCAAAGAAAAGTCGTATAATAGGAATAATAGTACCAGCTTTAGATTCTATAGTTGGAGCAAGAGTATTAACAGGACTTGAAAAAACTCTTAGAGAAAAACATTATATGCCTATAATAATGAATACAAATCATCAGAATAAATTAGAACTTCAATATATAGAAAAATTAAAAAGATTAAATGTTGATGGAATAGTATTGAGTGCCACATATATCACTGAAGAACATAAAAATATCTTAAGAAAATTAGATATACCAATCGTAATTTACGGACAAGAATGCAGTGAAGGAATAAGTATAGTTAATGATGATTATAATGCCGGTATAGATATAGGAGAATATATAGGCAGAAAAAATCATAAAAATATAGGATTTATAACAGTAGATGAAAATGATATTGCCGTTGGAATAACTAGAAAAAATGGTGTATTAGATGGATTATCTAACTATGGTATAGAAAATATAAAAATAGAAGTAGCAGATTTTTCTTATGAAAAAGCAAAAATTGCAGCAGAAAAATTATTAAAAAATAAAAATATAGATGCTATAATATGTTCAACTGACAGACAAGCTCTAGGAGTATATAAAGTATTAAAAGAAATGGGATTAAAAATTCCAGATGATGTATCTGTAATATCTTTCGGAGGATATGATATTGATGAAATAATAGAGCCTGAACTTTCAACAATAAAATTCGATTCTTTTAATGCAGGAGTATGCACAGCTAATACTTTGATAGATTTAATTAACAATGTAAAAGTAAAAAAGGTATTGTATGTTAATTATGAATTCTTAGAAAGAAATAGTGTAAGCAATAAAGAATAATATAAAAAATAAATAAAAATAACTGACTAAAAAATCATAGCCAGTTATTTTTTATTTAATTTCCTATTATATAAATATTTTTTAATATTAATTACAGTCAATATCTATATAATCACCTAATTTGAAATGCTTATTAAAATCTGCATAATGATCTAAAGTTTTTCTCTTTATAAATTTACCGTCGCCTTTATTACCTAAAAACTTATTATCCTTACATACAATTTTACCTCTTGATATAACTGTATCAATAGAGCATAAAAGTTCCATTCCTTCATAAGCAGTATAATCACAAGCACCATGCATATTTGATTTTGTGATAACTGATTTTTTATTAGGATCTATTATTGTAATATCAGCATCAGCATTTGGTATAATAGCACCTTTCTCTGGATAAAGTCCATATATTAAAGCTGGATTATAGCATAAAGTTTCAACGAATTTATTTATGCTTATTCTTCCTTTCATAACGCCTTCAGAGAACATCAAAGGGTATCTCTCCTCTACTCCGCCTGCACCATTAGGACATTTAGTGAAATTATCTTTTCCTTTCAGCTTATCTGTTTCATAATTGAAAGGACAATGATCTGTAGCTATTACTTGAATATGTCCGTCTGCAATAGCTTTCCATAATCTGCCTGAGTCTTCCTGTTTTCTTAGAGGAGGCGACATTACAAATTTAAGTCCGTCTTCTCTGTCATACTCTTTATCAGTTAATACTAAATATTGAGGGCAAGTTTCAGAGAAAATATTTTTATGTCCTAAAGCTCTAGCATTAACTATTTCATCAACACTCTTTGAAGCGGAAGTATGAACTATATAAACAGGAGCATTTCCAGCTACAACGGATAAATGTATGATTCTATTAACTGCCTCAGCTTCAGCCTCTACAGGTCTGCTTATAGGATGATAATGTGCAGAAGTTTTACCCTCTTCAACAAATTTCTTCTTTAAATATTCTACTACATAATGGTTTTCAGCATGAAAAGCAGAAACTCCATTAATCTCTTTCATCTTCTTTAATACTCTCACAACATTATCATCTTCTATTTTATAATTATAAGTTAAATATAATTTTGTACTTTGCAAACCTTCTTCTTTTGCTAATACTTCAAGCCCTTTAAGCACATCTTCATCAACATGCTGTAAAACTCCATGGAAGCTATAATCAATAACAGCTTTATTATCAGCAAGAGTATGATAATATTTTAATTGATGAAACACATCGCAGTCTTTAGGGCCGAATCCCATATGATCAACTATAGTAGTAGTACCTCCGCAAGCAGCAGCAATAGTACCAGTATAGAAATCATCAACAGCACGCCCAATTCCAACATCTATATCCATATGAGTATGAACATCAATACCTCCTGGCATTACATATTTGCCTGAAGCATCAATTATTTCTGCCCCTTCGCATTTTAAATCATCACCTATTTGAGAAATTTTTTCATCTTCTATTAATACATCAGCTTTATAAGTTTCTGAAGCATTAACTATAGTACCATTTTTTATAATAATCTTTTTCATTTTATAATCCTATATTTATTAGTTTTATTTATATATTAAAATTAATTACTAAATTTATACGAATTAAATAAAGCATATGCAAGCAAAATTCAATATACTTATATTTTTTATTTATCTATAAAAACTTGTCATATATTCATAAGTCTTTTATTTCTTCTATACTTAAACCTGTAATTCTGCTTATAACATCAATATTCATATTTTCTTTTTTCATTTCTTTAGCTATATTTATCTGGCTTTCTTTATAACCCTTTTCTATACCCTTTTCTATACCTTTTTCTATGCCTTGCTTAAATCCTATTTCAATACCCTCTTTTTTTCCTTCTGCTCTCTCATACTGAAGCATAGCAGCCTGTCCATAAAGAAAAGTATCTCTTTCATTATAGGCAGACATCTCTTTTTCATCAGCTACAAATCTTTTATATTTATCTATTACTTTACTCATAATATGATTGCCTCCTATAAGTTTATTAATATCTTTTTCTAAATCTTTAGTAGTGAAAAAATCAATCCAAGATAAAAGTTTATTTTTATTATAATCATCTATACTAGCATTTTTTAATATTTCTGCAAATCTTTTAATCTCTATAAAATGTATCTGAAAATCATCTAATTTAAGGCTAGGATTATTAATATCTGATAATTGAAGACATTTATGCTCTTTTTTTATATCAGTTTCACTTCCTATGTTTAAATTAAAATTTAAAAAACTAATACTAATCATTTGACTTATATTAATATAGTTTTCATTCTCTTTTAATTCAGAAGCTATATTTTTAGCTATATAATATAAGATTCTTTTTATAAAATTATTATTACCTATCAACTGTATTTCAATAAGTATCTTTTTACCATCTTTAGTTTTTGCTTTAACATCAAGAATAGACTCTTTTAAATTCTCATTTTCAGGTAGGTTGTAAGGATTAATAATTTCAAGATTGCTTACAGATTCAAAACCAGCATCATTTAAAACAGCATTAACAATATTTTCTAATATATCCTCATCACCTTCAGTACCAATTAGATATCGTACGAATAAATCATTAAGTCTGTTAATTTCTTTCATAGATTAATTATACTAAAAATTTTATTAATATCAATTTATATTTATATAATTTTCATTCATCAAAAACTAATACATAAAATTATCATATATTTTTAATGAGTATATTATATAAATTATAGTTATATTGACATAAAATAATTTTAAACATATAATCCAGCATATACTTAGGGGTATATATGAAAAATATTATTTACATTATTTCTATTTTTGTTTTAATAGTTTCGATAATTTCCTGCAGCGGCGGTAACAGCGGCAATACTAAACAAACAGAAAATACTCAAACTAATCAAACTCAAACAAATGAACAAGTATATATT
>NZ_CALXYQ010000048.1 GCF_944393015.1 uncultured Brachyspira sp.
TGTTGACTGTTGACTGTTGACTGTTGACTGTTGACTGTTGACTGTTGACTGTTGACTGTTGACTGTTGACTGTTGACATAAATATACCTATTGTTTATAACTATAATATATAATATATTATAAAAATGTCAATTAAAAAAAATTGTAAATAAAAACAATATTCTATATAATAACTTTTATTGATATTATATTAAATATTGTTTCATAATAATGTAATTTATAACTATATATTTATATATTTTATTGCTTTAAAATTTATTGTTTTAATATAGAATAAATATTATATAATATTTTGAGGAATAGTAAATAATGAAAAAAAGAATTCTTTTGTTGGGAGCTACAGGCTCTATCGGTACTAACACTTGTTCTGTTGTAAGAGAGTTTAATAATGACTTTGAAATAGTTGGAATGTCTGCAAATAGTAAAATAGATATATTAAATACTTTATGTACAGAGTTCAAGCTTAAAACTGTAAATATATCTGATAAGAATGCAGAGAATATTTTTAAAGATTATGATTGTGCTAAAAATCTAAATATATATGAAGGAACTATAGCTGATTTTGTAAAGCATACTGACTTTGATATATTAGTTAATGCTTTAACTGGATATGCAGGATTTTTGCCTACAGTAGAAGCAATAAAGAAAGGAAAAACCATTGCATTAGCAAATAAAGAAACATTGGTTGTAGGCGGAGATATAATAAATCAATTATTAAAAGAACATAATGCAAGCTTAATACCTATAGACAGCGAACATTCAGCAATATTTCAGATGTTAAGGCATTTTCCAAAAACTTCACTTTCAAAAGTTATAATAACAGCTTCAGGCGGACCTTTTTTCAGAACTCCAAAAGAAGAATTAAAGAATGTTACTGTTGAAATGGCATTAAAGCATCCTACTTGGGCTATGGGAAGTAAAATAACAATAGACAGTGCAACTATGATGAATAAAGGCTTTGAAGTTATAGAAGCTCATCATTTATTTAATTTGGATTATGATAAAATAGAAACCATTATTCATCCGCAAAGTTTAATACATTCTATGATAGAAATTAATGACGGAGAGATTTATGCACAGATTGGAAAGAATGATATGCGTCTTCCTATACAGCATGCATTAACTTATCCTGAAATTAGAAATACGCCTTTTGAAAAATTAAAACTATATGAACATTCCGAAATCAATTTTTATAAAATGGACTTCGATAAATTTGTAATGCTTAGATTGGCTTATGAATGCGGAAAGAAAGGAGGACTTTATCCTTGTGTTTTGAATGCTGCTAATGAAATATGTGTATATTCGTTCTTACAAAAGAAAATAGGTTTCACTGATATATTTGATATTGTATCAAAAGTATGCGGCAGAAAAATAAATGTTCCATTAACTATAGATAATATTATCAATATGGATAGTGAAATAAGAAAAGAAACAGCTTGGATAATAAATTCGATGTCAAAATAAAATATATGTTTTATTATAGTTGATAATTTTAATTTTATAATATATCATTAATAAAAAATTTTTAATCTTTTAAGGGAAATATTATGCGTTTATCAAAATTATTTATGCCTACATTAAAAGAAGCACCTAGCGATGCAATAATAGCTTCAAATAAATTAATGTTAAGAGCAGCACTTGCAAGAAAAATATCAAATGGGCTTTATTCATATTTACCTCTTGGAGTTAGAGTGTTAAATAAAATATCTAATATCATAAGAGAGGAAATGGATGCAATAGGTTCTAATGAATGCATAATGCCCATACTTGTTTCAAAGGAATTATTAACACCTTCAGGTAGATGGGAAAGATTTAAAAAAGAATTATTCAGATTAAAAGATAGAAACGATGTTGATATGGCAATGGGTCCTACTCATGAAGAGGCTTTCACTATTACTGCACAAAATGAAATACAATCATATAAAGATTTTCCATTAACATTATATCAAATACATACAAAATTCAGAGATGAAATACGTCCAAGATTCGGAGTTATACGTTCAAAAGAATTCACTATGAAAGATGCTTATTCATTTCATATAACTAAAGAATGTCTTGATAAAACTTATAATGATATGAGCGGTGCTTATACAAAGATTTTTAAAAGAATGGGACTTGATACTGTAAGCGTAAAAGCAGACAGCGGTGCAATGGGCGGAGAAGGAAGCGAAGAGTTTATGGTTTTAAGCGAAGTAGGTGAGGAAACAATCATATTCTGTTCTAAATGTGATTATAGAGCTAATGTTGAAAAAGCTAATGTAAAAGAAGAGGAAGCAGCTAAATCTTATACTGACAAAGCTTTAGAAGAAGTGCATACTCCTGATATAAAAACTATAAATGATTTAGAAAAATTCTTTAATACATCTTCAAAGAATTTTATAAAAAGTATAATTTATAAAACTGAAGAAGATGAAGTTATATTGGTTGCTATAAGAGGAGATTTAGAAATTAATGAAACTAAATTATCTAATGCATTAGGAGGACTAGATATTGAACTTGCTGATGAAGAAACTGTAAAAGAAGTTACAGGTGCTAGAGTAGGTTTTGCTTCTCCTATAGAATTAAAAAAGAAAATAAGAATATTTGCTGATAATTCTATAAAGTCAGTAGCTGATGCAATAGTAGGCGGAAACAAAGATGATACTCATATCAAAAATGTTAATATAGAAAGAGATTTTAATATTGATGTATGGGGTGATTTTAGAACAGCTAAAGAAGGCGACAGATGTCCAGTATGCGGAGAAATACTTTATCAGAAAAAAGGATTAGAGCTAGGACATATTTTCAAACTTGGCGACAAATATACTGAAGCTTTCAATTTCAAAGTATTAGATGAAAACAACAAAGAAATTACTCCTATAATGGGTTGTTATGGTATTGGAGTTAATAGAGCTTTGGCTTCTGTTATAGAACAAAATTATGATGATAAAGGTATAATATTCCCTATAAGTGTTGCTCCTTATGAGGCTATAGTGGTTGCTATCGATAAAGAAACAGAAGACTCATTCAAAAAAGCAGAAGAAATATATAATGCTTTAAACTCTGTTGGTATTGAAACTATATTTGATGATAGAAAGGAAAGACTTGGAGTTAAACTTAATGACTGCGATTTGATAGGTATTCCTATGAGAATAATAGTTGGTAAAAAATCGCTTCAGAGAGGAGTAGTTGAATTCAAACTTAGAAAATCACAGGAAAGTGTTGAGGTAAAAGTTGAAGAAATAATTGAATATGTAAAAACAAAAAAACAAGAACTATTCAATGAGATAAACAGCAAATTATAATAAAAATATAGTTTAAATAAATGAATAGGGAAGTAATTATATTTCCTTATTCATTTTTATTTTAAATATTTAATATGGAAAATATAGAAATTGTAAATGATATTGATGATAGTATAATAGATTCTATATCTTTAATATCTTTAAAAAGCGAATACACACATTTATCCAAAGATTATATAAAACAATATATAAAAGATAAACATCATAAAGTTATTATAATAAAAGATAATAATCATATAACAGGATTTTTAATATATTTTTTGTTAGAACCTGAAGCAGATATAATATTTATAGCTTCATATCCAAATAATAAAGGCTATGGAAAAGAATTATTATTATATTTATTTGAGGATGCCAAAAATAATAATGTAAATAGTATAAAATTAGATTTACATGAAAACAATATTAATGCCAAAAACTTTTATATTAAAAATGGATTTAAAGAAATTGCAGTTAGAAAAAAATATTATGACAATCAGTTTAATGCTTTAATTATGGAAAAAGAATTAAATTAATTAATGGAATTTCTTAAACGCTAATATACAAAGTATAGCAAATATAATATTAGGCATCCAAGCCGCAATAAAAGGATTCATATTGCCAGCCTCTCCCATAGATCTAAATATCATAAGTACAGAATAATATAGTAAAGCCACTATGATAACCATTACCAAACTTACAACTAATACACTTTGAGTTGAAAATTTAGAAAATAATGAAGCTAATAAAACAATAATAAAACCAGAAAAACAATATGATATTCTATAATGCAAATCTGTTTCTAATTTTGAAGTATTCATATTAACTTCTTTTTGCAGTCTTATAATCTTAGCTTCTTCACTTAAGCTCATAGAATCCAAAGGTGGTCTTCCATAAAAATGTTCAGGACGCTCTAAAACATCTAAAGGATAATTATTTATTTTTTCTACTTTTATTTCTTTGTTTTCGCTGAATGTCGTTAATATACCGTCTAAAACATACCATTTTCTGTCTTCATTATTCCATTGTATATGAGGACTTGATATTCTAAATCGAATTCCGCCATCATCATTCAATTTTAATACAATAGTATTTTGCATATATTGTTCATCATAAAAATAAGTTTCTATAAAATATAAATAATTATCTCCTCCGAAAAGCTCCCAGGGTCCGCTTTTAGATGTTTTTTCATTACCTCTCATTGCATCATTAGCTGCAAAAGATACTTTATTTAAAGGTGCTGCCACAAATTGCCAAAACAATACAAGTAATAAACATAATACAATTACAATAACAAACATCGGCATAGAAAATTTAAATAAGCTAATTCCTGAATTTTCAATGGCAAGCATTTCTTTATTTTTTACGAATGTTCCTAATACATAAGTTGATGAAAACATCAAGGCTACAGGGAATATATAATATGTATTATGCGGAGCCCTTGCTAAGTGATAAGTAATGAAATAATTAATTAATTCAGGATGTTCTGTATAAAAAGATAATCTGCTGCTTAAGTCCGCTATTGTAACCAATACAACAAAAAGCAGCAAAGAACCAAAAAAGAAAGATAGAAATTCTTTTAATAAATAAGCATTCAATTTCTTCATTAACTTACATCTATACCATATTCTTCATTAAGCTGATTTAATTCTTCGGTAATAGCAACATGAAGTTCCTTTATTTTTTCAAGTAAAGCAGAAGGTTTTGACTTACTGCTTTTTCCAGATCCGAATATTTTGCTTATTTTTCTTTTAGCCTGAACAAGAGTTTCAGCTTTCACTTTAGGATCTGGTATAAATTTAGAAGCATCCATTCCAAGCAATGCTCCCATATAAAGCATACCCTCATATCCAAAATTATTATCTATATCAGGACCGAATGATTTTAATTTTTCAAAATTTTCTTTTCCATTTTGCATACACTCTATAGAAGCAGAGTATAACTCACTAGCTTTATATTGAAAGAAAGGAATAAGTCTATCATAATTTTCATTAGGATAAACGTTTGCTAAATCTTCCAAAGTCCAGCTTAATCTCAAAGAACATAAAGCCTTTTTTAAAGTAGGGGCACTATCTTTTCCAATATAACGATATCCGTCTAAAGCTAAAAAATAACTAGCAGCACCTTCTAAAAGTGTTCTATGTCTTGTGAAATCTACATCATTTCCAAAAAATTCTTTCATATATGAAGCTCTTAGTCTTGCCCCATCGGCAGCTTCATCTACTTTTTTCTGATCTATTAAATTAAAATCCTCTTGAAAAGCAGCATATAAACAATGAGGACAAACTACTACTACATATATTAAAGGGTAAACTGTACCATATTTTTTACTTTTTTCATAAGTTCTTCTTAAATCATTTCTTAGTTTTCCGGCAATTAATCTTCCTCCGCCTGTAAGAAGCATTTCATGGTAGAACTCATTTTTACATACTGGACAAGTTCTTGGGTTTTTCTCTATAAACGATACTTTTGGTTGCTCATCACTCATAAAAAAATCCTATTAATACTTATTTTTATAACATTTATAATATAAAAATGTTAAATTAATTATCGGTTTATTTTAATTTTTCAATATCACTTATATTAATCTTTGTAATTCTAAGTTCATTGAATATATTATTATAATACAATATATAAAAATACGGATATTGTGCTGCTTGTAATCTTATATTTCCAGTACTTGTTCCCAAAACTGATAAATCTATGATTCTATTATCAATAAATAAGTACTTATTACCATTCTCTTTGGTATATAAAACCATTATTTGTGCTGCATAGTCTAATGCTGAATCTAAAGACATTATATTTTCATCTTCATTAACTATTGCACTATTAGTAAATACTCCGTCATAGAATCTAGTATAATTAATAGTTTGAGGATTATCTTTTGTAAGATAAACTATATTAAATCTATTATGCTCTTCATGTGCAACAGAATATATGCTAGAATTAGTTACTATTGCTCTATCGTCAAAAAACTTAAATGCAGTATTAGTTTTTCTAGAACCATATAATATATTGCCTGTTTGATATTCATGCATATATATGGCATAACCGTCTTTTTCAGCAACTGGATAAACACTATCAATTATTCTATTAGTATAGATAAAGTCAGAAAAGAAATTATCTCTATAAAATCTTGATACGGATAATACGCCTCTATTATCTACAAAAAATAATGTAGGATAATTAAATGCTGACATAACTAATTTTAAATCAACAATCTTTCTGTTCTGCCTTATATCCATAGTATAATTATTAAAAGTACCGGAATTATTATTGACATATAATATTTTATTTGCTTTATTATATGATACATGTACATTTCTATTATTTAATGCTATACTTACAAAATTACCGAGGTCTCTATTATTATCTAAAATAGTCCTAGTGAAATTTCCATCTTTTCCAGTAACATATACAGCAGTATTAAGAAGATTATCATAATAAGCAAAATGCACATTATTATATCCATCTATAAATAATTCGCTGATATATGGCTCTTCTCTTAAAGAGGCTATAGACCAAGTATAAAGCGATTCAAAACCACTCATTCTAACATAATGCTCTGTAAGGGGAGGAGCATCTTTTTTTATTTCTTTTTGATATTGTGCATTTAAACTTGCAAATAATATTATTATTGTAACAAATATTAATACACTATTTCTTTTTAGATTTTTTAGCATCTTCTATTTTGCTTACAGCTTCAATACCTTCTTCTTTAGGTCTTATGAATCTGCATTTTATCACATTGCCTTTATCATCAAGTAATGCTTTTATATGAGAATAATAGAATATACAATGTTCTATATAGGCATTATCATCTACAATAGAGCCGTATAAATAGCTTACTCCTTTAATAAGGACATTAGAGCCAATATTAACAGGGTGATTATCGCTTCCTGTAACATTAACACCTCTTTCTAAAATAGTATTCTTTCCTATATATACATTACCTTTAATCTGATTTCCTGAATATATTTTAACATTATCATCTAATATAAGTTTTTGATTTTCCAAGCAAGAAAGCAGTACATTATCTCCTATATATGAATGCTCACCAAGATATACATTACCTTCTATTTTAGCACCATGTGATATTGTAACTCCATAATTAACTTTAACACCTTTACCTATATAAGCACCTTTTCCTATATATATATCCAAAGGTTTTTCATCTTTATCTATTTCCAATATCTGCTCAACAACAGAGTCATCAATGAAGAAATCTTCTCCGTCATATATAGTGATTATATTCTTAAGTTTATTATAAACATTAGATCTGGCTATAGATTCCATCTCTTTAAGAACTGTTTTATCATTGAATCCTAAAACAACTCTGCTGTCTTTAGGCATATAAGTTGATATTGATAAATTATTATTAATAAAAATTTCTATTAAATCTGTGAGATATAATTCATTTTGTGCATTATTAGACTCTAATTTTTGTATAAGTTCTTCTAAAGGCTTCATTTTGAAACCATATATACCAGCAACATACTCATTAAAATTATCTAATAATTCATCTTTTTCATAAGAGAATTTTTCATCTTTATAAACTTTAAATAGTTTTTTATCATCAGGCATAGCAAGTATATCTTTATACTCAATAACTCCTATAACATTACCTTGAGAGCCTTGTCTGTATTTACTTTTTTTGCCGTCGCAAGTAAGACCTCTGCTTCTTAATATTCTTCCATAATAGTTACTTCCTTTAGGGCCGTCATACATAGCAGTCATAACTATCATATCAGTTTTAGATTTCAAAAATTCCTCATGAAACTCTTTCATAGTTTCAGAGTCGATAAGTCCCATATCTGCATATATTACATAACAATATTTTATATTCTTTAAATCACTCTTATCAAGTCCAACTTTTACAGCATGACCTGTACCTCTTTGTTCTTCCTGATAAGCAAAATTAGTGTTAGCCTGCTTTCCAACAGCATTAGCAACATCAAGAGCTTTTATTCCAACAACTATTGTTATATTGCTTTTAGGCATACCATTTTTTACTGCGAGTCTAACCCTTTCTATACTAGGAACTCCCCATATAGTGTGAAGCATTTTAGATGTAGAGCTTCTAATTCTTTTACCATGACCAGCAGCTAAGATTATCACCAATGTATCATTTTTTGAAAACTTAGACGATAATGAAGCAAGAGCATTCTCGATTTCAACTACATTTTTTTCCATAGGTAACTCCTAATTATAATGTTTATTTTTTATTTTGTTTATTTGTATATATTTGTTCAAATACAGGCTTTTTTATATTGATATTTTTAGAATAGAAATCTGAATTTACAGCTTTTTCATTCACTTGTAAATCATTATTTTTAGAATCTATTTTTTCTTTTGCTTTTAAAATATCTTCTAAACTATTTTTTTTATAATTGTTTGGAAGAATTGCATTTTTACTGTCTAATTCTAATTTATCATTTTTATCATCTTTATTGAAAGTTTCATCTTCTTTAAGCCATTTTCTAAGCACTTTAACTACAGATTCTGCCAATTTATCTAGCTTTTGCTTAGCTCTTACATTTCCTCCGAGATTAGAATCTTCTTTCATAATAAATTTATAAAGCTGCATAGCTTTTATTATATTTTTCTTTTCAAAATTATAATAATCTGCAACTTTTTCTATGCCACCATAATAGGAAGCCGTAAGATAACATCTGTAAGCACCTTCTATATCTTTCTGATTAAAAAGTTCATTACCTTTTCTTACTAAGGCACTTCTTGTAGAATCTTTTATTTCCATAGTCTACATTATATACTGATAATAGAAAACTGCAAGCATTAATTTAATAAATATATTATGTTAAATTGATTTTTGTAACTCAGATTTCATTTCTTTTATCATACTGTATCCAAGCGGTATAGATAATAAAAAAGTAAGAAAATCAGAAAAAGGCTGAGCTATTTCTATACCTGTTATGCCGAATATTTTAGGAAGTATGTATATTATAGGTATAAAGAATATTCCTTGTTTTGCAACTGCCAAAATAGAAGCTCTTATAGTTTTTCTAGTAGTTTGAAGTATCATGCTGGATAATGTTATAAATCCCCATAAAGGCAAACTTAATGCCTGATAATGTAATGCATTATATGCAACAGATAATAAAGCTTCGTCTTTATCATTAAATAAATGCACAATTTGTGATGAATTAATAAATATAAAGATAGAAAGCACAATCAATACAAATGTAGATACCTTAACACAAAAGAAGAAAGCTTTTATAACTCTGTCATATTTTTTAGCACCATAATTAAATCCGCATACAGGCTGAAAACCTTGTCCGAATCCTATTATTGCAGAATTGGCAAACATAGCCACTCTATTAACTATAGACATAGCCGCTATTGCTGCATCTCCGAATGGGGCAGAAGCTGTATTTAAAAATGCAGTAGAAAAACTAGATATACTTTGTCTGCAAAGGCTAGGAAGTCCTCCTACTATTATAGCTTTATATTTTTGAATGCTAGGCGAGAAATCTTTTAATTTTATAGGCAAAGTTCCCCATACATTAGTTCCTATTAAAAGTATACAAAATCCTACAAATTGGCTTATTATTGTACCTATAGCCGCACCTTTTACACCCATAGAAAAATGAAATATTAATATTGGGTCTAATATTATATTTAAAATTGCCCCTGTTATCAAGCCTATCATTGCAAACAAAGCATTTCCTTGAAGTCTTAATTGATTATTAAGAACCAAAGAGGCTGTCATATATGGAGCACCTATTAAAATATATTTCATATAACTTATAGAGTAGGGAAGTATTGTTTCTGTTGAGCCAAGTATATGAGCTAGAGGCTTAATAAATGTTATACCTAATATCAGTATAATAAATCCTACTATCATAGCAGATAAAAAACCTGTAGCCGCCATTTTTGATGCTTCTTCTGTTTCTTTTGCTCCGAGTTTAATTGATATGTAATTACCGGAACCATGCCCAAAAAAGAATCCTATAGCCTGTATTATAGCCATCATTGAAAACACTATTCCTACTGCTGCAGTAGACTGAGTATTTATTTTACTTACAAAAAAAGTATCTGCCATATTATAAAATGAAGTTGTAAGCATACTTATAATTGTAGGTATTCCCATCTTTATAACTAAAAATTCAATTTTAGATTCTGTCAATTCTTTATATTTTCTGCTTTGTCTCTCTGTTTCTTTTAATGCAGCATCATCACTTACACTCATAATATATCCTAAGATTATAACTTCTAAGTAGTATATAACTTTTTTATATTACTTCAATATGATTTTTTTATTTGACTTTTTTTATTTTTTTAGTAGGATATTAACATAATATTTAGGATATATAGTATGAACAATAATAGCAGCAATGTAGAAAATTTTATAGCAAAATTAGAAAATAAAGATGAATACACTTTTACATTAGAGATATCTCCTCAGGCTAAATATGATTTAGGATACATAGAAGAAAAAATAAATAATTCAAATATATCAAATTATATAGACGGATTTGTTGTAACTGATTCGCCATTTGCTAATTTAAAAATATCATCAATACTTGCCGCATTGCAATTGCAGCAAAGACTCAATAATAATAAGCCTTTCATAGCAACGCAAACTATGAGAGATAAAAACTCAATAGCTTTGCAAAATGATTTAATAGGGGCAAATTATTTTGATATAAGAATGGTGCTTGCCGTTACAGGAGATCCTATAATTGGAGGAAATCAAAAACAGGCTAAATCTGTATTTGAAGGAAACTCTGAATTACTTATAAATATAATAAAAGATCTTAATAAAGGTAAGAGTTTAGGAGAGTTCACTTTCAAAGAACCATTAAAACATATATATCCTTTCTGTGTAATAAACAGTTATGCCAAAAATAATGATAACTTAAAAGTTAGACTAGCAAAAAAAGCAAATTCAGGAGTTAAAGCAATATTTACTCAGCCTATATATGAAGCTGAAAGATTAGAGCTTCTATTAAAATGGATAGATGAACTTCCTTTAAAAAATAAGCCTGTATTAGTTCCAGGATTCTTTCCAATACTCACTTATAAAACAGCATATTTCATATATTATAAACTTCCTGGTGCTTATATTCCGGAAACTTGGCTTCATAAACTCAAAAAAGCTAGTGATAAATCTCCGGAAGAAGAAAAAAAAGTAGCTGCAGAATTATCATCTGATTTATTCCATAGTATGCTGAAAAAACATAAAAAGATGCATATAATGAGTATGAATAATTATGATTTTGTTGTAGATTTATTAAAAAATAAATAATAAAATTACACAAATATTCTAAAACATATAATCTATAAATAGTATTTATAGAACTATAATTCTTATTACATACCTAAACATATAATCAAAATTATTAATCCTTAATATAGTAGTCAAATATTTTATAAACTTTAAAATTTTTATCAATTTTTTATAAAAAAAATGAGTTTTTTTTAATTTTTACGTATTTATTAGCAAAACGAAATATAATAAAAGGAGAAAATATTATGAAAAAAAATATTATTATGGGATTATTAGTTATAGGTTTAATATCATCTTATATCTATGCCGCCCCAGCTCAAAAACTCATACTTGTATCTGGAACATATACAACATCAGGTATGCCAAATTCTCATATTTATATCTCTAATACTGGTGCAGGATTAGGAAATAGTGCAGAAATAACATTATATGATAATGATGTAAATTATGAGGTATATACAGGCCGTATAA
Source organism: uncultured Brachyspira sp. (assembly GCF_944393015.1). GTDB lineage: Bacteria > Spirochaetota > Brachyspiria > Brachyspirales > Brachyspiraceae > Brachyspira. Next base: position 11,989 of record NZ_CALXYQ010000048.1, read on the forward strand.
GAATAAACTCTAATGGACGAAGTTATATACGCTGGAGTGATGGTTCTGAAGAAGATGTAGTAATAGTTTCTAGTACAAAATTTGGTGCCGGATTAAACACTTGGGAATTAAAACAATATTAATAATTTTTAATATTAGCAGATATATTTTTTATAATAAAAGAATATATCTGCTTTATAAGTTAATAGAACTATGAAATCAATAATCAATAAATTAATATTATTTTTTTTTAATTACATTATCTTTATATTCTCAATCACTTCCAGATTGGATTTTGAATCCTAGAAGTAAATATAATGATAATAAATATTTATCAGCTATTGGAGAAGGAAAAACTTTAAAAGATGCACAAATTAACGCTTATGAGAATTTATCTAAAATTTTTTCAACTACAATAAAACTAGATATTAATTCTATAGACAGGTACAATCAATTTGAAAATAACGTTGATAATATTTCTTTTTATGAAGAGAATACTCAGCTTAAGTCTTATAATGAATTATTTGGTGTAGAATTTAAAGAATCTCATTATTCTAAAAATGAAGATTTATACAGAGTTATTGCTGTAATGGAAAAAAATAAAACCATTAAAATATTAAAGACAAAAATTAAAGATAATGAATCAGCAATAAAAATATATCTTGATAATAATTCAAATGATCTCATAGAAAAATATTCAGTAACAGATATGGCTTTAATATTAGCAAAAAAAGATCAAATATATTATGAGCAGTTAGTATATTTGGGTGATAATAATATAGAACTAAAATATAAAGTTCAAACCATATCTGCACTCCGAGATTCTATATTGAAACAAATGACATTTAATTTTGTAACGGAATATAATAATTCTGCATTAACTCAAAATATAGAAAAAATAATTTCAAAGTCAGGATTTAAATTAAATAAATCTAATCCAAGCTATCAATTTAAGATAAGAATAGATACTGATGATGTAAGAGAAGTTCCAGATTTTGCTGGCGGCGGAGTAATGGTATATTATCAGTTTCAAATAGATTTATTAAATAAAAACGATGACTTAATTTACACATTCAATTTTGATGAAAATAGCACAGGTAAGGAACATGGTAAAACATTAGATGAAGCTAAAAAATATATATTAAATAATATTACAAAAATAGTAAACGAACAATTTGAAAATAAATTTTTAGAGTTTTTTAATAAATATATAAAAAATTAAATTAGGAGAAAAAAATGAAAACAAAATTATTTATTATTATGATAGCATCTTCTATTTTATTTAGTTGTGCCACAACAGGTGTAACTACGATAGAAGATATGGGAAGTTCAATAGGTGTTAAACAGCCAGAATGGATGCAGTATATAACTTCTGTATCAAAGATGGATGCTTTATATCCCAAAAAAGTACCATTTACTTATAATGAAACCGGTACAGATTTAAATTATTTAAAAAGAAAAATTAATTCTACTACTTTATCAGCTGAATATTCTAGAACATTAACTCAAGCAGTATTGCAATCTGCAAGTGAAGAATCTGGTCAAGATTTTACACAACATGAACAAAGTATACAGCAAGCATCAGCAAGTACTTTCAGTGGTTTTAAAAAAGAAGGTGAGTGGTGGCAGTTAAAGAGATACCCAAATGGAGATGAAAAATATACTTATTATGTATTATATTTAGTAGATGAAGATAATTTCAATAAATCATTATCTAGTGTTATAAAAAAATCTTCAGATACTATAGGTGAACAAATAGCAAAAGAATTGGAAAAAAATATTGAAAATGTCAAAAATATATATATGAATGCTCAGCAGTAAAATTGGAGATAACTATGAAAAAAATTATTTTTGTATTATTAATACTATATATACCTTTACTAGCACAAAATGAAAACATATCATTATTTCCTTTTACAGGCGATATTTCAGAAAAACAGGGAAATGTTTTTATGAATGAAATTGCTTCAAAATTAAACAGAAGAGACTATAAATTCGTTGATAGAAGTAAAGAATTGGGTGAAGCTATTAGAAGAGAACAGGGGCTTGGCAATATAAAAGACAGAGAATATGCTGATATAGCTACAAAGTTAAATTTAGCTGGATATGTTTTAGTAGGAAGCATAGTTGAATCTGGAGCAGGATATGCTATAAATGTAAGAATCATAGATTTAACTACTTCTCAATATAAAGCTACTGCTAATGAATATTTACCATCTTTAAATTTGGGTAATCAGGAAACAGCCATTGCTATTGAAAATATAGTGAGAGACATAGACAGTAAAATCAGCGGCAGAAAAATACCAACTGTACAGGAAGAACAGAGACAAAAAGAATTACAAAATGAACAGCTTACTGATTATCAGATAAATAGTTATAAAGATGGATATAACAATGCCAATATAGCAAAATGGATTGGAAGAGGTTCTTGGATAACAGGAATTGTTTTGACTGCTATTCCATTTATTATAGATGCATCTTGGGGTAACAATTTTGGATATTTTTTAGTATCTCCTCCATCAAGCAAAACACCTACTACAGTAAATGTTGGGAATGGTGCTACATATCAAGATTATGGCGGATTTTATCCTGAATCAGATTTAATTGCTATGAGAACAGTATTTGGTATAGGAGTTGGATTGTTTGTGGGTGGAGTTATAACTGATATAGTGGCATCTACTATGCAAAATTCTTATAAAAAGAAACTTGAAGAAAGAGGCATATATTATAGTTTTAATCCTATTATTGCCCCAACTTATAATAATACTGTAAACTATGAACTTGAATTTGCTATAGCATATAAATTTCAATAAATTTAGTTAGATATAAATGAAAATGAAAAAGATAGTTTATATATTTACATTTTTTATAATATCAGCATTATCATTAAATGCTCAATATGGTAAGGCTATAGATTCATTACCATTTAGAGGCGCAGACATAACGCAGCAGGAAAGTGAATATTTAGCCAGCATGTTTGCTAGTGAATTTGATCGAGAGGATATACATTAGTAACTAGAACATCAGCATTCAAAGAAACTCTTTCCGAAATGAATTTCCAAAAAGATATATCAACAGCTAATATTGCAGAATTAGGAAAATTAGTTGGTGATGATTATGTTTTAGTTGGAAATATTGATTATGTATTTGGAAAAATAGCTATAACAGCACAAGTTATTAGTGTGGAAAAAGCTACTATATTGGCTTCCTCAACAGAAGATATATAAGACATATCTGATATTAATCAAGAGATAGCCTCTAAAATGGTAAAAAAAATAGTTTTAGACATGAGTATATTGGTAAATTAATACATATAACTAAGTAGGGTATTTTTTAATAAATAAAAATACCCTATATTATTTAATTAGCAAAATAATAAGAATCTTCACAGAATGATATTATTGCACATGTACTAAGTTCAGGATCCATCATATAGCTTTCTGTAAGTGTAACATTAAATTCTTCTGGTTTTAATTGATTAAATATTATCCTGTTACCGTACATATTGGTAAGTGCTTTATATCCGAAAGAATATCTGCAGCCCACATGTTTTCTTTTACCTTTATTTTTTAAATTAAGCAAATTATCCATATGTGTTTGAAGTATATCCACATAATTTTCTATTATATTAGTTCCTATAGCATTATAAAAATAATATTCTTTATATTCATCATTATCATATAAGCCTTTCAAAAACTTATGAAACTTCTCTCCAAGACTTACAAGCGTAAACCCTATAGTATCTTCTTCTTTATCAAAAAAATCTACTATAGAATTATAAGGCTCATTTTCCATACGCTCTAAAGGAATTTCTATTTTTTCATCTTTTAATTCATTAGTATTAAAAGCAACATCATATATATATAATTTATCATTCTCTGTAATAGTTTTATAAAATCCATAAATCATAACAGGTTCGATTAAATTATTTCCTATGATATTATTTTTCATCTCTTCGTATTTAGGTTCTACTTTTGTTTTAATCATTTCATTATATTTTTCCATATCCTGATTTTTAGCCGAATATCCGAAACCTGCTCTAAAAAGCCTAATTTTATTAATCATATCAAAGGCTTCTTTTTCCACTTGCTTATTAAATTCAAAAACTTTTCTTCCATAGAATGGAGGTTTATTTATATAATGTTCATGATTTTTATGATTTATTTCTGCCATTACTAGATTAATATCCTTTAATTATTATTTTCTTTATCTCTGTCTGCTATTATCTCTTTTATTGCTAATATATCATCAAAGCCGTCTTTACAGTAAAATATTTTAGCTGTATCTCCATAAACTTTTTTACAGTCATTTTCTACAAACTCTTTTGTAAGTGCTGCTCCGCCTAATATAATAGGTATTTTTAATCCTTTTTCTCTTATATAAGCAAGATTATCTTTCATCACTTCAGTAGATTTTACTAAAAGCCCAGACATACCTATGCAGTCTGCATTATGTTCATGATATGCTTCTAAAAATTTTTCTATAGGAACTTTAGTACCAATATTTACAGTTTCAAATCCATTATTTTTTATGATGATTTCAACTAGATTTTTACCAACATCATGCACATCTCCTGCCACAGTACCAAGTATTATTTTAGCAGTTTTTTCTTGTTTTTTCTTCTCTAAAAATTCAGATAAGAAGTCAACACTTTTCTTCATTACTTCAGCAGAACCTAAAACGAAAGGAAGCTGTATAGTTCCTTCTCCAAATTTCACTCCAATGTCTGCCATTGTCGGAAGAAGTATTTCATCAATTATTGCTTGTGCAAATTTCTTTTCTCCGCCAAACTCTTCGCTATTTTCCTTTACCTCATTAAGTAAGTTTTGCATATCTTTCCATTCACCGTCAAGCATAGCATCTCTTATAGCTTCTCTTATAGGCTTTTTGACATTTTCTTCATTAGTACCAGATAATTCTTTCTTTTCTTTTTTATCAGAGAAATGATTTATATAATTTATTAAAGGTTCTTTAGTATTACTCTTATTATAAATCAATTCTCTTGCCAATTCTATTTCTTTTTCATCTATCTTTGAAAGTGGAAGTATTTGTGCAACATTAACAATTGCAGTAGTAAGTCCATGATTAATAGCTTCATACAAAAATACTGAATTCATTATTTTTCTTGCTTCTTCTTTAAGCCCAAAAGATATATTTGATACTCCCAAACTTATAGAACATTCAGGATATTTTTTTGACAATTCTTTAATAGCATTTAAAGTTTCAACTCCTGCTAAAAAGCTTTTTTCATCACCGCTTGCAAGTGTAAATGTAAGAGGGTCAAATATTATATCATGAGGCAGTATCTTATGAACATTAACAGCACGGTCGTACATTCTTTCAGCCATTCTCAACTTATCTTCACAAGTAAATGCCATTGATTTTTCATCTATTGTAAGAAGCATAATAGATGCACCGTATCTTTTTGCTAATGAACATATAGCATCAAATTTTTCTTCACCTTGTTCCATATTAGCAGAATTTATAATAGGTTTTCCGCCATACACTTTTAAAGCTGCTTCTATGACATTAGGTTTTATTGCATCTATAACTAAAGGCAGAGAAATTTGCTTAACATAAGCAGAAATAATTTTTGTAATATCTTCTACTTCATCACGTCCAGCCCAAGCAGCATTAACATCTATTGCATGGCTTCCAGCTTTTACTTGTTTTATACCAACATCAAGCATTCCGTCCATATCGCCTGCAATCATAAGTTCTCTAAATATTTTACTTCCTGTAGCATTACTTCTTTCACCAATCATCAAAGGTGCAGGATTTTGTTTTATGCTTACAACATTAAATAAACTTGCTATGTAAGGTCTTTGTTTTTCTAATGCTGGCTTTTTAGGTTTCATACCTTTTACTTTATCAGCTAATGCTTTTATATGGAGTGGGGTAGTACCGCAGCATCCACCTATAAATGCAAGTCCATCTAATTCAAAAAATTTACTATTAATATCAGCAAATTCTTCCGGAGTCATACTATAATATGCTTTTCCGCCTCTGTTTTCTGGAAGTCCTGCATTACTATGTATCGATATAGGAAGGCAGGATATTTCTGAAAGTTTTTTTATATGACGCATTGCCATATCAGGACCTGTTCCGCAATTCATACCTATAGAAAATATATTCAAATTAGAAAGTATAGTATATGCTGTTTCTATATCGGTACCTAAAAGCATAGTGCCCTCTTTTTCTATAGTTACAGAAACCATTATAGGAATTTCTTTATTTAATTTTTTAGCCGTATCATTAACTGCTAATATTGCAGCCTTTAATTGCAAAACATCTTGTGCAGTTTCAAGAAGTATTATGTCAACTCCTCCGTCTATTAAACCTTTAGCAGCTTCAATGTAACCATTATACATTTCATCAAAACTAATTTGTCCCAAACTAGGAAGTTTTACTCCAGGCCCTAAACTTCCTGCAATAAAAATATCTCTATTTAAATCTCCTTTAGAATTAGGATTTTTTAAATATTCTTCTCTTGCTTCATTGGCTATTAATGCTGCACTTTTAGCAAGTTCATAAGCTTTATCTGCTATATCATATTCACTTAAAACCCAAGGTATAGCTCCGAAACTATTAGTCTTTGTTATATTAGCATTAGCATTCAAATAATCTATATGTATTTCTTTCATTATATTTGGAGCGGTTATATTAAGTATTTCATTACAGCCTTCTATGTTATTTCCATTTATAATCCAAGACTCTTTTTTAATTTCTTTCTTTTGAAGTTCTGTACCTGTAGCACCATCTATTATCAAATACTGTTCTTTGATAAGTTTTTTTAATTTTTCTTTAATATTACTCATTATTTAAGCTCCAATTTTTATATAAAAACTATATTTTATTTATTTTAATATAAAAATCTAAATATAACAAGTTTTATAAGTTATAGATAAGTTATTTTTTGTTTATTATTTGATGAGTAATAAAATATAATAAAAACATAATGTATGTTACTTATTTGTATCACAATACAAGTTGTATTTTTTATGTTTTAAACTATTATAAAAATACATGTAATAACTATATATTAATTAGTTATTGTTTGTATATTCTTCAATATTTCTTTTTGAAGTTTCCCATTTTCCTATTCCATGCCATTTAGTTATATCACAATATCTACAAAAAGGCATAGGTTTTGCTAAAAATTGTAATATTTCATTATAGTCTTTAGCTTTATATATATCTATATAATCTTGTTCTGTAACTTTAATATTCATAGAAAAATGATTATTAAAAGCATTTATATTAGCAGGCAAACCACAACTAAAAAGTTTTCCATTATGTAAATTTAAACAATTATTTGCTAAATAACAATTTATAAAATTATCAAATACATTACTAGTACCATCTAAATTTAAAATTGTTTTAACACTTTCTTTTAATACATGTTCGTTATTAAAAAAACTTAATACTACATTATAATTAGAACATATTCTTTTTATATTATCCCAATCTATTTTTATTGGATATTTTGTAGGATGTATTTCTACATTATTCTTTTTACATGATAACCAAAAACTTTCATCTTGTTTTGGAAGTAAAATACCATTAGTTATTAACCATATTGAACTGTATTTAAAATATTTTCTTACTACATAAAAATAATCTTTACAATTTATATTTAATAAAGGTTCTCCTCCCAAAATATGAAATTTTTTTATTAATCCATTACTTAATCCATATAATCTTTTAATATCATTTTCAAATATTTCTATATCATAATATTCTTCTTTTGCTAATTGAGAAAAATGATTACAACTATAACAATTTAAATTACAATGTCTAGCAATATCTATATCAATAAAATCTATATATCCTTGAGGTGTTAATTTTTTTATTTTACCATACAAATCCATATAATTATTATATATAGTACTTTCAATTATATTAACTTTATTATTTATTTGTTCTAATTTATTATTTAAATTATTTATTTCTAATAAATATTCTCTTACAGAATTTCTTAATTTTTTCAAAGGTATCCACCATACTATATTATCTATAGTTTTTCTATCCATTTTTATTCCTTTATAAATTGTAATATAAATCTCTGATATACGATAAATTTCTTTTATTACATATATCTAAAAAAATATCTTCTGTTATATATCCATATTTAATATTATCTATAATGATTTGTTTTAACAATTTCCTTTGACTTTTATAAATATTAATATCATTTTCAGTTTGCTTAGTTTTATAAAATTTCATATCTATAAAAGTATAACATAATCTATATAAAGATATAAAAAAATCATACATTTCTATTTCTATATTTAATTTTGTATTTTTATAATATAAAAATATAATTTTTATTACATTAGCATAATTTAATATATAATCATTTGTAACCATATTGGTAAATGACTTTTTCCGTCTATAATGAAAATACAATGATATTGGAATATATTCAAAATATTTAGCTATAGATAATATTTTAAAGCTAGCAACTAAATCTTCTCCAGATATTTCATCAGGCATTAAATTATCTATTTTTGTTATTAATTCTTTTTTATAAATTTTATCCCATAAAGGAGCATGAATTTTTTCTATAGATAACAAATGTAAAATATTATTGCCATATAAAAACTGTGGTATATTTATATGCATGTCTGTTATTTCATCATTTTCTATCCAATAGAAATT
>NZ_CALXYQ010000049.1 GCF_944393015.1 uncultured Brachyspira sp.
ATCTTTTTTTTCTGTTGTGTATTATACTGTTTCATAGGTATTCCTTTTGGTTTATTTGTAGCAATTATAAATTATAAATTATAAATTATAAATTATAAGGAATACCATCTTTTTTTTTAAACTAAAAGTGTGCAATATCTATGGCTCTTAAACACTATTTTTTTTAATATACTATTTGCTATTTTTATATAATAAGGTATATTAATATAGTTTTAAAAAAAATTTTTCTTTGTTTTCAATTTAATTAGAGAGAGGTTGTATTTATGTTGGGTAATAATAAAAGCGGTATTGGAAATAATAGTTTAATATTTAAATTTTTAATACCATATATGGCGGCATTATTTATAATTTGTGTAGCAATATATATTGCATATTTTCCTCAGTATAAAACAAGATTTTTAAATTCCAATAAATATAATACATATAATATTTCATCGGAAATAGAAAATAATATTTCTTCTTTATACGGAAAAATAAATATATTTTATTCTTATGTAGAAAAGGAAGTAAATAGGGATAACTTATTAAACGTATTTAAAAATATTATAAACAATGAGCCTGATTTAATAAATATATTTTATGCTGATACAATACCATATAAGGATGGAGGAACAGTATTAAATACAGTTGGGCAGCTGCCAAACGACTATGATCAAACATCAAGAGAATGGTATAAAAATGCTATAGCTTCAAGAGAAATAGTAGTATCTGAACCTTATATAGATGTTGTTACTAAATCTATTGTACTAACTTTTTCAAAAACTATATATGTTAATGGTCAAATCAGCGGTGTAGTAGGAATAGATGTAGATTTTTCTAAAATTATATCTTCAGGTTTAGAAGAAGCAAAAAAATATAACTATAATTTAAATATTATAAATAAAGATGGATTGTATATATATAATCAAAATGAAAACTATATATTAAAAGAAAATATTTTCAACAATAAAGAAATATCTCCATACAAAAATGATATTATGAATAATAATAATTACGCTTGGATAGATAAAAAATTATCATATATATCATCAAAAATAAAAAATAGTAATTGGAATATAATTGTCAGTTTAGATAATAAAGAATTAAATTCATCATTATTAAAATTACTTATACTAATAATATCTGTATTTATAATATTATCAGCAATAGAGGCTATACTAGTTATCATTATAGCAAAACCTATATCAAATACATTAGATAATACTATCTCAATAGTAAAATCTATGTCAAAAGGTAATTTCAATACTCATTTTGATGAAAAAGAATTAAATAAAAAAGATCAAACAGGAGATGTAATAAGAGCCCTTAATGATATGCAAAATAAACTTGGTGATATTATTTACAGTATGAAAGATAATATAAACGGAATTAATAACTCTGTTAATATTATTACAAATGGAAATATAGATTTATCTGATAGATCTACATCACAGGCAAGCTCTTTAGAAGAATTAACTAGATCTGTAGAATTTGTATTTTCATCATTGAAAGAGACTGCTGAAAATGCAGGGAATGCAAAAAATATGAGTGAAAAAGTTTCAAATGCTACAAGAAACGGAGTAAATGCTATAAATGCCACATCAGAAAATATGGCTTTAATATCTGAGGCTAGTAAAAAGATTTCAGACATTACAAAAATAATAGAATCAATAGCTTTCCAAACTAATATATTAGCTTTGAATGCATCTGTTGAAGCTGCAAGGGCTGGAGATCAGGGAAAAGGTTTTGCTGTCGTTGCAAGCGAAGTTAGAAACCTTGCTATAAATGTAGGAAATGCCGCTAAAGATATTACAGCAATAGCCAATGAAACTGTTGAAAAGATACAAAATGGAAGTGCATCCGTTCAGGCTTCATCATACATACTTAATCAAATAGAAGCATCAGTTAATGATGTACTCACATTATTGACTGAAATATCAAGTGCTATTATAGAAGAAGAAAACAGTCTTTCACAAATTAATACTGCTGTTATAGAAATAAATAGAATAACTCAGGATACTTCTAAAATAGCAAATGAAGGTGCGAATGCAAGTAAAGATGTATTAGATAAATCGAATAATATAGTTGATCAAGTTTCTTATTTCCATTTTAATTAATAATAAGTGAGTTTTATCTATTATAATATTTAGTATTATAATAGATAAAACAATATTATAAATAATATCAATGATTATTTATAAAAAACAATTATTGATATTGAAAAAAAACATTATTGTAATAATATATGAATATAAAAAATAAATACTTAAGGATAAATATTATGAAAAAATTTTTATTAATGTTATTAATGAGTGCTTCTGCATTTGCTGCTAGCGGTTTTGAGGCAGCATTAAATATTCCGCTTCTAGCTTCTATAGGCATACCTATGGGAAATAGCGGTGAAAAACGTAGAGTGGATGTAGGTTTTGACAGCGGAATTACTGCTCAGCTTGGATATGGTGCATATTATGAAAATGATCTTGGTTTCAGTGTATTAGGTGAAATAGGATATGCTTTCAATCAATTTGCAAATTATTATCCTGATAGAGGAAATAAAGAAACAATTGTTGAGTCATTTCATAGTTTGCAGTTAGGTTTGCTTCCTAAATTTAATACGAAGAATTTTTCTATAGGCTTAGGCGGAGGAGTTAAAATTCCATTTTCAGGATATACTTTACAATATAATGAATTATCATCTTCAGAACGTAATTATCATTATATAGATAGAGATTTCAATTATATAACAGATACTTATAATAAAATGCCTGTTATACCTTATATAAAATTAACTTTTGATTTTTATACACCTGAATTTGATGAAGAATCAGGTACAATATCAGACCGTTCAGATGCTGGAGTAGGTTTATATTTAGGATATGATTTCGGACCTAAAGGCAACAATAATGTAGGAGCAGATAGTTTTAATGTAGGAGTTCAATTCAGCTTCAGATTAAAACCTGTTAATTAATATTAATCGATAGAGCAAATTAAATAAGCATTGATTAGATATATAAAATTTAATCAATGCTTTTTTATGTAAAATTTTAAGTTTTTTGATAATAATATGATAGCATATACATTAAAATTTTATACCTATTCTATTTTTATATTACATATTCTAAATTATAATAAACAAAAAATAGTTGACCGAATTTTCTATTTATATTTCAACTAAAAAACATCCTTTATTTACGCATAAATAATATCAATGATTATTAAAAAAAAATAATTATTGATATTGAAAAAAAAAAAATTATTATATTAATATAAAAACATAAAAAATAAATAATTAAGGATAAATATTATGAAAAAATTTTTATTAATGTTATTAATGAGTGCTTCTGCATTTGCTGCTGGAGGTTTTGAGTTGGCTGTGAATGTTCCTGTATTAGTCTCTGTAGGATTACCTCTTGGAAATGGAGAAAAACGTAAAGTAGATGCATATGGCAGCAGCGGAATTACTGTTCAGCTTGGATATGGTGCATATTATGAAAACGGTCTTGGTTTTAGCATATTAGGTGAATTAGGATATGCTTACAGTTCATTTGCAAATTACTATCCTAATAGACCAAACAAAGAAGTAACTACTATGGCATTTGATACTTTTCAGTTAGGTGTGCTTCCTAAATTTAATATGGATAAATTTTCTATAGGTTTAGGTGCAGGAGTTAAAATACCATTTTCAGGACAAATAATAAGAAATAATGAATACTCATCTTCAGAATATAGTATTCACTATACTGATATAGATTTCAGATACATACAAAATAGTTATAATAAAATGTGGGTTATACCTTATATAAAATTAACTTTTGATTTTTATACAGATAGCTTTGGAGATGACTCAAGTACTACAGCAGGCAGATCAGATGTAGGAATAGGCTTATACTTGGGATATGATTTCGGACCTAAAGATAAAAATAATGTAGGATCTGATAGCTTTAATATAGGAGCTCAATTCAGTTATAGATTAAAACCTATTAATTTTGATAAATAAATTAATTAATAAATAAAATTAATAAGCATTGATTAGACACATAAATCTAATCAGTGCTTTTTTATTTGAAAATATTAACTTTTAGTTTTTGATAATAAAGTAATATCAGATATTCTCATATTCTTATCAACAGCCTTGCACATATCCCATATTGTAAGAGCAGCAACACTAACTGCAGTTAAAGCTTCCATCTCTATACCTGTTTTATAACTGCATCTGCAATAAGATTTTATAACTATTCCATCTTCTTCTAAAGTAAAATCTAAAGATACTTTTTCTATACTAATATTATGACATAGAGGAATCAATTCAGAAGTATGTTTTGCCCCCATAATGCCGGCAATCCTAGCAACAGATATAACATCTCCTTTTTTTATATTATTTTCTTCTATTAATTTAAGAGTTTCTTTTGATAAATATATTTTTCCAGAAGCTTCCGCAGTTCTTTTTACAATATCTTTATCTCCAACATCAACCATGTTAGCATTACCGCTTTCATCTATATGTGTTAACTTATCATTCATTTTATAACCTCAATTTTTATTTAATTAACCGCCTATCATACTTAATGATTCAGCATCGCTATAAGCACCATTTTCAGGCTTTCCTTCAATACATTTTATTATAGAGCCTCTTATATCATTAAAATCTACTTTAAATTTTATATTACTATGCAAACAGCTGAGTAAATATCCGTCAGATAATAATCTTATTCTATTGCAGTATTTACATCTAGCAGGTCTATCATAATCTATAGAATCAAGTTTTTGACTATTAAGATTATAATACTGAATAGTTTGAAGTTTAGCATTTATACTCTCAGCATATTTTTTTAATAATGGCAATTCTTCTTTACTCTTTTCATCATAAACAACAACATTAATCTTTAATTGAAAGCCTAATTCAGAAGCTTTTTTTATTCCTTTCATAGCATAGTATAGACTTCCGCCTCTAGTAATATACTTATATCTTTCGCTGTCTAAAGTATCAAGAGATATATTTATTGAATCAAGCCCTGCATCTTTCAATTTCTTTGCAGTACCGTCAAGCAAAACTGCATTAGTAGTCATAGCTATTATTTCTACTTTTTCTATAGTTCTAATCATAGCTACAAGCTCATCAATATTCTTTCTTACTAAAGGCTCGCCTCCTGTTATTCTAACCTTTTTTACTCCTAATTCAGAAGCCTCTTTAACTACATTATATATTTGTTCATAGCTTAAAATTTGACTATGTGTTTTTTTTATAATACCGTCTTCAGGCATACAATATACACATCTTAAATTGCATCTGTCGGTAACAGAAACTCGTATATAATTTATTTCTCTATTAAAGGAATCTAACATCAACTATACTTCCCTTGACAATATCAGAAATTCCAATATCTATTTTTAATATACCATTAGCTTCAGAAAATGATGATATCATAGAAGAATTATTATATTTTATAAGTTTAACTAATAATTTTGTATCATCAAAAAATAAATGAACAGGTATATACTCTAGTCTTTCTGTGTCTTTTCTTTTAAAGTCTTCACTAATTACAGCATTTATATAATTAGTATCATAATTTATACCTAAACAATTTAATATATAAGGCTTAACCATTATTTCAAAAGTCATAAAAGAAGAAACCGTATTACCAGGCAAAGCAAACACAGCTTTTTTACCTAATTTACCAAAGAACAAAGGCTTTCCGGGTTTCATAGCAACACCATGAAATATTTGATTAACTCCAAGCTCTAATAACTCTTTATGAACATAATCAAAATCACCCATAGATACTCCGCCGCTTATAAGAACAATATCATTTTCTTCTAATGCTTTCGATAATATTTCTTTTATCTCTTTTTCATCATCATTTACTTTTCCGTAAAATTTGCTGTTACAAGATAAAGCCGAAGTTCTAGCAACAAGCATAGGAGCATTAGCATCGTATATCTGTCCTTCTTTTAAACTTTCTCCTATATTTGATATTTCATTACCTGTAGATATTATAGCAGTATTTATTTTCTTCTTTACTTCTATATTACTATAACCAAATCCTGCAAGTATAGCAACATCTTTAGTTAAAAGCATTTTTTTATCTAATACTTTATCTCCAGATTTTTTATTATTGCCTTTTTTTATTACATTATTAGTTATTTCTTTTTTAGTGAAATTAATAATTGTTTTAGCATTTTCTTTTTTTTCTTTTTTTTCTTCTACCCACTCTACTCTCTGAACGGCATCGCAATTTTCAGGAATCATAGCACCTGTCATTATTTTTACACATTCTCCGCTTTTGACTTCAATTTTATCGCAAAGTCCCGCATATATAATTTTATCTTCAATTAAAACATAACTATTTTTATTTTCATCTTCTTTTTTATAAGCATATCCGTCCATAGAAGATTTACTAAAAGGAGGATCATAATTCAAAGCATAAACATCATCAACCAAAACTCTATTATAAGAATCAAGTACTGATATTTTTTCATTACCATAATCTTCAGAATTTTTTAATACCAATTCCAAAGCTTCATTCGGATGTAAAAAAGTTCTAGCCATATAAACTCCTATTATTGCAATGTATATTTGTTAATTTTATAAAGTTATAGTTCCAAAAATATAATGAAAATTATATTTAAATTTTTTTAATTGCAGTAAAATCACTTATAAATAGTAAATGTCTACAATTATTGAATACTTATATTTTATAGTTTATACTTTCCGAATAATATTGTAATTTATAATAAATTAATTTTTTATCTTTCTTCTATTTTCTGCTTTTGCCCTTACAAGTATAAGTTCAGCTGCTATACTTATTGCTATTTCTTCAGTACTCTCTGCACCTATTGCTATTCCTATTGGGGCATGCACTCTTGCTATCATTTCATCAGTATAATTTTCTTCACTTTTTAATCTGTCATGTAATGTTTTTATTTTGTTTTTACTTCCTATCATTCCAATATATAATGCATTAGTTTTCAAAGCATTTCTTTCAACTATATAATCATGAGAATGTCCTCTTGTAACTATTACTATATAATCTTTATCAGTAATAGTTATTTTATCAAAAACATTTTCATAATTTTCTACTATTATTTTACTAGCATTAGGAAATCTGTCTTTATTTGCAAACTCTTCCCTATCATCTATAACAATGCAATTAAAACCTATTTTATACAAAACTTCAACCAAATCATATGATACATGTCCGCCGCCGAATATATAAACATTACTTTCTTTATCTTCAATTTCTTTTTTCAAATTACTTATCATATCTTTATTATCATTTAAATATACAAATGATACTTCAGCACTTCCTCCGCATACCATACCAATTCCGCCCGCTTCCTGAGAAGTTAAATTATATTTTTTAATAGAACTTTCTTTGTTATCTAAAAATAAATAAACATCTTTTAAAGCTTCAAATTCCAATAAACCTCCGCCTATAGTACCAATACTTCTTTGTTTATCATCTTCTTTATAAACTATCATAAAGGCATCTAATGTTCTTGGAGCAGAGCCTGATATTTTAAGTATTTTTATTAGTTCTGCTTCTATATTATTATTTATAAGTTCCAAAGCCTTATCTAATATTTGCTTATTATTCATTTTATTTTCCTGTTCAAATATAGCTCCAAATAATATTATAATAAATTTTTTGTAATTTTTAAATAAAATTCTAAAAAAAATTTATCTTTATATTGAATATTTTTATTTTTTGTATAAACTTCTAAATAATAATAGTTTTTTAATTATAAAATTAGAATTGCATTATGGAAAAAAAATATTTCAAATTAATCTCATTAAACATATCAAAAGATACAGGTACGGTAAAAACTCCTGTAGAGAGTATCACTCTAGTAGAAGATAAAGGCGTTCTTAATGATGCCCATTTTGATAAATTAAAAGACAGACAAGTTTCTTTACTTGCTATTGAAGATATAGAATACACTAATGATAAAATGAAAGCCAATCTCAAACCGGGTGATTTTGCTGAAAATATAACAACAAAAGATGTTGAGCTTTATAAACTTCCTATAGGAACAAAAATGTATATAGGTGATACTATAGTAGAAGTTTCTAAAATAGGAAAGGCATGCCATCATGGCTGCGATATAAAGCAATTAGTAGGCGACTGTATTATGCCTAAAAAGGGTATATTTGTAAGAGTTATTAAAGGCGGGGAAATAAAACTTGAAGATACTTGTTATTACTGTATCTGACAGAGCTTTTAAAGGCATTTATGAAGATAAATCAGGTGCTGTTATAGTAAAAACTCTTGAAGATAATCTAAAAGAAAAAATTACAAATATTGAAAAAGTCATAGTTCCAGATGAATATGATACTATATTAAACACTTTAAATGAAAATAAAAATAACTTTGATATTATAATAACTACAGGCGGAACAGGCTTATCTCAAAGAGATGTAACTCCTGAAGCTACAGAGGCATTTTGTAAAAAAGAAGTTAGAGGAATATCAGATTATATAAGGCAAGAATCAATAAAAGACACAATATTTGCAACTCTTTCAAGAGGATATGCCGGAATTAATGATAATGTATTTGTAGTTAATTTTCCGGGAAGTAAAAAAGGTGCTGAATATTGTACTAATTTAATGATTCCTTTATTAGAACATATTATTAGTATGATGAAAGGTGAAGGACATTAAATTATTTAGCATATACAAAAAATAAAACAAAATAAATTAAAAGGTGTTTCTATGAAAAAAATAATATTTATAACTCTATTAATATCTTACTTATTTATATCATGCGGTTCCTCAAATACTGCAGATGATACAGCAAAAACTAATACAGAAAATAAAGAGATATTAGTATTGGCTGCTGCAAGCTTAACCGATGTACTTACAGAATTAGCTAATAACTATAAAACAGGAACAACTGTTACATTCTCTTTTGCTTCATCCGGAGCATTACAAACGCAAATAGAAGCCGGATCACCTGCTGATATTTTCTTTTCTGCTGCTCAAAAACAAATGGATGCATTACAAGAAAAAGATTTAATTGATACCGATACAAGAAAAGATTTGCTTGAAAATAAAGTAGTATTAATATCTCCTACAAATTCAACTTTAAATATCAAATCATTCACAGATATGACAAATGCCAATGTTAGTAAAATAGGATTAGGAGAGCCAAAAAGCGTACCTGTAGGACAGTATTCTGAAGAAATATTAAGTAATTTATCTATATTAGATACAGTTAAACAAAAAGCTGTTTATGGTTCTGATGTTAGGAATGTACTTTCTTGGGTTCGTACTGGAGAAGTTGACTGCGGTATAGTTTATGCTACAGATGCTCAAATAGCAAATGACATTAATATAATAGCGGAAGCTCCTGAAGGTACTCATAAAAAAGTTATTTATCCTATAGCTATAGTAAAATCTTCAGCAAATAAAGAAGAAGCTAAAAAGTTTATAGACTATATATCTAATGACAAAGCTGCTGAAGCATTTAAAAATTATGGATTTACTGTAATAAAATAATATTATGGAATATACTCCATTAATACTTTCTATAAAAACGGCATTATATTCTACAATAATAACTTTCTTTGTAGGAATATATGTCGCTATTATAGTAGTAAAAATCAAGAAATTCTCATCTCTATTTGATATAATATTCACGCTTCCTCTTGTACTTCCTCCTACAGTAGTTGGATTTTTTCTTTTATTATTTTTTGGAATAAACTCTTTTATAGGAGGCATAGTAGATAAATTAGGATTTCCTTTTGTATTTACATTAAGAGGTGCAGTATTAGCTTCATTTATAGTGTCATTTCCATTAATGTACAGAACTTCAAAAGGAGCATTCGAGCAAATAGATAAAAATATAATAAATGCAGCAAGAACATTAGGAAAATCAGAAAATTGGATATTTTGGAGAGTAATACTTCCAAACACATGGCATTCTATACTTGGAGGAACTATACTATCATTTACTAGAGCTTTGGGCGAGTTTGGTGCAACTATAATGATAGCAGGAAATATACCAAATAAAACTCAAACAATGTCATTAGCCGTATATACAGCTGTTCAGGCTGGTGACAGAGAATTAGCTTTTAAATGGGTTATGGTAATTGTATTAATATCATTTGTAAGTATAATGATGATGAATGTTATACTTCCTCTTTCTGATACTATAAAAAAGAGATTATAAAAATTATGAGGTTTAATATTGGGTTTAATAGTTGATATAAAAAAGAAGCTGTCTAATTTTGATTTAGATTTACAGTTTGAAGTAAAAAGCGGAGTATTTTCTATTTTAGGAGCTTCAGGCAGCGGTAAAAGTATGGCTTTAAAATGCATTGCTGGAATAGAAAAACCAGACAGCGGATATATAGAATGCAATGGGAATGTTTTCTATGATTCTAAGAAGCATATTAATATAAAGCCTCAAAAAAGAAATGTAGGTTTTTTATTTCAAAATTATGCTTTATTTCCAAATATGACTGTTGAAGAAAATATTAAATGCGGTATAAGAGATAAAAAAAATAATATTGATATTGAATATATCATGAAAAAATTTTTTATACATCATATAAAAAATAAAAGACCAAGAGAAATATCAGGGGGAGAACAGCAGAGAACAGCATTAGCAAGGATATTTGTATCATCTCCTAATATATTAATGCTTGATGAACCTTTGAGTGCTTTAGACTATCATATAAAATGGGAACTAGAAAAATTTATACTATCAACTATAAAAGAGTTTAACGGCACTACTCTATTCGTATCGCATAATAGAGATGAAGTATACAGATTATCAGATAATATAGGAATAATAAATAAAGGTAAATTCGATATAATAGATTCTAAATATAATCTTTTTGAAAATCCTAAAACTTATTTCTCTGCACTTCTCACAGGTTATAAAAATTTTTCAAAAATAAAAATATTAGAAAACAAAAAAATAGAATGCATTGATTGGAATATCATTTTAGAAATTAAAAATAATAATTTAGAAAATATAGAAAATGCCAACTATATTGGAATGCGTCCTTATTCTTTTTTTGACTATGATGATAATAAAAAAAATGATACATATATAAAATCAAAAATAACAAATATTACTGAAGATATGTTTTCTTATATTATAACTTTAGTACCTAATAACAGTGAAAATCAAATAACTTGGAGATTAGATAAAGATAAATATAAAAATGATTATGAACTTGGAAAAGAAATAAATTTATCATTCAATACCGATGATATAATATTTTTAAAATAAATAAAAGCGGCAAGATTAGTAAAAATTCAACCGCTTTTATTTAAATACATCATTAATTATTAAAAATTAGTCATCGAATTTTTGTCTCATAATTTGTCCGTTTCCTGTTACCATAAGCTCCATCATATTATTTAATTTTAACTTATAATTGCCCCACTCTTTTTCTGCATCTATAACAGCAGCTTGAGGATATGCATTTTTTACAGCCTGTATAACAGCAGCAGGAAAAGCAGCATCAGGTATAGGAGCATATTCACTGTCTATATTTTCCCAATCTCCATTAGCTAAAAAGTCTATGGATACTCCATTTGATAATTTAACATCGAATTTTCTTCCGTCTCTTTCAACTTTCCAAATTTGAGTGCCAGGGAAAACTCTCTGTATAAATGAATTAGCTTGCTGAGGCAATGCTGAAGGCGGCACTACCATGTCGGCAAAAAGGCTTGAAGCTGATAAAATAAATAATGATGCTAAAAAGATAGATAATTTTTTCATGATTCACTCTCCTTAAATATTGATATATGTAAATTATCTTTACAATTATAAGTATAGCACTTTTATATTATTTGTCAAGTTTATTTACAATATTTTTACTTATTTTTTACATTATTTTTTATTTTTTTTATTAATTCTTTTAAATCTTTGGGTAAAGGAGCTTTTACTTTAATTATTTCATCTGTGATTGGATGATTAAATTTCAAGCTATATGCATGTAAAGCCTGTCTATTGAAAAAATTTTCCGGAATAATACCTTTTTCTATAAAATCATCAAAAACTTTAGGGCCATATTTACCGTATATTTTATCGCCTACCATAAAAAAGCCTTTATAATATAAATGCACCCTTATCTGATGCATTCTTCCCGTATAGAGTCTTGCCATAACAACAGCATAGTCTCCTATCCTTTTTATGGTTTTAAAAGAAGTTTTTGAATATTTTGAACCTTCTATATTTTCTTTATGGAGCGTTTGAAATCTTCTGTAATATTTATGTCCGCTTTCAAGCATGTAGCCTTCAACAGTGAATTTATCCTCTATATCTTTGGCATTTTCTATTATGGCAATATATGTCTTTTTTATTGAATTTCTTTTATACTGCTTTCCATTTACTTTTCTTCCTGCAAGCATAGCACAAAAATTCGATGCTGATTTACTGCTTCTTGAAAGAACTACGCATCCGCTAGTTTCTCTATCTATCCTATTTAGCATATTTATATTGCTGTTAAGCATGTTTTTAACAATAGTATGAAGCGTATTATGATAATATTTTCCAGATGGTATAACAGGTAAATTAGCAGGTTTATTTGCTATAATCAAATCACCGTCATCATACACTATAGTAACATTTTTATCTACTTCAGGCTCTTTCATTCCTATGATATGATAGGCTATCTCATCGCCTTTTTTTACTGCTCTTGTATATTTAACTTTGCTATTATTAAGAAGAACTAAACCCTGACCTATTAAATCCTGCCATTTATTTCTTGAATAATAAGAAAATCTATCTCCCATATATTTATCTAATCTAGTATTTTCTTCAACATCTTCTTCTATACGGCATTTTCTTATTACAGATTTTTTATATAATTCATCTATATTTTCATTTAATTTATTTTTTTTCTTTCTCATGAATATGATTATACTAATAGTAGAAAAAATTGTCAAAATATTTATTATTGCTAATAAAAATTAAATATTAGTTATATTATAAGTTTTTAAATAGATAAACTCTCTAGCAATAATATGAATAAACAAGCAGATGATAACAAAAAATAATTTTTAAATATTAGAGCTACAAATATAAAAATTGTGAGAGTATAACAAATTCATTCGCTATACATTTTAAGCGAATAATTTTTATTGGTAATAATAAGTTTATATCTGTCAACAATAATAAACTATTATTTTGGATTAATGATTCTTAAAAATTTAGTATAAAAAGGAGTAGAGAAAGTTATAGCATCTCCCTTAAACACAGATACAATCTCACCGCTTTTAGCCTCAATTTTTCTTCCTTCATAATTAATAATAAGAGTTCCTTCCAAAACATAATAAATTTCATCATATCCAAGAACACATTGCATATCTGTATTATCTAATTCCATTAACAAGCATTTTAAATGACATCTCTCATACTCATTAAAAATATCAGTTACATAAGAATTATCTTCGTACTTCTTTTTATTGGAATCTATATCAGAGATTGATTTTTTCACTAATGTTTTTTTATGTGTATTTGAATCATCCAATTTATATCCTGAAGCAGTACCTGTATTCAATAAATCGCAAACAACTTTATTTACAATAGATTCAATATTTTTCATATCTTCCATAATAGTAAAACTCCTTTAATAATTAAGGTATGATACTCCATATATCATCATGAGGCCTAGCAATGATAGTATGTCTGCATTTAGCATTTAACTTTTCTACAGCCATTTCAGCACTTTTTATAGCCTCTTTAATATTAGATATACTGCCCGCTATAATGATAACAACTATTCCAGCACCTATAAGCTCTTTATCTATAACTATCACATTAGATGCATTCAATAAAGTATCCAAAGCACTAATTGTAGCAATATATCCTGTAGTCTCTATTATTCCAATAGATAAATTTAAATTTTCCATTAAAAATTTTTATGAATTAATCCTCTTTAATACTTCAACTATAACATTTTTTATAATCTTCTCATCTGTTATATTACATTTATTCACCAAAATTTTTATTGTCTGCTTAACTATTTCAGTGGTATCATTATTGTTAGAAACCTTACTGCTGCAACTGCAGGCACAATTTTCATCACTATATACTATTTTTATTCTTTTTGATCTTATAATATCCATAGCACTAGGAGTAAAAATAACATTAGAAGGTACATATATAGTATCAGAATTGCAATTTATAAGTTCATGAATATTCTGAGTATTGTAAACTATTTTATTTTTATTCATAATAATCACTCCTAAAAATTATAAAATAGAATTATATAATTCATCTATAGGCGAAGGCAATATACAATAATCAACTATAAGACCTTCATCTTCAGCTTTTCTCATTCCAGCTTTAACAGCTTCTTCAACAGCACTTACCTTACCTGTCAAAGTAATATAAGATTTTCCTCCTATAGCAAAACCAAGCCTTACATTAACAAGAGAAACATCACTAGCCTTAGCAGCATCATCAGCACCCTGTATGGCTGAAGCTATAGAAAAATACTCTATAACACCAATAGCCTCTCTAGGAAAATCAGATAAAGTACCATTAATAGCCTCTATTACAGTTTCATGAATATTAGCTATAACAAAAGAATTAATAACTGAAACACCGCCTATTTCAACACCTGCTCTTTTAGATGATTCCACAGCTCCTACATCTCCGCTGAATATAACAATATATTTTCCAGGACATACAGAGTGTGATCTTAAAATTTTAACATTGGCAGCTTTACCTATATGATCCGTAACTAATATACCTCTAGCTATGCTATTTAATTCTATCATTCCTATAGACTTCATTTAACATTCTCCCCATTTATAACTATTTTTTCAGTATCAACTGACTCTACAATACCATTTATACTAGAATGTATATTAGCCCCAACTTTATCCATTGGTACTGCAGCTATAATTTGTCCCTCACTAACTGAATCACCCACCTTTACAACAGCTTCGGCAGGCATTCCTATATGCTGTCTTAATTCTATAGATACCTTTGAAACATTTATTTCTTTAGGATTATCCATATCTACTTCAACATGAGAATATTTATCCAATCCCAAGATAGTAGTCAATCTATTTGTTGATACTCTCCTATATTCTATAGAAGGATGAACTCCATAATCTTTTACATTCCTATCAGGTTTAATATTAGCTTTTCTCAAAAGAGATTTAACATATATATTCATATTTGAAGGATTTATACTCATAGGACAAGAATAAAGCTCACATATTCCGCATTCGCAGCAGAAATTCGCTTCTTTAAGTTTATCTAAAGTATGCTCGCTATTATTTTCTATATTCTCCAAATCGGCAAAAGCAACAGAACGCATAACTAAATGAGGATGAATTTTATGTCCTATCAAATTTCTAGGGCATAATTCAGAACATGCACTGCATTGTATACAAGAACATTTTGCCATAGCCACAATTTTAGAATAATTTACTTTTTTCTTTTTAACTAAATAATGATCTTCATCAATAACTATCAAAGCACCTGTTGTTTTTTTGACAGAAAGATTACTTGTTTCAGTTATATGATAATATCTTCCCATCATAGGGCCTCCTACTATCACATATTTATTATCATCTTTTACATTTGCCTGATAAAGTATCTCTCTTAAATTTGCTCCTATAGGTACTTTAACAATACAAGGATTTTCAACTTCTCCCAATATTGACATATATTTTGAAGTTACAGGTTTATCGCTCAAGCTGTCATAAATATTACATAAAGTAGCAACATTAAATACCACGCATCCAACCTCTAAAGGTATACCGCCAGCTTTAATAACTCTTTTAGTAATATTATATACCAAAGTTTGTTCATCACCCAAAGGATAGAAACTTTTGAACGCCTTTATTTCTATATGAGCATTTTCTTTTTTAATAGCTTCCTCTAAAGCCTCTATCTGTTTTACATACTTTTTCTTTGTGCCTATAATTATATGCTCTGCAGATACTTCTTTACCTATGATAGCAAGAGCTTTAACTATCTTTTCAGCATATTTAAGCATAAGAAATTGATCCGTTTTTAAAAGTGGTTCGCATTCAGCAGCATTAGCTATCAAATATTCTACTTTTTCCGGCAGCTTTATATGTGATGGGAAACCAGCTCCACCGGCACCTACAATACCGGCATTATATATTTTTTCTTTTAAGCTCATATATAAACCTTCATTTTTTATTTATTTAAATCTACCTGATCAACTATACCAACTATAACTGCATCTATAGGCAGCATGTTCTTATCACCCTGAGCATTTCTAGCACCACTTCCAGAAGTGATAATAACTATATCATCAATACCAGCCCCTATATAATCGCAAGCTACAAGAATATTTAATTCCTTATTTGTATCCGGTTCAAAAACTCTTGTTATTAAAAGTTTGCTTCCAGATAAAGCTTCCTCTTTTTTAGTAGCCCATACACTTCCTATTACTTTTGCTAATACCATTAATAATCCCTCTTTATTATTTTTTATTCATATAGAATATTTATTTTATTTTCTTTAATATAATCCATAACAAGCGGCGTAATAATTGTATTGTTTCTTACTTTGATGCTTGAATAATCATTAACAATATCAATTATGTCGCTTTTAGTAATGACTCTTTTATCTGTAAAGTCACAACAATTTCCTGAACTAACAATATTTTTATCATCATTTTCTTTAGCATCTTTTTTAAAATATGACAAAAAATTGTTTTTTTCCAATATAATAAGTCCGTAAGATTTAGCTGTACTTTCTAATTCCAATAACTTAGAGAATAATTGACTAGAAGCAGTATTTTTATAATTATTAAATTTATCATTATTTTTTAATGCTATAACTTTTTTACCTGACAATAAAGCATTAATTATAAAAGAAGTATTTTCATTCTTGTATAGAAGATTAGATATACATGATAAAATTTCTGCAGATAAATCATCTATTATAATAGCAGAATAATCATCAATATTAATATCATTTGCAGAAGAAGCAATATTCAAATTATATCCTATACTTTCCAATTCATTTTTAAAACAAAAACCATTAGATAGAACAAATATAGAATCTACACATGTTTTATTTAATTGCTTTATTACTTCTAATACAATCTTTTTTAATGTCAAATCGTCCATACTTACTCTGAGTCCTTGTTATTATTTACTAAGCTCATAGCTATACCTAAAGGCGTAACTAAAAATGGATTTTTTGGCTTTATAGTCTGAACATTAGTTTCTTTTTCTATGATACCTTCAAATCCATCTAAGCAAACTGTACCGCCTACCAAACATATTAAATCAACATTATAATCTTTTATATGTCTGTTTATTATACTTCCAACTTTCTGTATAACAGGCATAACTATTCTAAATATCTCTTTTGAATTGTTTTTATCTTTCTTTTTATTTTCAGCCTCATTAAAAGGAATTCCATAGTTACCAGCTATAGTAAGAGTAAAATGCGTTCCCCCTGTAGGTTCGTCAGCAGTATATATCATCTTTCCGTCATTAAATATAGCAATACCTGTTGTACCTCCGCCGACATCAACAACAGCACCATTTTTTATATTTAATATATAATTTGCAGCTTCAGGCTCTTCTATAACATTCAAAACCTCAAAACCTGCACTCTCAGCCACATATCTATGCGTAGCAACCGATTTATTATTAACACCGGGAGGCATAGCAATAGCAGCATTTACAAGCTCAACTCCAAGCCTTTTTTCCAATTTTCCTTTTAATTCTCTAACAATAGAACAAGCTTTTGAATAATCTACAACAAGCCCATCCCTTACAACTTCAGCATATTGCAGTTCAGTAGCTATAGGTTTTCCGCTAGAATCAACAACTACTAGTACAATATATGCTGTACCTAAATCTACACCTACATATAATTTATCATTTATGTTAAAATCATTTACTTTTTCTATACACTCAGTAGTTTCATCTATAAGTGAATTAACATGTTCAAATGAAAAACTCATAAAATGATTTCTCCATAACCCTGACTAAGCAATCCGCATGCATTAGCCTCATCAAAATCTATATGCATAGCAGGCATAAATTGATCATTTACTCTTGCAACAACCTCATCAAATATTAAAGACCTAATGCCATAAACTTTCACTTTAACTATCTGACCATTTTCTATATTCCACTCTTCAGCATCTTTCTTTCTTAAATGAATATGTCTCTTAGCAATTATAACAGAATTTTTAGCTTCTATGCGTCCCTTCTCACCAACAATAATTACACTTCCTGCACCTTGAAGATATCCGGATTCATTAATCGTAATATCTTTAACGCCTAAAGCTCTAGCATCAGACAAAGACAATTCTACTTGAGTGTTTTTTCTAGTAGGTCCTAATATAGCAACATTACGCATTTCAGACTTTGGTCCTACAAGTTTAACTCTCTCACCGCTTAGATACTGTCCCGGCTGAGAAAGCTCCCTTTTAGGTGTCAAAGAATAATCAACTCCAAATAACGTTTCTAAATCCTTTTGGGACAAATGAACATGTCTTGCCGATATCTCTACTTTTATAATCTTTCTCTTATTTATTTCATACTTAATGGAATCAGATATATTGTTAATTAAAAGCGATTGTTCATTCATTTAGTCACATCCTTACCAGTATATGCCATTAACATCAATATATAAATAGCACTGCTCATACGATTTAATAATTTAATGAGATCTTCTCTTTCATTTTTCAAAGCATTATAGGCTATTAATTCTGCTTCCCTAACCGCCGTTCTTATTAAATTAAGTTTTATAACAGTGTACGGCATATTATAATTAACAAATATATGATCGCAGCCAAAATACTCTTTAGGATGATGAGATATTTTTCTTATCTCTTCCTCCGTTAAGCCAAATATAGTATCAAATTCCAAACCTTTATTTGAAACCTCTGAATATAATATTGTATGAATAAGTTTCTGATATTTTTTCAAATACTCTAATAACTTATCCTCATGCCTTTCTTTAAACTCGTATTGTATATCTACTATTAAAGCAAGCATGCTGTCTAATTTTCCCCTAAACATTATTCTAGGGTGATTCTTTTCTACTAATACATTATTATATAAATGGGTATAATTCTCAGGTTTAGTATCCAATCTCTTATTTGTTTCATAATCTATATAGTAGCCCATATTTTCTATTTCTTTTATACCATAAGATTTAGGACTTGATGTAGAACTTCCGATATCAAGATTATGATTATTAGATACTATTTTTAGCTCTATTTTGCGGGAAGCCAAATATTCTTTAGCAGAAGGTGTAACAAAAACTCCTTCCTCTATAAAATATTCTGATACATCTTTATTGAGTATTTCACTTCTCAGCATTTGTTCTGTCAAAACTTTCATAAATAAACCTATACATTATTTGTTTATATTATTCTTGTTTATCACTACTATTATTAGCATGAGGATTATTAGGAAGCAAAGATTCAACTTCTTCATGAGGTCTTGGTATTACATGAACGCTTATTAATTCTCCTACTTTAGCGGCTGCCGCTGCTCCGGCATCTGTTGCGGCCTTTACTGCTCCTACATCGCCTCTTACCATAATTGTTACTAATCCGCCGCCTACTAATGTTTTACCTACTAGATTAACATTAGCTGCTTTTACCATAGCATCTGCTGCCTCTACTGCTGATACTAAACCTTTAGTTTCGATCATACCCAAAGCCATAGAACTTGCCATATTTATTGCCTCCTAATATAATTATTTATTTTATAATACCTTCAACTTCTTCATGAGGTCTTGGTATTACATGAACGCTTATTAATTCTCCTACTTTAGCGGCTGCTGCTGCTCCGGCATCTGTTGCGGCTTTTACTGCTCCTACATCGCCTCTTACCATAATTGTTACTAATCCGCCGCCTACTAATGTTTTACCTACTAAGTTAACATTAGCTGCTTTTACCATAGCATCTGCTGCCTCTATTGCTGATACCAAACCTTTAGTTTCGATCATACCTAAAGCCATAGAACTTGCCATATTTATTACCTCCTAATTTATTATTTATTTTATAATACCTTCAACTTCTTCATGAGGTCTTGGTATTACATGAACACTTATTAATTCTCCCACTTTAGCGGCTGCTGCTGCTCCGGCATCTGTTGCGGCTTTTACTGCCCCTACATCGCCTCTTACCATAACAGTTACTAGTCCGCCTCCGATTAATGTTTTTCCTACTAGATTAACA
The DNA here is from genome assembly GCF_944393015.1 of uncultured Brachyspira sp. Lineage (GTDB taxonomy): Bacteria > Spirochaetota > Brachyspiria > Brachyspirales > Brachyspiraceae > Brachyspira. The sequence continues at coordinate 20,147 of NZ_CALXYQ010000049.1, forward strand.
TTAGCTGCTTTTACCATAGCGTCTGCTGCCTCTATTGCTGATACCAAACCTTTAGTTTCGATCATACCTAAAGCCATAGAACTTGCCATATTTATTACCTCCAATAATTTTTATTATTTTATTGATTATCGTTCTTTTTCTTTTTTCTTGTTTTTTTCTTTGAAACAGTTTCATTGGAATCTGCTTCATTGTCTGTTTTTTTATTAACATCTTCATCAAAAAGTGATGCATCTTCAGCATTGCTGTCTGATGAACTGTTATCTGCATTTTCATTAATTATTTCTGTATTGCTTTCTGATTGCTTATTTTCTTCTATTTCTTTTTCTTCAGTTTGTTTTT
>NZ_CALXYQ010000050.1 GCF_944393015.1 uncultured Brachyspira sp.
AATTATGATACACCTATGTTATACTTCAAAAAGATAAGGAATACTTAAATGCAATATGTATGGCACCCATGCATATATTTTATTTTTGTTTAATATCAATGATTCTATTTTTATAAAAAACTTATAATCACTTATATTTTTTATTATTAATATAAAGATTAATTTTAAGGTTTTTATTTATGCAAAATATAGAAAATAAACAGTCTAAAATAGAAAAAATTATTGAAGAATATGATAATAAATTGAAAGATAAAAACAAAGAGATAGAAAAATTAAATGATGAATTAAACAGAGTAGCAACTAATAATTATAATTCAGGCATTCCAAATGTTATGTCGAATAGGGGAGATGAAAGCGATGATTTTTCATTTCCTCATAAATGGGCATTAACTTGTAAGAGAATGGAGAACTCTATTTATCTTGAACCTATACTTCAGTTTTATAGAGGAGTTTTTAATTCTTTTAATTATTTTTTGGAAAGGCCAAAAGAATGTGAAGATAATGAAAAAGTAAATAATGCATACGATTTTTTTATAAGCCAATTTGAAAGAGCAGGCGGACTTAAAAACTTAATAGTTAATGTTTCTTATAATGCTTTAGTTTACGGCTTTTGTTTTTTTACTCCTAAATTAGAAGTCTTGCCTGCTAGGGCTTACGGATTTAAAGGAAGACTTGACGGTTTAAAAGGATTTAAATATTATGATCCTTCTTCAATATACAGATTCAATTTTGATGAAAATGACAGCGATGAAATAAAAAGTATAAGCATTATAAAAAAACATAAAGAAATTTTTAATACTTCTTATGATGAGGCTAGTATTATAGATATAGATTTTGATTTAGCCTTAGCAGGATATGCAAGCTATGGAAGCATTGAAGGCGACATTATAGGAAAGCCATTTTTATACAGTGCATATTCACTTTGGCAGATTTTAGAATCTATGGATAATAGTTTCAACCGCAATTTGAAAAATATAGGAGAGCATAGTTTTAATTTTATAGCGAATACCGAGCTTAATGATTCGAAGCGTAAGGAGGCAGAACGTGAGATAAGGAATTTTATAAATAACGGCGGCGGAATTTTTATTTCCAAGTACGGCAAAATAGAAAAAATAGAAAGTATTGATGCTAATGAATGGTATAATTTTAGAGACAGCATGCTTTCAGCCTTATTCAAAAATAAAGGTGTAGATATTAAAGCACTTGGTCTAAACAAAGGAGCTACTAAATCATTAGCGGAACTTACCCAAGACAATGCACTTCTTATGGCAAGCGATATAGTATCAGGTATAATCAATTATATAAATAATAGTTTTATTAAAAGATATTTTGATTTGAATTTTAAAAGTTTAAGGCTGTCAGGACAATGCGATTATTTCAGGATTACGCATTCTATAATTAATAAATCAGAATGAAAATAAAATTAAATAAAAAATGTTAATAAAAGGCTTAGTATTAATTTACTAGACCTTTTTATTTTGCAAGAACTTATAATCACTTATATTTTTTGCTATAAATATAGAGATAATAAATAATCTCTTATAATATTAAATAAAATAATGATTGGTATTAAACCGCACATATTTTTGGATTTGTATAATAATCAGTATTACCGTGCGGGATGCCAGTACGGGAGTACTTTTTTGATATAGATATAGAGATAATAAATAATCTCTTACAGTATTAAATAAAATAATGATAATTATTAAATCGTACAGAGCTTTGTAAAATAAGTATTACTGTGAGGAATGCCCGTACAGCTAGTACTTTTCACGAACCGTATCTGAAAAATAAAAACTTTTTTGTACGTAAAAAAGTTGATAAAATATTTATATAGGAGCTAGTATGCTAAAGAAAAAATATAAAATTTTAGGAGATAGTTTCAAGCAGTATATACCGCTTTCAAAAAATACTTTTGCTGAAACTAAAACTAATAAAATCACAGAAAAAAATATTGATGAGTTAATTAAATCATTTGAGAAGAGCAGAATAGAAATATTTGTCTATAAGGGACATAAAGAAGATGAAGAAAGAGAGGCTATTGGAAAAGTTGTAAGTTTAGAAAAAGATAATGATGCTGTGGGGCTTTATGCTGTTATAGAATGGTTTGATGACAGCATAACAGAGAAAAAATCTTTTTATCCTTCTATTGAGATGGTTGGAAAAAAATCTTATGAAGATGAAAATTTTATTTACTGGGAAAATTGCGAAATCAAAGCTGTTGCTGCTGTAGAATATCCTGCAAGCCGTAATGTTGATTTGCTTTGTGCTAGTGCAATTATCAGTAATGAAGAAAATATTAATGGAGAGTATATGCAAAAATTAAAAACAGTATTAGAAAAATTAATTAGTGAAGAAAAAGAAATAGAAAAGCAAGCAAGAGATGAGTTTGTTTATTTGTTTAGAAATGATGAAGAGATTCAAAATATTATTATTGATATGATAGTGAAGAAATTAAAAGAAGATAATTCAAAAGTAAATAATGAAGAAAGTAATGCAAATAAACAAAATTTAAATAATTCAGATAACAGCAATAAAGAATTAAATCTTTCAGCTATAACTTACGGAGATTGGTGCAATGAATATGCAGAAAGTCAGAATGCAGTAAGATGTTCTTCAAAATCAGAAAGCTCTACATTTATAAAGGCAAGAAAACTTTTCAAAGCAGGATTAAGCAAAGAAGAAATAATGTCAATAGTAAGAAATGATTTAGTGCCTATTGGAGTAGGAGGAGGAGAGAAAATAAATTTATCAGCATTAAGCGAAGAAAACAAATACAGCGAGATAGCAAAACTATTTAAATAAAAATTAGTAGATAGTTAAATATTTCAATATATAAATATATTAAATCATACAAATGTGCAATAAAAAAGTTAGTCGACCAATTGGCACCCTTACAGTTGGTATAACAATAATAAGCGAGCCGAAGCAGCCAGTAAATTTATTTGCTGGCTTTTAATAGCGTAGGCGACCAAGTAGGCACCTTTACAGGTGGCATAACAATAATAGGAGTCTATAGTGGCACAAGGTTCTATAATAAAAGCTGGTATTCATAGCGATGAAGCTAATTTACCAAAAAGAGGATTTCCTGTATCAATAAAAGATAATAATGGGAAAGGCGTTTTTTCACTTTATAATGAAGGTTCAGTATTTATAGGAGTTGCTTTGGAAGATGCATTCTCTTATAAAGAATTCGGATTAAAGCCAAATACAATATCAGTATGCTATGAAGGAATAGTAAATGCAGTTGTAGCTGAAAGCGTTATAGCTGGTGATATTGTAACAGCATCAGATAAAGGATTCAAAAAATCATTAGACGGACATGGAGTAGGAATAGTTATAAGAGGCGGAAGCAATTATGCAGAGATACTTTTGAAATCTGTATGATGTATATTATATAATAAAATGATTGCATTTTATCAAAATTGTTTTTTGTCTTTTTATTATTTCCGGGGACTAGCCCCGATCCCCCAGTTCTTTTACCGAGTAGGTACCTTTCGGTATTGGTATAAGGCACATCCCGCCTTTGGCGAGAACCAAAAGAACTGCATTTTTTAATATAAACATAACAATAAATAAGTGAGCCGTAGCAGCTAACAATTTATTATTAATAATAAATATAAAAATTATTTTCTTCTGGCAAGTTTACTTGACAGAACCTAAAAGCAAATAATTTTTATTAGCAACAATAGGAGTTAATTTAAAATGAGCATACCTAATTTACAAAATATACAAAATAAACTTTTTCCAATAATCAATAAAGAAATGCCTAGATATATGGGGCAGACTAATTTCGTAAGTAAATATATACCAGAAATTTTTGTCGGTGTTTCTCAAGGAGCTATTGGAGGCGATTTAGATAATACCGCTTTCAATTTAAAAAATATGTATGGCGGTACTTCATTGGGAGATTTAAATATTTTTAATGAGTATCCTAAACATGAGGCAAGAGTTTTTACAATGGAGCCTGAAGAATATTATATTGGAATAGATATTAACAGAATAGAAGAAATCAATGAGCTTTATGCAAGAGATGAGAAAAAAGCAGGAGAAGAAATTTTAAATTATATTGCACAAAAACTTGTTTCAAGACTTGGACTTTTAAGAGAAAGAAATTTAGCAGCAAAAGTTACAGATGCAGAACTTTACGGAAGTACAAATACTGTCGATTTAACTGCTAAACCAATAAGTACTTGGACGGAAGCTGATATTGATAATTTCTTTTCTTCATTTATAGATTTAGCAAAATATTTGAATTATGCTGTAGGCGGAAATTTATTTAATGATAGAATGGAGCTTCAGGATAATGGACAGAAACTTTATATAGTTATACCAATAGATGTATATATAAAACTTCAAGGCTTATTCAGATTATTTTCTAATTATATATCAATGATAGGAAATGATGCTAATGGAAAATATAAAGCATTCAGACCGGATATTTTTAATGCAGTAACAAGCGGAATTACAGTTGTAGGTACTGCTTTCAGAGTTGCTGATGATAAAGAATTAGACAGTGAATATCAAATTAAAAACCTTACTGATATATGGACAGGCGATTATATTTATATGTTCACTACTTCTTCTAACATTATGGACTTAGCTAGTATAAAAGAAGTTGTATACCTAAAAAATGATATGAGATATTTTGATATGTTAGGCAATAACTTATGGAGAACTAGAACTAAAAGACAGACTCTAGCAAGTAATCCGAAACTCTTAAAGTAAAAGTTGCTGAGTTAGAAAAAACTGCCGCAGATACTAAAAAGAAAGCATCATAAATAATGGAGGAATAAATGGGCTTGGACTATTATACACCAACAGTAGATGAGTTTAAAGAAACTTTTAAGGCTTTTGCTTATAGTGATGATCCTCGTTATCAAAATAGTAATGATATTTCTATTGTCAATGTAGACTATTTAAAAAACTATTAGATGGAAAAGCGTTAGAAGTAAAAAGAGTTTTAAATAATAAAGGTTATCCTGAACCTAGTGCTGATGATAATAGTCCAGTCTTTAATATTAAAAAATATATTTTATTTGAAGCGGCAAAAATGTTTACTGCTAATTATGCCGCAAATACAGATTTAATAAATTGGATTAGAGAAGAAGCATTGAGGGCAGAGGAAGCATTTAATAATGATTTATCTTCAATACTTACTTTGCCAAGTGATTATGACAGCGTGCCTCTTTTGGGAGATGTACCTAAACAATGAGTTTAACAGAAGAACAATTTAATAATATAGCTAGGTTTTTATATGCTTTATCAAGGCTTGCTATAGAAATAAAACGAGGCAATTTTTATAAACAGCAATACGAAATATTTTTAGCTAATTGGAAAGATACTGATTTTGAAAATATTTTTAAGACAGGCGGACAAAATATTCAAAATCCAATGAGAGCTAAAAAAAACAATCCTAATCTTTTAGGAATATGGACTGGAGAAACTAGATACGCACTTTTAAGAGGAATGAAAGTTGGAAATAAAATTGATGTTTTTAAAAGGATTTCTAATAAAAAAATACAATATGGATATAAGGCAAAATATAAAAGTAAAGATATAACAAAATATATAAATGTTAATTTAGGAATTAGTAAAGAGTTTTTAGACAGCGAGGCAAAAAGAATTGCTAATGTTATTGAGGATCTATTTGGCGATATAGTTAAGGAATATAGTTTATGAAATATGATGAGGCAATAAAATATTTAATTAATGATTGTATTAATTATTTTGCTGATAAATATGTAGACTTAGAAGGTAATACTGTTCAAGGTTTAAATAAATTAAATGAAAAACTTGTGAATTATGATTATTTACAAATGCCTAGTTATATATTAGGTAAATATGAGAATATGACAACCTCATTCTTATTTGTTGGAATAGCAGGTGTAAATAGTTCAGGAGGCGGATATATTGGCGATCCTCTAGGGTATCAAGATTCTGTCAATATGGTAATTAGAGTTTATAAACAAGTCAAGCCGCCTGATATTTTTGTAACTTATAATGTATTGCCTCTAGCAGTTGAACAAGTTGCTAGAGAATGGTTTGCTAATATCAATGAAAATGGTATATTGTTAGGAGTTCTCCCTCAATTTTCAAGAAGCGAACCGCAATTAGATAGTCAAGGAAATAGTGCTAATAATTTTTCAGCTGTTCAAGGACTTTATTTTGAAATAACTATGAGTTTTAATATTTTTACAAACAGTGAAGAATTAAATAATAATTAATAGTGAGCCGAAGCCTCCGAGTAATGAAATTGCTCGGAACTTTAAGGCGGAGGCGAACATAACAATAAAAAAAGCATAACAATAAAAATAAGCGAGTGCGAGCCAGCGAATAAGTTTACTTGTTCGCTTCTTATAGGCGAGCAGGAGCATAACAATAAAAGGAGGAAAATATGGCAAATGCTAATAATTTTTATAGTAAGTTTTGTGATACTAGAGAAACATCTAATGTTGTAGATTATGACAAAGCTAGAGGACAATTATATAAACTTACAATTAATACTACACCGCCTGAGGCAAAAGTATTATTAGATGGTATCAATCAAAAAATAGGATATTATAAAGAAGGTTCTCAAGTTGCTTATGAGGTATCTTTAGCAGGTTATGTAACACAAAAAGGAACTGTAGATATTCAAGCAAGCGAAAACACAAAAGATATAACTTTAGAGAAACCGCCTACAGAACTTTCTATAAATCCCCCTGAAACTTCTATAAGTTTACAGCAAAGTAATACAAAAGAAATAACTGTACAAACTAATGCTTCAGATTTCGCAGTAGAATCTAAGCAAACTAATTTTGCTGCTGTTCAAAAAGAGCCTGGTAAGTTTATTATTTCTGCTGTTGCTGAAGGTACCGCCACTATAGAAGTAACTTCCGCAGCTGATGGATATAAAGAAACTAAAATAACTTTAACAGTAAATGTTACAGCATAATAAAAAGTGAGCCGTAGCAGATGACAACTTTAGTTGGCATCTAATTTCAGCAAAGGCGAACATAAAAATAATGGAGGTTTTATAATGAGTATAAATGATCTTATTGGAAATAGAATGAATCCTACAGAAGGTTTAAATGTTTTCACTGGCTCAAGCTATAGAGTTGCTATTGCTAAAACTCAAACTCAAAATGAAGAAGTTAATTTCAGCGATAACTTAGATAAGCAAGGTAAATATATAGTTTATCCTACAAATGTTGGTATTGCTCCAACTGTAGAACAATTAACTGCTGATTATGTAGGAGCACCGACAACAGATACTTATCCTGGAGCTATTACTTATGCCGGAGATTTTGGAGTAGGAGGATTTCCTAACTCTATAGCTTATTATATGAGTATGATTTGGGCTGATGTTCAAACTAAAAATATAACAAGTCCTATTATGGTTATAAGCGGATTAAATACTTTTGCTTTGAAGTTTACTGTTGAAGCTGTAGATTATAAAGTAACTAGACTTGAAATACTTACTGAGAAAGATACAGGGGACGGTTATAACAGCAGATTTATTGATATAACTGACGGTATGACTAATAGTCAATTAATACAGGCTATAAATAATTTTGATGATTTTTCTGCTAGGCTACAAATTGGAAGTTTAGACAGTGAAGTAGATTTTTCTCAATTCTTAAAAGATAATAAATTAAATGATGAATTAGTGTTTGCTTACAAAAGAATAGCATTTTTAGAAAGCGGTTTATTAACTGATGAAGAAAAGAAACAATATCCTGCCTTTTTAAGCAGTATTATGCCTCGTCAGGGTGAACCTCAATATTTTAATGCTTTAGTTAGTCAAACACAAAGTAAAATGTCTACTTCTCAATATATAGGCTGTCAATTTAAAAGTATCAATTTTAATTTTGCTAATAAAGCATTAACAGCTATAAGTTCTAGTTTATGGGTAACATTTGAGAAAACTTTTAATGAAGCTCCAAAAATAGAGGCAGAAAGAACTGAAAACAGAGATGTTGTAATGGCTCAAACTAATAAATACCCTACAAAAATGTTTATTAGCGGACTTGAGGCAATGAGCGTTTCAGATGCCACAATAGCATTTGAATGGACAAAAGATGATATTTATAATATATCTGTAATTCGTTACAATACTCCGAATGGTAAATATACTCTTACAATCGGCGGCAATGCTATGTTTAATAAACAGTCCGAAGAACTATTTTATAATTGGCTTTTAAATGGACAAAGGCTTTCAATGGTTCTTGAAACAAATATGAAATGGAAAAATAAATATTATCCTCTAATCTTTGTTTGTACTGATGTAAACGGACAGCCTTCCAAACCGGCTATTGCCGCAACAGGTAATTTACAAGTAGCTTTGAATGGTTTTCAAGGTTTGGAACAAAGCGAAGATTTTAACAGCAACTATTGTTTTGCGTTCACGGATAGAGAAAGTTTATTTTAATCTTTTTCATGATTATCTCCTAATAATATTTTTTAGCCGCTGCATATTTTCGCAGCAGTTTTTTTAATTTTTTTTCAAATATTATACAAATGTATAAGAAATATTTTTTTAATATGTTAAAATATAGTAATAATTAATAAAGGAGGAGTGAGCCGAAGCCTCCGAGTAATGAAATTGCTCGGAGCTTATAGGCTTTTTCGAGCATAACAATAATATGAAAAGAAATGAAATGACACTAAAAGAATTTTGTATGCGTTACCCTATCAAAGAAGTTGTTCTAAAGCCTGAAAATCCGGAAGACGAACAAAGTAAATTAATAGAAAGCGAGGTTTACAGTAGGTCTTTAATTTATAAAAGATTTGGAGAAAATGCTAAAATTAGTTTTAATGAATTGTCAATCAAAGAAGAATCGGAATATCTGCTTCAAGTAGAATTAAAACAAAAAAACAATAATATTTTTGCTATGCTTGATGTAGAAATAGATGGACAAAAATGTTATGGAGAAAATGATATACTTTCAGATTTAACTAAAAAAGAGTATGTAGAATTAGCAAGTTCTTTAAGAAATTTCAAAGAAGGTTTAATCATTATGTAACGAGTTTTGAAGAGGCAGAGCTTAATTCTATTACAGAATATCAATATAAAAACTTTGTTATAGACAAAACTACTTTTATTTATTATGATAGAGGTATTTTAAGTTTATATACAGGTTTTATATATTGGTATGATGTAGTAAAAGAGGCTTGGCTTCAATTTTTAAGCGGAAGATTTGTACCTACAAAGTTTGATAATGATGATTATAAAAGACAAGCATTAAACTATTGTATTTATAGATTTAAAGGCTTATTAAAAGAGGATATTTACAATATATCAAAAAATATGACAAAGAATTAAAAAGCCGACATCATTTTTTTAATGACATCGGCTTGTAGTTTTTATTTTGTGCTTTCTATCTTTTCTAGTATTATTTTTTGTACATATTTATTAACTGTAAGATTATTTTCACTTGATATTTTTTCTAGTAAATCATAATCATCATCTAATATTCTAAAATAAATAACTTTGCCTTTTCTTTTCGCTTTAACTTCTTTTTTCTTTCTACCAGCACCTACTCTAGCACCGCCGTGAGTGTTTTTTACTTCATTATCCATTTTTTGACATCCATACAATTAAAGCTATTGAAGTAATGATTTGACTTGTAGAAAGAATTATAACTGCCGCAATTAAAGTCTTTAATAAAAAATCTTTTATTTTTATAAGTAAATCCTTTTATTTCAATAAAAGAATTTACTTTTGATTCTATAAGAGATTTTATGCAATCAAAATTTATATCCATAATTAAGCTGCTTCCTTTTCATATATGTTTTTTAGATATATTTTTTTATTTCTAATCAAAAGTAAGAAAATCATTAGAACCTTATCTGTAGAATCTTGTATCACTTTTGAACAATCTTCATATTTGTTATCAATATTAATTTGCTTATTATTGATAAGTTCTTCAAATGGTTCTACTTGCTCCAATATAGATATTAAAGATTTTTGTTTTACAGGTAATATAAGTTCATCATAAAGATCCCAATACTCTCTATTTGAACATCTTCCTGCTAATAATAAAGATTTATTCTCTTTTACATATCTATAAAACTGCTCTAAAGCCAAAATACAAGATTCTTCAAATAAATAATCTATAGTTTCTTGATCTAATTTTGAAGAACTACTCATACATATTATACCACTATCTAAGCATAATGCTCTATACAAGCCATCAGTACCTTTACCTACTAATAAATGTAGATTAGGCAAACCATTCATTTTTGCTCTTGCTTCTATAGCTTGTTCATAATTTATGCCATATAATTCTTTGCTCATAAATATTCCTCCAAAACATACTAACTTTTGCCAGTATGTCAAATTACTCCTTAAAAACATTATAGACTAGCCACTAAACTTAATTAGAGCTAATCACTTCATTAAAAAATAATAAAAAAATGGGTTAGAGCATGAAACTCTTTATTGACATAATCATATTAAACTCCTTAAAATAAATATTTTATATAAAAAATCGGTTATCGCAGCCTTAAATCTTAATAACCGAATTTCTACCCACCTTTATAACTTTGTATGTGTATTATAATAAACTTTTCAGATAACTATAATATAAAACATATATAACTAAAAATCAACAAAAAAATGAACAATATATGTAAAAAATATGCAACTATACTTCACACTTTCAGGTAAAAAAGTAACAAATGCCTCATATAAGCGGTTTAAAAAACAAAAAAAGTATAAACTGTATATTTAAACACTTTTTAAAAACGTATTATATGTTAGAATTTTTTAACAAAAATATTTATTTAACTTGTAATAGCAAAAGAAATTATATAAACTATATAATATTACTTTTTTATTTGTTATAAGGAATATTATATGGAAAATACTGGAGAATTAAGTTTAGAAGAGCAAATCAGCAACATAAAGAAAGAATTGTTAGAATTGCCTCAAAAAAAGCAGTGGTATCATTTTATTTTTAATTCTAATTTAGAAAACAAAAAGTTAGAATTAGAAGGCAAATTAAAAGAATTACAAGAAAAAAAGAATTCGGTTTATAGTCAAGGATACAATATTAATAAAGAAGCTAAATTAAATAATAAAATAACAATAAATAATAATGGTATTGATATATTAATTCAAGATTTATTTTTAACTAATAATAATTTATTAACTATATCAACTTACTATAATCAAACTTTTTTATTTTTCATTCTTGAAGAAAGTAATAGTAAGATTCAAATAGGAATAAAAGATGAGGCTATAAAACAAGATTTTATAAAATTAAATAATACAAAACTATATTTTAGTCATAATTTAAATAATCATAATTTTTATACAAATATTATTAGTAATAATAAAATACGACAAATATTTAATGGAAAAAATGAAATATTAATTAATAAAGACAAAAGAATAGTAGAATTAAATATATTAAAAGATTTAAAAAATATTAATTTTATTATAAATAATAATATTTATAATAAATATTTAAAATAATTGGAATTTTTTTCAAATATTATACATTTGTATAAGAAATATTTATATAATTATATTATAATCTCCTTATATAAAAAAATAGGGAGGTTTATTAATGGCAACTTCTACAAATCAAATAGATTTTATATTAAACGCTAATACTAAAGATTTTGAAGCTAATATTAGCAATTCAGTTAAAGCAGTAGAAAATCTTTCAAATAATAATGATACGCTTTCTGAAAGTCTTGAAGATGTTTCAAAGTTTATGAAAGAGGCAGCTAAAGTAAATACTGATTTAACAAAAGCTATTAAAGATTTATCAAAAGCATTTGACAGCAGTGTAGACTCTACAAATAAAGAAGCGAATGCTTTAGATGATGTTTCAAAAGAGGCAAAAGATGCCGCAAAAGAAATTAAAAAAGTTTCTGATGCCGCGAAAGATATTGAAAAAAATTCAAAAGCAGGAAACCTAGCACTTGAGGCAATAAAAGATAATCTCGGGGCTATTCCTGTTGTTGGTCCTACAGCAACAAGGGCACTAGACGGACTTGAGGGCAGTTTCTCAAAATTAGTTTTGGCAGGTGCCGGAGTAGGAGCTATTGCAGGAGGTGTTGCTGCCATAGGCGGTGCGGCAGTATTGGCTTATAAAAATAGTGAAAAATTACAAAAATCTTTTTCTAAAATTGGCGATGAATTAGGGACTTTAGCTACTAAATCAGATACATTTAAATCAATAGGTGATGCTATTTCAATAGTAACAGATGGTATAGCTAGTGTAATAGAAAATATGAATGTTCTTAATGGATCTACATTAAAAAAAACGAAAGAAGAATTAGCTGAAATATTAAAATATAACGATGAAATAAATGAGATACAAAAAGAACAATTACAAATTGCTGATTTATTAGGAAAATCTGAAGAAGAAAAGACAGCAATAATACAACAAAATTATCAAGATAGGGTTACTGCTGGAGTAAAAGCAGTAAATGATTTAGTAAAAAAAACTGATGAAGCTGGAGAAAGATATAATAATGCTTGGAAAAAAATGGAAAATGCTGGTTTTTCTAGTATAGAAAGTTTGGAAGAAGGAATAAAAAAATTAAGCGAAGAAGCTAAAAATTCTTCAGTTACATTTGGTTATGCTTATGGGGCTTCACAGCAAGGACAAGATGTATATAGCAGATTAAATAATTTAAAGAATATATTAAAAGAACTGATTAATGCTCAAAAAGAATATAACGAAGCTTGGAAAGCTTATAATGATAATCAAACAAATATTCAAGAAGCAAGTGATAACTATAAAGAAATGCAAAAGGGAGCAAAAGGCACTGTTGATGAACTAGAACAATTAAAAAAGAAATTAAATGAGGCTGTCCAAGTTCAGCAAATTATGGATGATACTGTTATAAATACTAAAGAAGCCGAAGAAAAGAAAAATAGAGATTTACAAGAACAGTTAGGATATTTAAACAGAATTTATGTATTAGAAGAACAAAGAGGCATACCTAATCAAAAAACTTTAGATAAAATTACCGCAATTAAAGAGGCTTTAAATAGTGAAGTTACTGATGTTGAAAGACTTAAAAAATCTTATGAGGATTTAGTAAAAGTTCAAGATATAAGCGATGATTTAGTTGATAGCGGAGATAATCAAGAAGTAAGACAAAAACAAATAAACGATATTACAGAACAAATTGCTGTATTAGAAGATTTATATATAGCACAAGTTAAAGCAGGAGAACCAGCTGAAGAAACTTTAAAAACTATTAAAAAATTAAAAACAGAATTAGAAAAATTAAATGATCCTTTAGATGAATTAAAAGCGGCTGCCTCACAGATTATGAGTTCTATTCAATCCGCTTACAACTCAATAGGCTCTGCCGTGATGAATATAAAAAGTATGGACTTGATAGATACTTCAAAGTTTGATGAGCAGATAGAACACATACAAAATAAACTTGATGAGTTTGATGAGGCACAAAAAGAAAAAGAAGAAGAAAAGCAAGAACTAGACGATGAGGCATATCAAAATTATTTAGCTAGACTCGACGAAGAATATCAAAAGGCAGTTGAGGCAAATGACTTGATGAGTCAAGAGGCTATAAGAATAAAAAAAGAAGAAGTAGAAAAGAAAAGAGAGCAAGAGAAAAAAGAGCTTGAAGAAGAAAAGAAAATAAATAAACAGCGTGAAGATTTAGAAAAGCAATTAGCAGAGGCACAATACAATAAAGATTACGCAGAATGGCAAAACCAAGTAAAACTAGCAGAACTTCAAAAGAATAAAGCTATAGCCGATGCCGTAGTTCTTCCTGCTTTGGCAACTGCTCAAGCTGCTTTAGGTTTAGCAACTTCATTCGCTCAAGGCGGACCGGTTGGGTTTGCCGCAGGTGTTGCTTTAAGTGCCACTGCTATAGGTTCAGCCATTGGAGCTGCCGCAGGTGTTGTGTCTGCTGCTGCTGCTTTGGATTCAGCAAAAGGCAATCCTCCTGAAATGCCTAAGTTTGAGTTTGGAACTACAGGCTATACTTTAGGCTATGAAGAAACAGCTTTAGTCGGTGAACGCGGTCCGGAATTGGTAAAAAATATGGGCGGTATTTTACAAGTACAGTCTGCCGCACAAACAGAGGCAATGGGAAATAGAGGCGGTGAAAGAATAGGAATGTATATTGAAAATCTTGTTTTTAATGTCGCTCAAAGACTTACAGCTGAAGAAATATACGAAGTTATGACAACATTTAAAGCTAGAAATCTAAGATTTAGAAGATAAGTTGTTTTTTTATTTACCTCTTTATATTTTAAAAACCTTACAGGAATTAATATTCTTGTAAGGGTTTTTTATAACTTTTTTTTTAATTTTTTTTTAAATTTTTTTCAAATATTATACAAATGTATAAGAAATATTTTTTTAATACTTTATAATATAGTATATATAATATAAGGATATATTAATGCCGTTAAACGAAAATAATATACAAGCTCCTTTTCAATATAAAATCGGAGAAAATACTTTTGAATTATTAGAAAGAAACGGAGAATTAGAACTCAATACTAACAATGTACAAGTAAAAGTTTTTTCTGGACAGAGGCTTTTTTGTGCTGATATAGGCTATGCTGTTGATGGTCCATTAGAAAATATGGAGTTCTTAATTGATGACATTAAAGTATATCCGCAGCTATTAGAAAACCTGAAAGATTTACAAACTGTAGATGTTAAAGATAATGAAATCTATTTAGTAAATAATGATATTAATTTTAAGAGCATAATTTTCTTTCCTCCAAGTGATTTAAATAAAACTTTTAAGTTCACAATTACAACATATAGCACTACTTTTTCAGCATTTATGTTTGATGAGATAGCTAAAAAATTAAATACTCTTGATACAAATTATCCAGTAAAAAATTATTATGAGAATACAGATTATAAAGTTAATGACATTATAAAAAATAACGGTTATCTTTATAGAGTTTTCAAAGATTTTACAAGTGATGATACAGATTATTATTTAAAATCAAACTGTAATTTAATAACACCTTTCAAAAAATTAGAATTAGATACTGATTATAAAGCTAATGAATTAATAGAATATGAAAATAATTTTTTTATAGTTCAGCAAGATTTTTCATATAATCAAGCAAGCGGTCCATTAACTAATTTAAATGGATTATTAAAGCCATTACAGGATATAATTGTTTGGTTTGATGGTATAAATAAAATATATAAAAATCAAATAATTATAAAAGATAATATTTCTTACATAGTTCTTGAAGATATAGAAAATCCTGTTTGGGGTAATATACAAAAAAAGATAGATTATTTAAATAAAGCCTCAAATACTTTTTATGATGATACTAATTCAGGTTTTGGAAATAATACAAACACAGTTCAAAAAGCAATAGAGAAATTAAAATCAGGCAAGCAGGATAGTTTAACAGCCGGAAATAATATTAATTTAAATGGCAGTAATATAAGTGTAATAGGCGGTACTAATAAAGAATACGTTACAGGTAATAATTATTATATAGATGATTTAATAATATATGACAGCAAATTATATAAAGTTAATGAAAACTTCACTGCCACAGATTGGAGTACTGACAGAGCTAAACTTACTTTAATAAGTTCCGGAGGTGGCGGAGCAACTGCGGCAATAGATGTTAGTTATGATAATAGTAAAACTAATTTAGAATACATTTCAGGCTATGATTTTCCAAAGTTTAAAACTCCTATACCTGATACTATTAATTTAGTTTTATATACAGGAATTGGAACTATAGTTAAACAGGAAGATCAAAGCTATAGATTACAATCTAATTTAAACAATATACCATCTATGTTTGATTTGATAGTTATACCAATAGTTTCTATTGAAAATGAAACAAAACAATTGGGAATATTAAATATTTTATTACAATTCTTTGATAATATTAGTTTTACACAAGACACAGATTTTTCTAAGGGTAATTTTACTAATTTGGAATTAGATGAATGTTCTATTTCTGAAATAGAAAGTTCTTTTAAATTTGCTTTAGTTGATATATCATCTACAATATACCTTCTTATAAAAAGACAAGATGATATTGCTATTCCTCAATCAAATTATACTGTAAATCTTAATATAAAAAATAGAGTTTTAAGAAATCAAGATATTAATATTTTTGGTTTCAATTATAATTTTTCTTCTTTATACAATTTAACATTAATAAACAATAATGCTAATGTAAAATTAACAGGATCTTTTACAGCATTAGGTTCTGGAACAGACGGACTATATTTCTACAATACTATAATAGAAAATTATTTTAATTTAATTGATGATTTATCAAATCTTAAAGCTACAGATGGAATAACTTCAAGCAGCGGCAAGGCAGTTAAATTTGGTATAACCAAAATAGTAAGTTCTGAAGACAAAGTATATATGTTTTTATTAGCACATCAAGATGATACTGATGTAGAGGCAGGAGAAATATTTACATTTAATTTAACGCCTGATAAAAACTCTACTCTTGATCCTGTTTATTCTTCAGCTGATAATATTCAGAAAGCTATAGAATCAATTGTATTAAATAAAATAATGCCAATAGGATCAACATACATACAATTTGCTGAAGATGATGGAACTTTTGATGCAAGCAAATCTCCAGAAAAACTTTTTGGAGGTACTTGGCAATTAAAATATAACACAGAAAGTGTGTTTTTTAGAACAGAAGGTTCATTATCGGAAGAAGGTCGTTCCAATGGCATTCAAGGTGATGCTATTAGAAATATTACAGGAAACTTTGATTCATATCATAATAATAATGGAAATCATAATAATTGGAAAAATAGTTCTTTTTCTTTTTCTTATTTTACTTCTCCTCCTTCTGGATTTAATCCTCCAGGTGCAGATAATGGAATATTAGCTCATATAAATATAAATTTTAATGCTTCTAAAGTAGTTACAACTGCATCTGAAAATAGAACTAAAAATAGGAAAATTAGAATATATAAAAGAATAGCTTAATTTTTATAGGAGTATTATATATGAATATAGTAATTTTTAACAATAATAAGGTAAAAGAGATTATTTCTACTGATGAAAATATTGAAATAGCACTAAAAAAGCTAAAAAATCAAGGTTTTATTGATGATAATGATGAATATAAGGCCTTTGATAATGTTCAAAATATGGGAGTAAAAGACATTCGAGCTATTAAGAATGATGGTTCTGTAATGAGTATAGAAGAACAAATTGAAAATAAAATATTAGTTTTAGAAAAAGATGAAGAAATAAGAAACGGACAAATATATAAACTTGATAAAAACATACAAGAGGATTTAATTAAATTAATAGAATTAGGCATTGAAGAATTAGAATCTACTCAAAAAATAGAAATATCTGAAGATGGTACAAAATATATAACTTCAAAAACTTATGAAGAATTATTCAAAGAAAATCTAATAACAGCAGAAGAATATAATAATTATATTATCAATATTAGGCAAGGTCAGTATCAAAGTAATTTAGATGGAGAAAGGGCTGAATTATTAGAAAGTGTATTATCTAGTTTAGCAAGTCAAAATTTTTTAACAGAAGAACAAAAATCACAGCTTGAAAGTTTGAAAGTTAAAAGACAAGAAATTAAAACACAATATCCAAAACAAAGTTAAGGAGGAAGTGAGCCGAAGCATATTACAACTTTAGTTGGCATATAATGTTAGCGGAGGTGAGCATAGCAATAAAGGAGGAAAGCGAAAACGAGCCAGCTAGTAACTTCAGTTGCTAGCTATTTATAGGCGAGTTTGAGCATAGCAATAATATGATAACAAAAGAACAATTAGAGAAAATAGGAATCGATGAGGAATGGTTAGGGACTATAAATAATGCTTTTATAAAATATTGTATTACTGACATTAATGAACAAGCAATGTTCTTAGCACAAACCACACATGAAAGCAATGATTATAAAAGGCTTGAAGAAAGTTTTAATTACAGTCCTAAAAGACTTTTTGAAGTTTTTAGAAAAAGGGTTGGTACTTTAGAGAATGCTAAAAAATTATGTAATGAAGGAGCTAAGGCTATAGCTGATTTTGTTTACGGCGGAAGATTAGGAAATGCTAAAGATGAAGGCTATAAATACAGAGGCAGAGGAATAATACAGCTTACAGGAAAAAATAATTATGAATATTACGGAGAAAAATTAAATATTGATTTAGTGAATAATCCTCACTTAGCTAAAGAACCTGATACGGCAATAGAAATAGCTTTGCTTTTTTGGAAAGAAAAGGAATGCGGAATGTCTGCCAAAATGGGAGATGTGAAAACTGTAACTAAATTAATCAATGGCGGTTACAATGGGCTTGATGACAGGCAGAAAAGATTTGATAGTATTCTTAAAATATTGAATTAAGATACGGAGCATAACAATAATATGAGCGACTTTGCGGTAATATTTATTTGTATTTCTTCTATAGTGATAGCATATTTTGTTTTTAATATAATTAAAAGCGGAAGAACTGCTAATATGAAAGCTAATGTTAAAGATGGTACTATAGAGTTTGGAAGCAGCAGCAAAGATGAAAATACAAAACAGGAAAATTATATAAAAAATGCTTTTGATGTTCCTAAAGAAATAAAAACATTAGAAAATAAAAATAATAGTGAAATATTAAATCATTACAGCAATGATGATTTTAAATATGATGATAAAATTACTTCGCTTACAGTCTATAAAGAATATAGTAATATTATCAGTCAAAGTACTTTGGAAGTACAAAGTAGAATAATAAGCTATATAGCAAGAAATCATATTTTAAATAAAAATAAAATAGAGTTTGAAAATTATATAAAGCAGAAAAGAATAGAGATTATAGATATATATAATGTGTCTCTATTTAATAGCAATATAGAGACTATAAAAAAACTTCAATTAGAAAATATTTGTAATTTTTATTATATGATTATACTTGATAGTATTAAGGATATTTACAAGTCCATTTATGATAATCATAAAGTACAGGCTATTAAGAGAAAAGAGTTTTTAAAGAACTTAAAAAATATTAAATCTCAAGATAGATTAAAAAGTTATGATGTTTTTATACGTAATAATTTTACAGAAACAGCTATAAAAGATAGTGAAATAGTCTTAGAAAACTTAAAATATTTACAGAAGTTTTTACTAGGAATATTTCATGATAACTTAAAATACAATGGAGCTAAATAAAAAACTTGAATGCCTGATGAATTTATTCATCAGGAGTTTGTAATGAAAGTTTTTTATTTTAACAATAATAAAATATTTCATGATAACTTAAAATACAATGGAGCTAAATAAAAAACTTGAATGCCTGATGAATTTATTCATCAGGAGTTTGTAATGAAAGTTTTTTATTTTAACAATAATAAAATATTTCATGATAACTTAAAATACAATGGAGCTAAATAAATGAGTTTTATAGACAAACATAATGCTAATAAAAAACTTTCTATATATACCAGCATAATAAGTTTTTTACTTGGATGTATTTGGGTATTTGTTAATCTGATTTATAGAGGAAGAATAATAACTAAAGAGGAAGCTATTGCTGTTGTTATAATTTTGCTTGGGCTTAATGCGGTAAGTTTTGGAAGCGATTTGAGAGGTTTTTTGAAAATACTTAAAAGTGATAAAGATAATAGTAAATAAGATATTAAATAAATGTTTAAGGAAGTTATCATGTTTATAACTGTATTGATTAATATATTAAAATCAAAGTATTTTTATATTGCTTTGATATTAATAGCTTTAATTGTATATGTATCTTCTTTGAATATTAAATTAAATATAAAAAACAAAGAGATAAATGAATTAAACAATGAAATATATAAACTAGAGTATTCTAATAAATTGTTAAGTAAGGATAATGATTTTAAGAAAAAGCAGATTAATATATCAGAAACTTTTTCAAAAAGCGATGAATATATAGGTATTATAGAAGATAAAAAACTAAGTGATGATAATATTAAAGCATTAAATAGTATTATCAGTAATTATTATAGAAGCTTTGAGTATGAAAGAAATTAGATTTTTATTATTATTAATATTTTTGGTAAGCTGTTCCAGCGTAAAATATGTAACCATTCCTATGTCAAATCCTCCTGATATATATAAGCCCAATATTATAAAAACTGAAAAAGATTTTTTATATGAATATAAACGCTCCCTAATTAAAATAAGCGAATGGCAGAATTGGTATAATATACAGACTAATAAATATTAATTAAAAAAATAATTTTTAATTACTGCCTGCGGTAAAATACTCTGAAAAACAGCTGAAGCTTTCTTCGTCAAGTTTATCGCTTTAAAATATATTTTATCAGCAGCAATAATAATAAAATATTTTATTTTTCATATTGACTGCAGTTTAATACTATGCTATCATATAATATATGAAATTTATATCAGACATCAGACATCAGACATCAGACATCAGACATCAGACATCAGACATCAGACATCAGACATCAGACATCAGACATCAGAC
>NZ_CALXYQ010000051.1 GCF_944393015.1 uncultured Brachyspira sp.
GTGGTGGAAAATAGCTGCTCTTGGTGGATGTATTTAGTTGTTTAAGCGGGCGGCAAACTCCCCGATAAATGGGAATTGTCTAAAATAGTAAAGCCGTACCGCTTACTATTTTTTCTTTTACTGCTGAAACAGTATCTTTGATTGAATGCGTAGTTGTATCTATAACATTTAATTCATAGATTCCTAAATTGGAAAATTGATTCCACATTGTTTCAACTAATTCAATATTTGTTTCTCTGTCTAACTTTGAGCGTTCGATAGCTCGCTTCATAGTTTCTTCTTTACTTGCCCTTAAAACGATATAGTGTACTTCATAATGCTCTTGAACAATGTTGAGCCACGGCTCTAAAAACCACGGTCCTACAATGCCATCTACAATTACATCATATCCACCACGAGCATATCGCTTCGCAGCTTCTAAAAACGCTTCAATGACAATCAAATTTTGCTCATTTGATTCTGGCAAATGCGGTGGTATTGCCCCTTTACTCAAATAATGATAAAAGTCATCTGTGTGCATATGCACAGACTTTTCCAAATCTGATTCTTTTGCAACAGCAGATGCCGTTGTAGTTTTTCCTGTCCCTGGCGTACCTGTGATTACAATAATTCTACCTTGATTCATCTATATTTTACCTCCACAAATCCCGATTTGTCGCTCTGTTGTTAGGTGAATTATACCATAAGACTATGAACAAATCTACATCATTTCTAACTTTTTATAAAAGGAATATTCCATAAGCTCAAAAAAATCTGTTATTTTATAAAACTCTGAATCTGTAATAATAGTTTCCAAATATTCACAAACATAATCATAAATATATGCATATAATTTTTTCTTGCTCTTAAAATGATATAAAAGAAGAGATTTTGATATATTGGCATTATTTGCAATATTTTCTAAAATGGCATGCTTATACTCATGCTTTGCAAACTCATCAATAGAGGCATTTATTATGGCTTCTCTTTTATCTTCTGGTATATTGGCTTTTTTACTCATAAATCATTTAATAAATAATAGCTATATACTGACTGACTTAGTTAGTCAGTATAATTTTACTATAAAATATAATGAGAAATTGTCAATAAAAAATTATAAATAAAAGTGCCTCATATTATACATTATCAGGAGTTTTGTTAAAATAAAATGATGTTAGGGTTTTAGAGATTTTTATATCTTAACAAAAAATATATAACATGAGGCATATAGATATATAATAAACAAAAGAAAAATTACATTATATTTTGGAAATAATTTAAAATATTGTCGATTGTCGATTGTCGATTGTCGATTGTCGATTGTCGATTGTCGATTGTCGATTGTCGATTGTCGATTGTCGATTGTATTAATAAATAATTCATAGCTTATATAAATTAACATAGTAAACTTTTTTTGTCAATATAAAATGAATCCTTTTTTATAAAAAATATATTTTATTATAGAATTTTATTAATTTTATTTTATACCCTTGAAGTTTTTTTATTAATTGTTTATATTATATCAACATTTTAATGCATTTAATTAAAGGAAAACATGAAAAGAAATATATTAATAGAAGGCGTCAATATACCATCAAGATTTTTTTTAGCACCTATGGCTGGATATACTGACCATGTATTTAGAAGATTATCAAGAAGATTCGGAGCAGGACTTTTAATAACCGAATTAGTAAGTGCTGCTGCTTTAGCAAGACAGGTAAAAAAAACATATAGGTATATGGAGCATAAAGAAGATGAATACCCTATATCACTTCAGCTATTTGGAGCAAATGAAGATGATTATAAAAGAGCTATAGAAATAACAGATTTAAGCGGTTTTTCTTTTATAGATATTAATATGGGCTGCCCTACCAAAAAAGTAGTAAAAAATAATGGAGGAGCCGGACTTTTAGAGGATACTGATAAAATGATTTCGGTATTAAAGGCAGTAAAAAGTGTATCTCCTTTACCTGTAAGTGTTAAAATAAGATTAGGACTAAAAAGAGGTGAAGGCGGAGAACTAGAAAGAGCATTAGCTATGAAAGAAAATGGAGCATGCTTTTTAACATTGCATGGAAGATATGCAAGCGATATGTACAGAGGAACTGCTGATTGGGAAGCTATAGCAAAAGTAAAAGAAGCATTGGGTGAAGATTATATTTTAATAGGAAACGGAGATATAAAAAACAAAGAAGATGCTGTAAAGGCATTTGATATTTCTAAAGTTGATGGAATAATGGTTGGACGCGGTGCTATAGGAAATCCTTGGATATTTGCAGAACTCAATACTATATTTGAAGATAATGATGAGTACAAATTAAAAGAAGAAGATAATTTAAAAAATATAATAAGAGAACATATCAATGGCTGCTGCGATCTTTATGGAGAAGTAAGCGGAATACATTTTATGCGTAAGTTCGTCATGAAATATTTAACTGGATATAGAATGGAAAATAAAATAGAACTTATGAAATGCGAGAGCAAAGAAGAATTATTTAAAATATTAGATAATATTATACTATAATAATTAATAAAAATAATAATAAATAAAAAAATAAGTTCCTGTTATAATAGCAAGAACTTATTTTTTATTATATACTAATATTTATTACTGTTCTATCAAAATATTTTTTTCTGTATCTTTGTCAAATATATGAAGTTTATTCAAATCAAATTCCATATATGCACGCTGATCTCTTTCATAATCATCGCTGGTATTGATTCTTATTGTAACCTGTAAATCACCAAAATTCATATACAAATAACTTTCAGAACCAATCATCTCTATAACATCGATTATAGCCTCTATTAAATTATTTGAATTAGTTTCTGATTTATCTTTATATAAAGTAATATTTTCAGGTCTAATTCCCAATATAACATCTTTTCCATTATATGACTCATCTATCTTTGAAACTCTTTCATTATTTAATTCAATTTCATATCTGCCGAAAGAAGAATACCATTTTCCATCTTTCTTAGAAAGTTTTGCATTTATAAAATTCATTTGAGGTGCCCCAATGAATCCTGCAACAAATAAATTTTTAGGGCTATTATAAAGAGTCTTAGCATCATCAACTTGCATTATATCTCCGTCTTTCATAACAACAATTCTAGTACCCATTGTCATAGCTTCAACTTGGTCATGTGTAACATATACAAAAGTTGTTTGAAGCTGTTTATGAAGTTTTATTAATTCTGTACGCATCTGAACTCTTAATTTAGCATCAAGGTTGGAAAGAGGTTCATCTAATAAAAATACGGAAGGGTTTCTTACCATGGCTCTTCCTAAAGCAACTCTTTGACGCTGCCCTCCAGACAATGCTTTAGGTTTTCTATCTAGTAAATGTGCTATATCAAGAACTTTTGCTGCCCATTCAACTCTTTTCTTTATTTCATCTTTTGGAGTTTTTCTAAGCTCAAGTCCAAAAGCCATATTTTTAAATACTGTCATATGAGGGTATAAAGCATAATTTTGGAACACCATAGCTATATCTCTATCTTTTGGTGCTATGTCATTAACCAATCTGTCTCCAATATATAATTTACCATCTGTAATCTCTTCAAGACCAGCTATCATACGAAGAGTTGTAGATTTTCCGCATCCGGATGGACCAACAAGAATTACAAATTCTTTATCTGCTATATCTAAACTAAAATCTTTAACAACTTCTACATTATTATCATATACTTTTCTTATATGCTCAAATTTAATACTAGACATAATTCCCTTCCTTTTATTTGTTTATTAAAATTATTTTAATTTTTTATCATTATAAAGTATCATTATTTAGGTTCTTAAACCTCCTTTATAATTTTTTTAATAAGTTTAATAACCTATTTCTTAATGTATTCAAATAAATATCTAATATATAATTTTCACATTTTTTATATACTATATAATGCTTTAAACTAAAATCAGAACAGTATATATTTTATTAATCAAATTATATTATTTTCAATAAAACTATTGTATAGTCAAAATATTATTATATTTAAACCTCATAAAAATAGTTTTTATTTTGATAATCAATATAATCTGATTAAAAACACAAAAATATTTATTACTTTATAATATCAATAATATAAAAAAACTCAAAAAACAATTTTACAGTATTAATGCGGTAATTAAATTTGTAGGAGTTTAATATTTGTATAATATAAAATTATGAAAAGTTAGAATATTATAAGAGGGTATTATTATAATACCCTCTATTTTTATTTTAAATTACGAATTTTTTGAATTCTTTTGCAAGTTCACTGGCATCAGTGCCAACTACTATATGAATTTCATTATTATTTATAGTTTCAACTGCAGGATAATACTTCTTTATATCTTCAATATTAACTTTATTAATATCTTTTATTTCTAATCTTAATCTAGTAGCACAATTAGTAACTTTAGTTATATTATCTATACCTCCAACCAACGGAAGAAGCAATGATGTTTTTAGAGTTTGGCTTCCTAACAATTTTTCCAAATCTTCAGCAAGCTCACTTACAGAAGTACCAACTACTATATGCACTTCTTTATCGCTTATCTTTTGTACTGCCGGATAATATTTTTTTATTTCATCAACATTAACCTTGTTAACATCTTTTACTTCAAGTCTTAATCTAGTAGCACAATTATTTACTTTTACTATATTTTCTATTCCTCCAAGCATAGGAATAAGCAGCCAAGCTCTATTAGAATAATCTGTATTATCATCAGAGTCATTTAAAATCTTTGATAATTCATCAGCTAGATCAAAGGCCTTAATACCAACTACTACATGAACCTCTGTAGGACTTATTTTTTGTATTACAGGATAATATTTTTCCTCATTAATTTTATCAGCATTTTTTACTTCAAGTCTTAATCTAGTAGCACAGTTATTTACTTTTACTATATTTTCTTTTCCACCAAGCATAGGAATAAGATTCATAGCCATATTAGAAGCATTATCATCAAAAGCTATTATTCTCTCTAAAGATTCAGCTAATTCGCTTGCATTTGTACCAACTACTATATGCACTTCTTTATCACTGATTTTTTGTACTGCCGGATAATATTTTTTTATCTCTTCAGCATTTACTTTATTTACATCTCTTACTTCAAGTCTCAATCTAGTGGCACAGTTATTCACTTTTACTATATTTTCTCTTCCTCCTAATAAATTCATAGGAAGTATAAATTTAACATCTTTTTTATTTGATTCCATTATTAAACCTCATAATATTATGATTTATAATACTAACATAATATTTATTTTATTTCTACAAAAAAAATAGCCCGCAATCTATAAATTGCAGGCTATCATAATATTATATAATGCTATATAAACAATTATTTTTTAGCTACTTTCTTAAATTCATCTGCTAAGAATTGTACTTTAGGTCCTACAATTACTTGTACAGAAGTTTTTCCAGGAGTTAATACACCAGGGAACATTTTTTTAATTTCAGCAGCTTGTATTATAGTATTATCTTTTACTTCTAATCTTAATCTAGTTGCACAGTTATCAATATCAACTATATTTTCTATACCGCCAAGTAAAGGAAGAAGCATTAATGCTTTTTCTGCATAAGAAGCATCGCCTGAAACACTAACTTCTACTTCTACATCATCATCTTCTCTTCCAGGAGTTTTAAGATTAAATTTCTGTATAGCAAAATTGAATATAACAAAATATAATACAAAGAATACTATACCTTGAATAATCAACATATACCAATTAACAGCTAATGGGTTTTTAGTAGAAAGAAGTAAGTCTATCAAACCAGCTGAGAATCCGAATCCAGCCATCCATTTCATGCTAGCAGAAATAATCAAAGAAATACAAGTAAGTAAAGCGTGTATTACATATAATACAGGAGCTACAAACATGAATGAGAATTCTATAGGTTCAGTAACACCAGTAAAGAAGCTAGCAAAACCAGCTGCTAACATTATAGATTTAATTTTATTTCTATTTTCAGGCTTAGCATTTTTAATGAAAGCTAAACAAGCACCTAAAAGACCAAACATCATAATAGGGAAGAAACCAGCCTGATACATACCAGTAACACCTATTGTAGCTGTACCAGCATCTATAGAAGCCTGACCGCCTAAGAAATTAGGTATATCATTGATACCAGCAACGTCAAACCAGAATACTGAGTTAAGAGCATGGTGTAAACCAACAGGGATTAATAATCTATTGAAGAAACCATAAATACCTGCTCCTATAGGACCAAGACCGATTATAGCTTCACCAAATGCTACTAAACCGCCGTAAATAGCAGGCCAAATAACCATTAAGATGAAAGACACTACCATCATAACTACAGATGTAATTATTGGTACAAATCTTCTTCCGCTGAAGAATGCCAAAAATTCAGGCAATTTGATTTCAGAAAATTTATTATACAAACCGCCTGCTATAACACCGCAAAGTATTCCTATAAATTGGTTATTGATTTTAGCAAAACCAGCAGGAACTTGCTCAACAGGTTTACTTTGAATCATACCAACTGTAGCAGGGGCTAAAAGAGTTGTAACAACAAGGAAAGCAACAAGACCAGCTAAAGCAGCAGCACCATTTCTATCTTTTGACATACCGAAAGCAACACCAATAGCGAAAAGTATAGGCATATTGTCTATAATAGAACCGCCGGCCTTAATAAAGAAAGCTGCAACTGGACTTCCGCCGCCCCATCCGTTTGGGTCAATCCAATAACCAATACCCAAAAGAATAGCTGCTGCAGGTAATACAGCAACTGGAACCATTAGGGACTTACCTATTCTTTGTAGATAATTAAACATATATCCTCCATAAAAATTAAAAAAGTAATTATTTTACTTATATTACATAGTATAATACTTATTTATTATATTATCAAGTATTATACAATTTATTAATTCATTTTTTACAAGTTTTTATCATTTATGTAAATAAAAAATATAAATTATTTGTATTATATACGATATTTGAACATAAAAACTATTATAATATTTTTTAGGATAAAGTTATTTACTTTATAAACATTTGTGATAAAATAAAAATACAAAGTTATTTAGCGGAGGTATTTATAATGGGATTATTCTCTAAAAAAATCGAAATAAAAAGTCCTATAAAAGGCAGATTAGTTGATGTTACAGAAGTAAAAGATGAGGCTTTCTCTACAAAAGCACTTGGCGATGGAATGGCTATTGTACCAGAGGAAGGAAAAGTATACTCTCCTGTTGACGGCGAAGTTATAACAATGGTTGATAGTAATCATGCCATAGGATTATCTTCTAAAGGAATTGAAATACTTATACACATTGGAATGGACACTGTAAAATTGGGCGGTAAACACTTCAAAGCACATGTTAAAGAAGGCGATAAAGTTAAAGTAGGTACCTTATTAATAGAATTTGATAAAGAAGAAGTAGAAAAAGAATATGATATTACTTCCCCTGTTATAATACCTAATTTCTCTGAATTGAAATCATTAACTAAAACAGACCCTAGAAATGTTTCTACAGACGATGTCATAATGACTGCTGTTAAATAAAAAATAATATATTAAGTTATTATCAGAGGAGTGATAAAAGCTCCTCTTTATTTTTATTCTTTATTATCTTTAATATCTTCTTTTAATTTTCTATAAAGAGTGGCTCTTTCAATTCCAAGTATTTTAGCAACCTGTGCCTTATTAAAATTATTATTGCTAAGCAAATGATTAATATACATTCTTTCAAGTTCTTCTAATGTAACATCATTTTCAACTACAAAATTACTTTCGCTATTTTTTAAAGCCCAATCAGGTATATTGCTCTCATCAATTTTACCATCTTTACACATAACAACCATAGTTTCTATTGTGTTTCTCAGTTCTCTTACATTTCCTTCCCATTGCAATGAAGACAATATTTTATACACTTTTTTATCAACCGATTTTATTTCTATGGAATGTACTTTAGAAAACTCCTTAATAAAATTATCTATCAAAAGAGGTATATCTTCTCTTCTCTCTCTAAGAGGAGGCATTTCTATCTTTATAACATTAAGCCTATAATATAAATCTTCTCTGAATTTACCCTCTTTTATTTCCTCTGATAATTTTTTATTTGTAGCAGCAATTACTCTGATATCAACTTCAATAGGAGTATTAGAACCTACCCTCTCTATGACTCTTTCTTCTAATACTCTCAATAGTTTAACTTGTACAATCTGATTAATCTCACCTATCTCATCTAAAAATATAGTGCCTTTATTTGCCGCTTCAAACCTTCCGATTTTTTTATCAATAGCTCCTGTAAAAGAACCTTTTTCATGTCCGAATAATTCGCTTTCCAAAACCCCTTCTGAAAGTGCAGCACAGTTTACAGTTATATAAGGCTGTTTGGCTCTGTCTGATATTTGATGAATAGCATTAGCAACTAATTCCTTACCTGTTCCGCTCTCACCCTCTATCAATACTGTGGCTTTAGTCCTTGCAACCTGTTTTATTGCCTCATAAACCTTTAATATTTTAGGACTATGCCCTATCATACCGTAAAAACTTTCATGATAATCCACTCTGCTCTCAAGAGTTTCATTAGTCTTCTTAATATTTTTACTCTCTAAAGCTCTTGCTATAATAAGGAGCATTTTATCAAGATTGAAAGGCTTTGTCATAAAATCATAAGCACCAAGCCTCATCATTTCAACCGCGGTTTCAACATTTCCATGACCCGTTAACACTATAACAGGTATATGCTTATCAAAATCTAAAATATCTTTTAAAAATTCCTCACCTGTTTTTTCAGGCATTTTTAAATCAGTTATAACTAAATCAATTCCGCCTTTATAAACGATTTCTATTCCTTTCTCGCCGTTTTCTGCAGTTACAACTTCATAACCTTCAAATTCCAATGATTTTTTAATACCATCTCTTATATTTTTCTCATCATCTATTACTAATATTTTAGGCATAATTTATAAATCCGTTTCTAAAAATTTTTGATTCTCCTGCTTTAAAGGAAGTTTTATAATAAACTCACTTCCATTTCCATATTCACTTTCTATAGTTACATTTCCATTATGTGCTTCTATTATACGAACTACATTTGTAAGTCCAAGTCCGGTACCATGTCTTTTAGTTGTGAAATAAGGCTCGAATATTTTGCCAAGAGATTCTTCTTTTATTCCGATACCTGTGTCCTTTATACTTATCACCGCATAATTATCAACTGTTTTAAGTTTTATAAAAATTTCTTTCTTTTTATCATCTGCATTATCACTCATAGCATCTATAGCATTCTGTATTATATTAATTAAAGACTGTTTTATATACTTCTCATCTAATTTTAATATAAGATTATCTTTATCAAATTTAACATCAATATTAACATTATTCTTTTCTATCTCATATTTCAAAAATGCTATAGTAGATAAAATAAGTTCATTAATATTCACATCTTCAATATTTAGTTCTAATTTACGAACAGAAAATAAAAATGAATTTATAGTTTCTTCAAGTCTGCTTATTTCTTCTTTGATAATATCCGAATACTCTTTAAAATCTTTATAGCACTGGCATTCATTATCCATATTCTTTTTTATTATCTTATCTATAAGCTGTACATATATGGAAATAGAACCTAGAGGATTTTTTATTTCATGTGCTACTCCTGCAGCAAGTGTAGTAAGAGAAGCTAATTGTTCGGCTCTTTTAAGTTTCTGAGCACTTTCATAAGTTTTAGTTATATCAAATGCCTTTATAAGAGTACCTATTATCCTTCCGCTGTCTCCTATAGGAAGTATATTTATCTGAAGTATCCTTTCATTTTCATCATCCTTTAATAATTTTGTATCTGAAATATTATCTTTCATAAGTTCTAATATAGATCTTCCTATATCAGTTGATGACATATATTTTGAAAGAGGCTTACCTTCAGAGTTTCTAGGTATTGAAAAGAGAAAGCAGGCTTTTTTATTTATTCCTTGTATAGCATTTTTATCATCTATTGCTATTATACCCTCTTCAAGATTTTCTAAAATAATGTTTTGAGAATACCAAAGAGTTGACAGCCTTTTAAAAACTTTCTTCTTTTCATTATCAGAAACTTTATCGAAATTCTGCAGTATTTTATCAAAAAACTGATTTCTTCTATTCATTTTATAAAGTATATTAAAAATAAAAAAAACTTCAATACTATAAATAAAAATTATGAAGCAAATGAAAGTTCTTTAATCAAAGCACTAGGTGCATATATAGATGAATGATGATAATCAGTATCATTAGCAAGCATTTCTACATTGCTCAAAAGGTCTAATATATTACCTGAAACAATGAAAGGACTTGCTGTATAAGATAATTTACCATTCTCTATTTTTATACCTTCAGCCTGTAAAGAAAAATCTCCGCTTATAGCATTAACTCCTGCATGGGTTCCTGTCAAAGAATTCACTAATACACCATTTTGAATTTGAGAAATTAATTCTTCCTGAGTATTATTTCCATTCTCCAAAATAAAATTATGACAAGAT
Organism: uncultured Brachyspira sp.; assembly: GCF_944393015.1. Classification (GTDB taxonomy): domain Bacteria; phylum Spirochaetota; class Brachyspiria; order Brachyspirales; family Brachyspiraceae; genus Brachyspira. The sequence goes on from NZ_CALXYQ010000051.1 coordinate 10,461, forward strand.
ATGCCTATAGAAGTTTTGAATCCTCTTGAAGCATGTGAAGTTGTTTTTATGCCGTCTTTTTTTGCAGTATAACTATTATAAAGATAACTATTTAAAACTCCGTTAGTAATTATATTTAAATCCTTAGTTTTAGAGCCTTCTCCGTCAAAATTTGTATTTGCCAAACCTTTATCATACATAGGAATATCTTTAATATTTATGATACTGCTTGCTATTTTCTGATTCAATTTTCCTTGAAGAAGTGATAATTTCTTTTGAACTGCCTCTGAAGAAAATAAACCTAAATAAGAACCTATAATTATTCTCATAGCTTTATTTGAAAATACAGTTTTATATTTTCCGCTTTCTATAGGCTTTGCAGATAATTTATTTACAACATTATCAACTATATTTTTGGTAAAAGAATCAATATCAAATACAGCATCTGTTGAAGAATAAACATCAAAAAAAGTTTTTACTGTATCATTTTCTTTTGCTATTACTTCACCATAATATGCTATACTGTTTTTCTTCTCTTCTTTGCATATACCATTGCTATTTATTATACATTTATTAAAATTATATCTGGCTAATCCTGCAGACGGTACATTTACAATTCTATTATCAAGAGAATATAATTTATCTTCTATAGATAATGAAATTTCTTTAAGTTTATCATTAGACAGATTAACTATATCCCTATTAATCATATCATAACTTTTTTCATCATCATCTTTATCTATAAGTTTATTATATTCAGGCTCAGAATCAGCATAATGTAATGAAGTTTTTGCATTATTGATAAGATCATCTATATTAATATCAGCACTTATTTTCTCTGTAAAACTTATTCCAACCTTACCGTCTTTAATTAATCTTAATCCTATGCCTCCGGATTCAGCATAAGTATATTTGTCTAAATCTTTTTCTCTTACAGTAAACTCCTCTTCTCCGCTGCTTGACATGTATATTTCTATTTCATCAATATCTTTTGCCTTATTTTTTATATCATTATATATTTCTTTTATTCTATTTTTAAAACTATTCTCTGACATTTATCTTCCTCCAACAGTAAGCTCTTTAACTTTAATAGCAGGCTGTCCAACAGTAGTAGGAACAGAACCTGAAATACTTCCGCACAGACCATCAGCCAATTCTAAATTTGATGAAACTGCTTCAATATTCATAAGTGTTTCATCTCCGCGTCCTATAAGCGTAGCACCTCTTACAGGTTCAGTAATTTTTCCATTCTCTATTAAATAACCTTCAGAAACGGCAAAATTATAATCTGTTGTAGCAGGATCAACTGAACCGCCTCCCATTTTTTTAGCATAAAGTCCATACTCTATTCCTGATATAAGCTCATCAAAACTAGAATTACCTTTATCTATAAATGTGTTTCTCATTCTTGAAGTAGGAGGATATTTATAATTTTCTCTCCTAGCACTTCCTGTTATTTTCTGATTCATCTTCATAGAACCAAGCTCATCAACTAAATAACTTTTTAATATACCGTTCTCTATTAAAACTGTTCTTTGTGCCTCATTACCTTCATCATCGATATTATAACTTCCCCAAGCATTTTTTATAGTTCCGTCATCTACAGCAGTAACAACATCGGAAGCGATTTTCTCTCCCAATTTATTGCAGAATACGCTGGCATTATCAGCAACAGATGTAGCCTCCAAGGCATGTCCGCAAGCCTCATGGAATATTACTCCGCCGAATGCATTATCTATTACAACAGGATATTTTCCGGATTTAGGATATTTAGAATTAAGCATCTTTATAGCTGAATTAGCAGTTTCCATAGCCATATCTTCTAAATTAATATCTTTTATAACTTGGAATCCGTCTAATGCTCCTTTTGTTCTGCGTGCTGTTTGAGTGTTTGTTCCATCGCTAGCCATAGCCATCATAATAAGTCTTATATATGTTTGAGAATCTTCTTTTAATATGCCGTTACTTGCACATACTAAAATATTTCTTTGCTTTTCTGAATACATAGCATTAACTTGTTTTATTTTGTCTGATACTCCTCTTGATGTTTTATCCAAATATGAAAGAACTTCTATCTTATCATCAAAATTTACATCGAAAGGATTAATATGTAATGGGTGATTATCTTTTTCTTTTGACTGAATAAAATCTTTAACTATATACTTTTTATCATTTACAATAGAAGCAGCAGATTTTGCTAAATTAATCAAACTGTTATTGCTTGTATCATTAGAATATAAATATATTGTTTTTTTATTAACTATGATTCTTAATCCTACACCATAATTATTTCCAAGACTCATATCATCAACTTTTGAATCTAAATAACTTATTGAATTAACTTTAGTATCTTCAAAAAATAAATCAGCATACTCGCCGCCATTTTTTAAAGCTTCTTCTAAAACTGTATGCAAAAAATTTTCATCAAAATTAAAATATTTCATTTATTCTCCTTTTTTATTAGTTTCAATTACAACTATTTAAAAGCATTATTAACTAACTCTATAGCCTCTTTACCTGTCATATATTCTATATGCAGTTCTATAATATAAAAAGCATCATACTCTTTATCAATTACATTATTTCTATTTGATTCATTGTCATTAGGATAATATTTCAATGCAAGTTTCTCAATGGCTTTTCTCTTTTGATTATCATCGTCAATTATGAAAGCCTTACCAAAAACAATAACACTTCTATAATAAGTTGTATACTCTTTTGGCTTTATATCATCTTTTTCTATAACACAGAAAGAAACTTTATTATTATTTTTTATAGCATCTAATTTATATCCGCTTTTAGCAACATGAAAAAATATTTTATTATCATAATAGAAATAACTTAAAGGAACAGCATAAGGATAATTATCATCACCTGAAACAGCCAATACTCCAGAGCTGCATTTTTCTAATATTGAAATGCTTTGCGAATTTGATAATAATTGATTTTTCCTTCTCATTTCTCTAAACATAATAATATTATATACATTAATAGAAAAATAATCAAATTGACAAGTATTTTATTATCGTATAATATATAACAAAATAATAAAAAGGATATTATAATGCATACTATTAATGTAAAAACTAAAGCTAGATTCGATATAGTTGATATTACAGGAGAAGTTCAAAAATGCATAAATGATGAAAATATAGAAAATGGAATAGCTGTTATATTTGTACCGCATACAACTGCAGCTGTTGGAATAAATGAAAATGCTGATCCTGATGTTGTATTTGATATGAAGAATGCTTTCAATAAATTAGTACCTCAGCATGATAATTATGAGCATAGAGAAGGTAATTCACAGGCTCATGTATTATCATCTTTGGTAGCCCCTAGTTTGACAGTAATAATAGAAAATAAAAAAATAGTATTAGGTACTTGGCAGGATATATACTTCTTTGAATTCGATGGTGCTAGAAACAGAAAAGTTTATGTACAGATCATTTCAAAATAAAAATACATAATACTATAATTTTATTCCTCTCTAGTATTTTGGGCTTTACTAGTAAAAAATTTTCTTTTTATAAAGTTAGCAATTGAACCAATTAGCTCTATTATTATTCACATATTTACTCCGTAAGTTTAAATATTTATTTTAAAGTATATAAATAAAAAAGAAATTGTCAATATACCGTATACAAGTATTAAAAATAAATAAATTTTAAAAATATTTTTATATAAAAAAAATAAAAATAATGTATAATATATAAATAAATTACTATAAGGATATTATTATGTTTAGATCAAAAAAAGAAGATTTCGGAAAAAAATCTTATATCTATACATTGGAAAATGATAAGGGCTTAAAAGTAAAATTGGCAGAAGTTGGTGCAACTATAACAGGAATATTTTTCAAGGACAAAGAAGGAAAAGAAGTAGAAGTGGCATTCGGTTCTGATGATATAGAGTTTTATACAGATAAGGCTAAAAACGGACATATGGGTGCTACTGTAGGAAGAGTGGCTGGAAGAACTTTAGGTGCTAAATTTAAAATAGATGATAAAGAATATAATATAACAGCAAATAAAGCTCCTGATCATACTCATGGAGGAACAAACGGACTTTCTTATGTAATGTACAAATCAATACAAAAAAAAGACAATGAAGTATTATTTTCTTATGTTTCTAAAGACGGAGAAGAAGGATATCCTGGAAATCTTAATTTAATAGTAAAATATACTATTACAGATGAAAATGAAATAATAATAGACTATATTGCCACTACTGATAAAGCAACTCCTTTAAACATAATGAATCACTCATATTTTAATTTAAATGGCGGCGGAAATATTAAAGATCATGAAATGTTTATAGATGCTAAATATTATCTTGCCGATGAAAATGGTATAACTTCAGGAGAAATATTAAAAACAAAAAATACTCCTTATGATTTCACTTCATTAAAAAAAGTTGATGATATAATAAAATCAAAAGACGGCTGTGATAATTGTTTTATTTTTGATGATAATGATATAAATAAACAAAGAGTAAAAATATTATCAAGAAAAACAAATATAGCTTTAGAAGTATTTACTACTCAGCCTTCTGTATTATTCTATACAGCTAATCATTTCAATAACTTTAAAATGAGAGATAAAATATTAAATAGACATGAAGCATTCTGTTTAGAAACTCAAAATTTATCATGTGCATTGAATTTTAATCATTTTCCAAATATTATACTTTATCCTGACAGAGAATATAATCATAGAACAATATACAAATTTACTTTAATATAATAAAATTAAATAAAAAATGAGGGCAATATTGAAAAATAAAGCCCTCATTATTTTATTAACAGTGTAAAAAACGAATTATCTGCTTAAAAAGTACATACCAATTTGGAAGCCTATATCAAATGAAGCCAAAGAATCCTGATTGATTGTAAAATCTTTGAATATACCATTTTTATCTATATCAATAGGGAAATCATAATTAGCATATACACCAAATGACATCATGAATTTTCTGCTGAATCTAACAAGAAAATCTGCAGAAACTTTTATATAAGGAATATATGAAGTTGTAAAAGCATCTTGTATATCTCCAAAATCTAATGAATATCTATTTCTGCTGAATTCATCTCCCTCTTTAGTATATTTCAAAGATAATGGTAATTTAATTCCGCCGCCAAAACCTATAGAGAAGAAACCCACATTAAATCTAGGAAATACTCCTATAGAAAAACTTCCAAAATTATAATTTTCTAACTCTTTTTCCGTTTATAGTATATTTAATTTCATATCTATCCATACTATAGCCTATATCAAAAAGTAAGGCTGCCGATAATAGATCATCATATCCCCAAAATACTCCAGGCTGAAAAGAGAAAGAATTATCAAAATCCCTAAAATTTGATGTGAATACTTTACTCCTATCAGTAGTAGCACTGCTTCCACCAATACGTCCTACAAAACCAGCTACAAAATCAGCAGAATAAAGTGCATTAAAAGATAACAATAAGATAAATAATATAAATATCCTTTTCATAATAACTCCTAATAATCTCTATCAAAATTAATATTAAGATAATATCCAAATTGAATTCCTATATCAAAAGCACTTATCGAATCTCTATTAACAAATACATCATTCATATAATTATTATGCTGGAAGTATAAAGGAAAATCATAATTAACATATACACCTATAAGTAAATAATTAAATAAACTAAAATCGAGAGAAAATCTTAAATAAGGTATAACAGCACTTTCAAATATATCATTCAAATCTCCAAAAGAAAATCTATATCTTCCTCCTTTATTATATCCATTTACTCTATATGTAGCCATTCCAGGAATTTTAACTCCTCCGCCTGCTCCTATTGATAAAAATGCAAAATTAAATCTTGCATATCCGCCTACCAAAAAACTATCAAATTGATAATTTTCTGTTACTCTCTTTCCATTTATATTATATCTGAAATCATAAGAATCATGATAATATCCTAAATCGAGAAGCACAGAAAAAGACATAGAAGATGCTACAGGCTGATTAATACCTATAGAAAATGCAAATCCAGAATCAAAATCTCTAAATCCAGATGGAAATACTTTTGATGCATTTGTATTTGCACCGCTAAGACCAAACTGGCTTATAAATCCAACTGACAAATTCACAGCTTTCAAGTTAAAAGAAATAACAAGAATAAAAATAATTATTAAAAATATTCTATTTCTCAATTTGGCTCCTATATATTATCATACATATATAGTATAGCAAAATGTTATATAAAGTCAATAAATAATAATACGATAAAAAATATTATATATATATAATTATATAAAAATATGAATTTTATGTACTTTTTCATAATAGAAACAAATATATTATATAGGAAATTAATAATTGCTATTGAATTAAATATCATAAAATAATGGTAAGAAAATTTATTAAAAGATATATACAATAAAAATATAGAAAATATAATACCCAATACATTTGAAATTATGTATATGTAATATTCTGTTTTATTATGTTCTTTATCTATTCTAAATAAAAAAATATTGAATATATAAAACATCATAAATAAAATATATAATAAGAATAAAAATCTAAAATAATTATTATTTATAATATGATATTTAAAAGTTAGTATTATGATAACAATAGATGATAAAGATATAAAAGGAGTGATAACTCTTGAAACGCTTATAGACAATTTAGTATTAAGCATTTTATTATATAGTAAATATGAAAAATAAATTATAAGAGTATTTAATACAGCAAAAATAGATAAAAGTATTTTTAAATTTTTCATATCATTTCTCATTAAAAATCTGAAAATTTTCTTAGCATCTATTTTATCATTGAAATATAATGCAGCAGTTATAGAAAATACTATTAATGAAATTACAAATAATATTAAAAAACTCCATATTATAATTTCAGTAATCATAGTATAAAAATCATATAAAGAATAAAACTTTTTTATATCATATCTTATAAAAGATAAACCTACTATAAAAAGTATAATTAAATTTGCTGATATAAGATTTATTATCAAAGAAATGAATGCATATAAATTATCGAATGGATTTACTAATATATCATAAGGGAGCTTGTATAAATAAAAAGCCATTAAAAAAATCAATACAAATGATATTAATATAGATTTAACGCTAATAGGATTAAGCACAAAAAGAAATATAAATATAAAAGATGATAATGGAATTAAAAAAGAAAAAAATATCCTTATATTATAGATAAAACTTTCTACTGCTATACCTTCTAATAATTGTAAATCTGTATTAGAATTTAATTGAGGAATATTAATATTACATATATAAGTAACGTATATTGCCGAAATGAGTAGTATAAAAGCAATACCTATAGCAATATTAAAATTCCTAATTATATTTTTATAAGCAGGCGTATTTATATTATCATTATTCACTATTATTTATCTATACCCAATATTTTTATCATTTCATTTTCTATCTCTAATACATCTCCATACTTATCCTGAATGGCTTTTGTATATGAACGTTTTTTTTCTAAAAGCTCTTCCTGTTTATCTTTAGCTAATCTTGCAGATTCTTTATTATATTCATCGTTCATAAGTTTATCAGCCACTCTTAAAGTCTTATCTGATACTATAGCTCTATCAGAATCGCTTTCTGCTTTATACATATCAAATCCTGCATCTGTTTTCAAAACTCCATCAGGAACACCATTAACAATTTTTCCTTTCCAAACTAGTATAGGCTGATATTTATATGTCTTGTATGTAAACTCATATACATTTACAACACCATTCTCAGCAAATATATCCTGTGCTGTATTGGCATTAGGATCAACAAGAAGTATTTTATTTTTACCGTCTTCTAAATACATCTTTTGAAAATTATTAAGTCCTTGTTTGCTGCTTCCGTTTATAGATTTTCCAATGGTGCTTTCTAAATTTAATTCTAAATTATCTTTTAAAAGCAAGATATATGAAGCTATTCCGCTCCTTTCACCAGAATGTTTATAAGTGCCTCTAAGCATTATCTCATCTTTTCCATCATTGTTTATATCGCATAGAAAGAATTCAGGATTATATATTGGGAAAGAAAGTATATCATCTAAATATTCAGCGTATTTATTTTTATCAAATTTTCCTTCCGATATGAATTGCGAATTTGTAGCTATATTTTTCAAATCAGTTGTTTTTATAGAAGATATTTTAGCACTCTCCAACTTTGAATCATCTCCAAGATGGAAATTAAATACTTCTTCTATTTTATAATCAGCATATTTAATATTTCCTATAAACATAGGATTTAAATAATATACACCTTGAAGTTTGTTTCCTTTAATTGAATAAATAAATGTATTTTTATTAAACTCAAGAAAATATATATCTGCAAAATCTTCGTATTTCTGATCCAATGAAGGATTATATGTATAATAAAAATTTTCATAATATACAGGAGAAGTCATTTTATCTCTGCTTAAAGCTTTTCCTGTATAGGTTCTAATATATTTATCAATTATGTTTGTATTTACTATATCTCTTGCTACAGTAAAGTATGATATATTAGAAGTATTATTATATATCACAGAAGATAAATTATAATTGTTTTCATTATAAATATCTAAGTATCCTGTATCCTTTGATATATCATTTAAAAAACCATTTTCATAAGCATCAGCAACTAATTTTTCAACTCCTAAATCTGAAGGAGCTTCTATTATATAATTTATTAATTTCATTTTATTTGAATATATATTATTTATATTATTACCTTCACCTATAATGCCAATCATCATACCTATATTTGTAGAACCTAATTTCTTCCATTCTTTCAAATAATTCTGCATATCGTTAAAATAATATAAAGAATCTGTAGCAAAATGTGATAAAAATAAAGCTAAGTAAATATCTGCATCTTTATTTTTTATACTTAAAAGAAGTTCCCTAGCCTTTTTTAAAGCTAAATTTTGCTCAACATAATTATATTCAGAAGCATAAGAGAAAACTGAATTATCACTATGTACATCATCACTATAATGATTATGATATGTATTAGATATAAAATCTATAGCATATTTTTTTATATCATTATCACCTACAAGTTTTTTATTAAGGAAATCTTTATTTCTATTTATTATATTACTGTATTTGGCATCTTGATAATAACTAATCAAAACATTGCTGAAAGCTTCTTTATCAACTCTTATTGATTTATAAACATATTTCATATCAAAAAAAGCATTATCATTTTTATAAACAATATCTGCATAATCATTAGTCTGTAAATTATTTGTATTGATATCATTTGTGTTTAAATTATTATTATTTACAGTTTCATTTTTACTGCAGCTTGAAAAAATTAATACATAAAACAAAATAATAATATAAATTATTTTCTTAAACATAATTCCCCCATAATCCGTTCCAACAAAATATGTTTACCTTTTATATATTATATATAAAATATCTTTTTTTACAAGCATTATAATTTACACTACTTTTTATACAAATAAAATAAAAAATTGTAATTGACTTTTTGTTTTATATTTATACAATTTATAGGTTATAAAAATGGATAATTTTTCATAATAAATACTTGTATGTAAGTTATTTTAAATATTTTATTATTGAGCATTTTTATATATAAGTAAGTAAAAATATCTATCTTACTTAAGAATATAATTTGACAAAGGCATGCAAAGCGAGAAAACAATTTTGATAAACAATTAAATAAAAATTATAAGACTCTGACAAGTTTACTTGACAGAGCCATTGCCGAAGACATAAAAAACTAGAGAACAATTTTTATAAATACTAAATAAAAATTGTAAGACTATAGCAAGTTTATTTGACAGAGCCATTGCCGAAGGCATACAAAACTAAAGAACAATTTTTATAAATAATTAAATAAAAATTGT